>JAQUSS010000001.1 GCA_028710135.1 Gemmiger sp. | reverse complement strand
CCGCCACAGGGTTGGGAATCCTTTGTGGAACTTGCCACCTTGCGAATTATGCGATTTCGTGTATAATTAAACATACGGAATGAATATTTATTCAAGCGATTGGATAAACCCCCTATATTATAAATTAAAGTGAGGTACTTACCATGAAAAAAACGAAAGCGGACATCAAAAAGGTTGTGCTTGCCTACTCGGGCGGGCTGGATACCTCCATCATCATCCCTTGGCTGAAAGAGAACTACAACAACTGTGAGGTTGTTGCCGTTTCGGGCGATGTGGGCCAGGGCACCGAGCTGGACGGCTTGGAGGAAAAGGCCAAAAAAACCGGTGCCTCCAAGCTCTACATCCTGGATTTGAAAAAGGATTATGTTGAAAACTTTATCTGGCCCTGCCTCAAGGCGGATGCCAAGTACGAGGATTACCTGCTTGGTACCTCCCACGCGCGGCCCTGCATTGCCCAGGCCTTGGCCGAGATTGCCATAAAAGAAAACGCCGATGCCATCTGCCACGGCTGCACCGGCAAAGGGAACGACCAAGTTCGGTTTGAGCTTACCCTAAAAGCCCTTGCCCCCGAGATGATGATTATCGCCCCCTGGCGTGAGTGGGAAATTAAGAGCCGCGACGAGGAGATTGATTACGCCGAGGCCCACAACATCCCCCTAAAAATCAACCGCGAAACCAACTATTCTAAGGATAAAAACCTTTGGCATCTCAGCCACGAGGGCCTTGACCTTGAAAACCCCGCCCTGGAGCCGCAGTATAACAAGGAAGGCTTTTTGGAGCTGGGCGTATCCCCCGAGCAAGCGCCCGATACCCCCACCTACCTGACCCTACATTTTGAGAAGGGCATCCCCACCGCCGTGGATGGCAAGGCCATGGATGGCGTTGCGCTGATTGAATACCTGAACAAGGTGGGCGGTGCCAACGGCATTGGCCTGTTGGATATTGTGGAAAACCGTTTGGTCGGCATGAAGAGCCGTGGCGTGTACGAAACCCCGGGCGGGGCCATCCTGTACAAGGCCCACAACGTGCTGGAAACCATTACGTTAGATAAAGAAAGCTTCCATTTTAAGGAGATTGTCGCCCAAAAAATGGCCGATATCGTTTACAACGGCCAGTGGTTTACCCCCCTGCGGGAGGCAATTTGCGCCTTTACCGATAGCTTGCAGGCAACCGTAACCGGCGATGTTACCCTTAAGCTCTACAAGGGCAACATGGTGAACGCGGGCGTTACCAGCCCCTACACCCTGTACGACGAGCAAACCGCCAGCTTTGGCGAGGATGAAGATTACAACCAGGCCGATAGCGCCGGGTTTATCAACCTGTTTGGCCTGCCCATTGCCGAGCGCGCCAAGCTGGCCCAAAAGTGGCCCAAGGGCTAAGTGGTAGCCCACACCCCAACAACCATCACCGCCGGGGGAACGCCCCCTGGCGGTTTTGTGGTTTTGGTATACCGGGGCCGTTGCCCCCTAATTTTTAAAATTTTAAGCTTTGGCTTTTTTAAGCGTTTTGTTTTTTGAAGGGGCACTACCTTTCAACCACTTCAACTACTTCAACCACTTCAACCACCCAACCAAGGAGGTATACCCAACATGGCACAACTTTGGCAGGGCCGCGCCAGCAAGGCCGTGGATGCCCGTGTGAACGATTTTAACTCCAGCATTCGGTTTGATGCCCGTATGTTGGCACAAGATATCCGGGGCAGCATTGCCCATTCCGCCATGCTGGGCAACCAGGGCATTATCCCGGCGGCGGATGCCGCCGCCATCCGCAAGGGCCTGGAAGATATTTTGGCCGAGGTGGAAAGTGGTGCCCTGCCCATTGACCCCACCGCCGAGGATGTGCATACCTTTGTGGAGCAAACCCTTACCGCCCGCATTGGCGATGCCGGCAAGCGGCTGCACACCGGGCGCAGCCGGAACGACCAAGTGGCGTTGGATATCCGCCTTTACCTGCGGGATGCCTGCGCCGGGCTGGATGCGCAGCTGCGAGAGTTAATTTTGGCCCTTTGCACCCAGGCCGAGGCCGGTGCCGATGCCGTGATGCCTGGCTACACCCATTTGCAGCGGGCGCAGCCCGTCACCTTTGGCCACCAGCTGATGGCCTACGCCGCCATGCTGCTGCGGGATATTGGCCGCCTGGCCGATGCCACTGCCCGCATGGATGCCGAGTGCCCCTTGGGCTCGGGTGCCTTGGCAGGCACCACCTACCCGCTCGACCGTGCGGCCACCGCGGCGGCCCTGGGCTTTGCGGCCCCCTGCCAAAATTCCATCGATGGTGTGTCCGACCGCGATTTTTGCATTGAGATTGCCGCCGCCCTTGCCACCTGCATGATGCACCTTTCCCGCCTTTCGGAGGAGATTATCCTTTGGTGCAGCTGGGAGTTTAAGTTTATTGAGCTGGACGATGCCTTTACCACCGGCTCCTCCATCATGCCGCAAAAAAAGAACCCCGATGTCACCGAGCTGATACGTGGCAAAACCGGCCGCGTTTATGGAGATTTAAACACCCTGCTGGTGATGATGAAGGGCATCCCCCTTGCCTACGATAAAGATATGCAGGAGGATAAGGAGGCCATTTTTGACGCGGTGGATACCCTGGCCCTCTGCCTAAAAACCATCACCCCCATGCTTGCCACCATGAAGCCCCTGCCCGCCAATATGCGCCGCGCCGCCGCCAAGGGCTTTATCAACGCCACCGATTGTGCCGATTACCTTACCAAAAAGGGGTTGCCCTTCCGCGATGCCTACAAGTGTACCGGCAGCATGGTGGCGGCCTGCATTGCCGCCGATAAAACGCTGGAGGAGCTTACCCTTGCCGAGTTCAAAGCCTACAGCCCGCTGTTTGAGGAAGATATTTATACCGCAATCGACCTTTCGCATTGCTGCGAGGGGCGCACCAGCTATGGCGGCCCCACCAAGGCCAGCGTGTTGGCCCAAATTGCCTTGACAAAACAAAAGCTGGGGGTATAAACCGTGGAAAACGCATTGCCACAACAAAACTACAAAATTTTTATTGATGGCTCGGCGGGCACCACCGGCCTGCGCATTGCCGACCGTTTGGCCGCCCGGCCCGAATTTACCCTGCTGCAAATCCCCGAGGCCGACCGCAAAAACCTGGAAGCCCGGGCCGCGGCCATCAACAATGCCGATTTGGCCTTCCTTTGCCTGCCGGATGCCGCCGCCAAGGAAATTATCCCCCTGCTGCGGCCCGATGTGCGCGTCTTAGATACCTCCACCGCCCACCGCACGGCCTTCCAAACCGACCCTACCTGGGTTTATGGCCTGCCGGAGCTGCACGGCCAGCGGGCGGCCATCCGCGCGGCATCCCGCGTGGCGGTGCCGGGCTGCTACGCCACCGGGTTTATCACCCTGGTGGCGCCCCTGGTTGCCTGCGGGCTGCTGGGCGCGGCCCAGCCACTTAGCTGCTACGGGCTTTCGGGCTATTCGGGCGCGGGCAAAAGCGGCATTGCCCAGTACACCGCCCCCGGGCGGGATGCCGCGCTGCAAAGCCCCCGCCCCTATGGGCTAAACCTTACACACAAGCACCTGCCCGAAATGCAGGCCGTTTGCGGCCTGGCCGAGCCACCGGTGTTTTGCCCCGTGGTGGACGATTACTATGCGGGCATGGAGGTTACCGTGCCGCTGCACCCGGCCCAGCTTGGCCATACCGCCGAGGAACTGGCCGCCGCCCTGGCCGAATATTACCAGGGCGAGGGGATGGTTACGGTACACCCGCTAAACACCGCACCCGGCTTTTTGCCCGCCAATACCCTGGCTGGCAAAGATACGCTGGAAATTTACCCCACGGCCTCGCCCGATGGCAAGCGGATGCTGTTAATCAGCCTGTTTGATAACCTGGGCAAGGGTAGCTCGGGCGCGGCGGTGCAGTGCATGAACCTGATGCTTGGCCTGCCGGAGGGTACCGGGCTGGTATAACCATAACCCGGCGCGCGGCCGAAACCCGGCGGTTGCCGCCGGGGGTAAAGCCCGGCCCCGCCACCCGGAACTGCAAAACGAAAAGGAGAGAATCATGAACGAAGCGTTTAAAACCATACCCGGCGGGGTTTGTGCCGCGCAGGGCTTTTCGGCATCGGGTGTACATTGCGGCATCCGGCGCAACCATACCAAACCCGACCTTGCCATCATCAAAGCCTCGGTTCGGTGTGCGGGTGCGGCCTGCTACACCACCAACAAGGTGTACGGTGCCTCCATCACGGTAGACCGTGCCCACCTGGCCGATGGCTACGCCCAGGCCATCATCATCAACAGCGGCAACGCCAACACCTGCGCCCCCGGCGGGGTGCAGCTTGCCACCGATGTATGCGCCCTGGCGGGCGATGCCCTGGGCATCGCCCCGCAGGATGTGCTGCCGGCCTCCACCGGGGTCATCGGCCAGGCCATGTCGCTTGCGCCCTTTGCCACCGGCATCCCGGCGGCGGCCGCCGCGCTAAACAGCGGCGTACCCGGCAGCCTTGCCGCCGCCACCGCCATCATGACGACCGATACCCACCCCAAGGAATACGCGGTGGAATGCACAATTGGCGGCAAGGCCTGCCACATTGGTGCCATTGCCAAAGGCTCGGGGATGATTCACCCCAACATGGCCACCATGCTGCTGTTCATCACCACCGATGTGGCGGCCAGCCCCGCCGTTTTGCAGGGGATTTTGTCGGATATCGTGCCCGCCACCTTCAACCAAATTTCGGTGGATGGCGATACCTCCACCAACGATACGGTCATGCTGTTGGCCTCGGGCCTGGCGGGCAACAAACCCCTCTGCCCCGATACGCAGGATTACCACACCTTCCACGCCGCCCTAACCGCCGTGGCCGAGCATCTTTGCCGGGCCCTTGCCGGGGATGGCGAGGGTGCCACCAAGCTGCTGGAATGCACGGTAACCCATGCGCCCGACCTTGCCACCGCCCGCGCCGTAGCCAAAAGCGTCATCCATTCCAGCCTGTTCAAGGCGGCCATGTTTGGGGCCGATGCCAACTGGGGCCGCGTGCTTTGCGCCATCGGCTACACCCCCGGCGATTTTTCAATCGAGCATACCGCCGTTCGCCTTCGCTCGCAATACGGCGAGGTGTTTGTCTGCGAGAACGCCGCTTACCACCCCTATAGCGAGGAGGAGGCCGCCAAGGTTTTGCAGGCGGGCGAAATTGAAATTTTGATTGACCTTGGCAGCGGCAACGCCCATGCCAAGGCCTGGGGGTGCGATTTAACCTACGACTATGTAAAAATTAACGGCGATTACCGCACCTAACGCCCGCCGGGGCAACGCTGCCCGCCAAACGCCAATCAAAAGGGGTTATCGTAGATGAAAAACGAAGAGATGGCGCTGCTTTTTTCGGAAGCCACGCCCTACATCCAAAAATATCACGGCAAAACGTTGGTTATCAAGTATGGCGGCAACGCCATGGTCAACGATGCCCTCAAGCTGGCCGTCATGAACGACCTGGTAACCCTTACCCTGTTGGGGGTGCGGGTGGTGCTGGTGCACGGGGGCGGCCCCGCCATCAACACCATGCTCAAAAAGGTGGGCAAGGAGGCAAAGTTTGTGGGCGGCCTGCGCTACACCGATGCCGAAACCATGGCCGTTGTGCAGCAGGTGCTGGCGGGCCAGGTCAATAAAGATTTGGTCGCCCTGCTCAAAGGGCGGGGGGTTGGCCTGTGCGGGATGGATGGCCACATGATTACCTGTAGCCGCAAAACCGATATCGACCTTGGCTTTGTGGGCAACATCGAGCGGGTAAACACCACCCTGATTGAGCACCTTTTGAGCGATAGCTTTATCCCGGTGATCGCCACCGTGGGCATGGATGAAAACGGCGTGCCCTACAACATCAACGCCGATACCGCCGCTGCCGCCATTGCCATTGCCCTCCACGCCGAAAAATTGATTTCGATGACAGACATCGTTGGTTTGTTGTATAATAAGGACGATGAAACCACCCTGATCCCCGAGGTGGAGCTTGCCGAGATTGCGGGCTACAAAAATGCCGGCATTATCTCGGGCGGGATGATCCCCAAAATCGAGGGGATGGCCGATGCCATCTACCAGGGTGTGCGCGAGGCCGTTATTTTGGATGGCCGGGTACCCCACTCGGTACTGCTGGAAATGTTCTCCGACCGTGGCGCAGGTACCCTGTTCTACCGCCGTGGTAACCGGTAAAATACACTTCGATACGCTATTTTTTAGCCCGCCGCCCCGGCTGCCGCAAGGCGGCGCAGGCCCCGGTAAATATGGCAAATTTGCCAAATTTAAAACACGCTATTTTTAGCCAATTCCCCCCGGGCCGGTGCTCACCGGCCCTTCCCCGATATAAAGGAGGCCCCCCATGGATGCCAAAAAAGTAATCAAACGCGATGATACCTATGTGATGCACACCTATGCCCGCAGCCCCATTGCGCTGGCCCACGGCCACGGCTTGCAGGTGTGGGATGCCAACGGCAAGGCCTACCTGGATTTTACCTCGGGCATTGGCGTAAACGTGCTGGGCTTTACCGATGCCGGCTGGGTGGCTGCCGTAACCGCCCAGCTGAACACCCTGCAACATTCCTCCAACCTCTACTACACGGCCCCCTGCGGCAAGCTGGCCAAAAAGCTTTGCCACCGCACCGGGCTGGATAAAGTGTTTTTTGGCAACTCGGGTGCCGAGGCCAACGAGGGGGCCATCAAGGCAGCCCGCAAATATAGCGTTACCACCTACGGCCCGCGCCGCTGCAAGGTGCTAACCCTGTGCAATTCCTTCCACGGGCGCACCCTGGCCACCCTCACGGCCACCGGGCAGGATGCCTTCCACCACGATTTTGGGCCATTCCCCGGGGAATTTGCGTATGTGCCCGCCAACGACCTTGCCGCCCTCACCGCCGCGCTGGACGATACCGTTTGCGCCGTGATGATGGAGATGGTGCAGGGCGAGGGCGGCGTTATGGCCCTGGAGGCCGATTATGCCCATGCCGTGGCCGCCCTGTGTGCCGAGAAGGACGTTTTGCTGATTGTGGACGAGGTGCAAACCGGCGTGGGGCGCACCGGCACCTTTTTGGCGGCCCAGCACTATGGCCTGCAACCCGATATCGTCACCCTGGCCAAGGGGCTGGGCGGCGGGCTGCCCATTGGCGCAGTGCTTACCACCAACAAGGTGGCCGATACCATGGGCCATGGCAGCCATGGCTCCACCTTTGGCGGCAACCCCGTGATATGCGCCGGGGCCTGCGCCGTGCTGGATAAATTGGACGATGCCTTTATGGAAAATGTGAACGCCTGCGCCCACACCCTGCGCGAAGGCCTTGCCACCCTGCCCCATGTGGCGGCGGTAAGCGGGCTGGGGCTGATGGTGGGCATTCAGCTTGCCGATGGCCTGCAGGCCGCCGCCGTGCGCACCGCCTGCGAACAGGCCGGGCTGCTGGTTCTGACAGCAAAAGACCGCTTGCGGTTGCTGCCCCCGCTTTGCCTGAGCCAGGCGGAGGTTGCGCAGGCCCTGCAAATTTTGGGCGAAGTGCTGGCCGGTATGCCGGTGGCCGAATAACACCGCCCCGCCAGGAAAGGAGCCACCATGAAGCATCTTTTAAAATTGGGCGACCTTACCCCCGCCGAGCTGCTGCATATCCTGGATGTGGCCGATGAGTGGAAGCGGCTGCACCGGGCCGGGCAGGACCCGCAAGATTTAAAAGGGAAGTCCATCGCCCTGATTTTTGGCAAAAACTCCACCCGCACCCGCACCAGCTTTGAGGTGGGCATCTACCAGATGGGCGGCCTTGGCACCTACCTGAACGCCGGTACCGAGCTGCAAATTGCCCGCGGGGAGCCGATTCAAGATACCGCCCGGGTGCTGGGCCGCTACTACGATGCGATTGTTTACCGCACGTTTAAGCAGAGCGACCTCGAGGCCCTGGCCGCCTGGAGCGGTGTGCCGGTTATCTCCGGCATGACGGATTACGCCCACCCCTTACAGGTTCTGGCCGATTTAATGACGGTGCGGGCGCACAAGGGCCGCCTTGCGGGGCTGAAAGCCGGCTTTATCGGGGATGGCTACAACATGGCCAACAGCTTGATCACCGGCTGCCTGGCCGTGGGGATGGAGGTTACGGCGGCCTGCCCCAAGGGCTACCGCCCCGCTGCCGATGTGCTGCAACGGGCCGCCGGGGCGGGCGGCCGCTTTACCCTAACGGAGGACCCCGCCGCCGCTGCCGCTGGGGCGGATGTGCTGTTTACCGATGTTTGGGCAAGCATGGGGTTGGAGCGGGAGGCCGAAAACCGCCGCCGGGATTTTGCAGGCTACCAAATAAGCGCCCCGCTGCTGGCCCTGGCCGCACCCGGCTGCCTGGTGCAGCACCCCCTGCCCGCCCACCGTGGCGAGGAAATTACCAACGAAGCCATGGAAGCCCACGCCGCCGAAATTTTTGAGGAAGCCGAAAACCGCCTCCATGTGGAAAAGGCCGTGCTCTCGGTTTTGCTGGCGGGGCGGTAGCGAGTGGGTAGCAGGCAGATGCCGGGTAAATAGCAGGTGGGTAACGGACAGACGGCGGGCAGGTAGCGGTCGGGTAAGGCCACGGGATGCGTTTCCCGTTGGCACTGGCCCCGCGTTCGGCCACCCGCCTTGCAGTATTGCCCCCGCAGTATGGCCTGGGGCGGCCCTGCCTTGCGGTTTTACCCGTTGGCACTTGCCCCGGCCCGGCCACCCGCCTTGCGGTTTTGTGCCCGCGCCATGGCTCGTGGCCACTCACCTTGCGGTTTTGCCCCCGCAGTATGGCCCGTGGCGGCCCTGCGGGGCCGCCCAAATGCCCCCTCTTGCCCGCAAATTTCCGAAAAGGATTGCCAGGCCCCGCCGCCAGCGTGTATAATAGAAGCGGCGGCAAAAAAAGTAGCAACCGGTTGTTTTTTGGCCGCCGCCCCGCTTGCCCCATCTGCCGCCCTGCGCGGCGGGGGCGGGGCAAAATCGAAAGTCGGTTTGTATGGCTTCGCCCCCCTTCGCCGCTGCGCGGCAAGCGGGGCGGGCGGCTAAAAACTATGAGGTGCGGCACAACCATGGGCCTGTTAAGTAAAATCTATTCCAAAACCGAGGAAGCGCGCGCGAAAGAAAAAATCCGCCCCCTGCTGGAAAGCCGGATGATGCGGGATATTTTGCTGGAAATTGGCCAGCGTGGCACCGAGCGGCTCGACCCGCTATCGGTGCCCTTGGCGCAGCGAGAAAAAGCCACCCGCCTGGCAAGCGAGTGCGGCACCGCCGGGCTAAAGCAGTGTACGGTGGATGAGGTCTGCCTGGACGAAACCGGCGTAACCCTTCTCGACGATGGCGAGCCCACGGTTTTCCGCTACGCGGATTATAACTACGAGAATATCCAAGATACCGATTGCCTGCCCGCCGTGGCGCAGTACCTGGTGCAGCATATGCGCGGGTACTATAACATCAGCCGTACTTTTCACACCACCCCAAAGCCCAAGGGCAAAGGGGTGGAGGAGCATACCCTGATGGTATACATCCGCCGCCACCACGAGGATACCCCCTTCGACCCCCAGCCCGTGCAAAAGCAGAAGCTTTTTTAAGAAAACTGCCCCCACCCCCCGAAAACCATTTGACGCAAGCCCCAACATTTGCTATAATAATACCCGTGCCCCGGCCTGCGCAAACCGCAAACCACCCGCGCGAAAAAATAGCCGGTGGGGGCAAGGGCACACCCCAGCAGCCCAAACGGCCCGCAAACGAAACAGAAACATTCCGGGCCATCCTCGCAAAACCAAATACGGAGCGGTATCGAAGTGGTCATAACGGGACTGACTCGAAATCAGTTGAGCCGCAAGGCTCCGTGGGTTCGAATCCCACCCGCTCCGCCAAAAAGAAACACCAGCTTAGGCTGGTGTTTTTTTGTGGCAATGGAGCGGTGAGGATGAGAACAGGCCGGCCCACCGCAGTGGGCAAAAAATGCCGAACGCAGGCATTTTTTAAGCCGCGGGAGAATCCCACCCGCTCCGCCAAAAAGAAACACCAGCTTAGGCTGGTGTTTTTTTGTGGCAATGGAGCGGTGAGGATGAGAACAGGCCGGCCCGCCGCAGTGGGCAAAAAATGCCGAACGCAGGCATTTTTTAGGCCGCGGGAGAATCCCACCCGCGTGTGCTGCGCCGAGGTGTTCAAAACCGGCATGACGCGGAGATGAAAATAAACGGAGCGCCGGGGTTGCCCCCTGCACGCTCCGTTTGTTTTGGCTTATCAGCCCCGCAGGCTGCCCAGGTACCCAAGGCTGGGCTTGGGGGTGCGGGTCAGGCCGTTCGCGCGGTCTACGGAGATTAAGCCAAAGTTCATGGCAAAGCCTTTTTGCCACTCAAAGTTGTCCAGTAGGCTCCAGTAGAAATAGCCGCCGATATTTAAGCCGTCAGCCATGCAAGCCTGCACCCCGGCCAGCGCTTTTTCAATAAAGGCGATGCGGCGGGTATCGTCGGCGGTGGCAATGCCGTTTTCCGTTACAATCAGCGCCCCCTTAAAGTCCTTTGCCACGCGGCGCAGCACGTGGGAAAGCGCCTCGGGGTAAAATTCATAATCCATCTGGGTTAGCTCCGCGCCCTGCGGGGCGGGCAGCTGGCCGCCCGGGCCGTACTGCGTGCGGGTATAGTTTTGCACGCCCAAAAAGTCGTCCCCCTGAATGTAGGGCAGGTAGTGGGTGAACTCCTCCGCCCATGCGGCGGCGGCAAACGCTTCGCCGCCGGGTTGCGCCTGTAAATCGTGCATACTCAAGGTAACGCCAACCTTGATTTCGGGGTACAAGGCTTTGATTGCATCCCTTGCGGCGGCGTGGGCGCGCATGACAAGGGCATCGCCCGCCGGCGTGCGCTGGCCAACAAAAATCTGCGGCTGCGGTGTGCCAAAAACCTCGGCATTTTCCGCGGCGGCAAACTTCATGTTCTCCATCATTTTTTCAAAGTTCATGCCCACCTGCACCGTGCCCTCGGCAGATTTTGCTTTTTGGGCATTTGGGGCATTTGGGGCGGTTTTGGCGGCCTGCGCCGCCATCAGCTGAAAGCGCTTTGCAATGGCGGCCAGCTGCAAGCCCATGTTGGCCTCGTTGATGGTGCAGACGTATTTCAGTTCGCCGCCAAGGCGCTCCATCACATAGGTAACATAGCGCACAAAATCGGCAATGGTGCTTTCGGCCTCCCAGCCGCCCTTGGCAATCAGCCATTGGGGGCTGGTGAAGTGGTGCAGCGTCACCACTGGCTCCACGCCGTGCTGCTTGCAGCATTCGATCACGCTGCGGTAATGCGTGAGCTCCGCCTCGTCAAAACGGCCTTCCTCCGGCTCGATGCGCGCCCACTCGATGGAAAAGCGGTAGGCGTTCAGCCCGGCGTTTGCCAGCATTGCAATGTCCTCGGCGTAGCGGTTATAATGGTCGCAGGCAAGGCCGCTCGGCTCGGTAAAGCTTGTGTGGGGCAACCGCTCCTGCGCCCAGTAATCACTGTGGATGTTGTTGCCCTCCACCTGATGCGCTGCCGTGGCCGCGCCGACCATAAAGCCGGGTGCAAATTTTTCCATAATAAAAACCTCCTGTTTCCATTGGTTTGTTGTGTGTGGTTGTTTTGTTCTGGCTCTATTTTAGTGGAGGAGAACGAATGACGCTGTTCAAAAATTAGTGATAGTGAGCAATAATTAGAGTACCGCCACAAATTACGCAAAATATTGTACATATTGATGAATTATTGAACAGGAAAACCTGCGCACCCCTTGTATAATCAAGCCAGACAAGCAGAACAACGTAACAGGAGGAATTTTTATGGCAAACAAGAAACCGACCCAGAGCGAGATTGACGGTGTACAGTACCGCCGCGCCAAGCTTTGGCAGATTATGTGCTACGCCTGCAACTCACTGGTGGGCATGAGCGTGTACTCCCTCATCGGCATGGCAAGCTACGCGGCCAGCATCGGCTTTGGCATCACCACCGCCGTTGTCGGGGTCATTTTAACGGGCACCCGCATTTTTGACGGCATTACCGACCCACTGCTGGCCTTTGTTTATGACAAAGTCAACACCCCGTTCGGTAAGCTGCGGCCGTTGCTTATTGTCGGTTGGGGCGTGCAGTCCATCGGCTTGCTGCTGATGTTCAAATTCGGTGCGGGCAAGGTGGCCGGTGCGGCCGGCATTTTGCTGTTCACCCTTTTCTACGTCATTTACGTCATCGGTTACACCATCACCAACATGACGGCGCAAACCATCCCCGCCCTGCTCACCAACGACCCGCGCCAGCGCCCCACCGTCGGCGTTTGGACAACCGCCTTCAACTACGCCGTGCCAATGGTTTTGAGCATCGTGTTCAACGTTGTAATGCTGCCCAAGTTCGGCGGCACCTACAACCTCGAATTTTTGAGCGCCGCCTGCCTGGTGGTTCTGGCAATCTCTTTTCTTGGTACAATTTTGGTCTGCCTCGGTGTAACCCCCATCGATAAGCCGGAAAGCTTTGCCGGGCTGACGAAAAAGCGGGAGCCGCTGAAATTCAAGGATATGGTCGATGTCATCAAGGGCAACAAGGCGCTGCAATGCTACATTGTCGCCAACGCCTCGGATAAGCTGGCACAGCAGACGGCCAGCCAGGCCATCATCAATACGCTGCTGTTCGGCATCCTCATCGGCAATATGGGGCTTTCCACCATTCTGACGATGATAGGTATGCTGCCCTCCATCCTCTTTGCTATCTTTGGCGCCAAGTACGCAGGCAAGCATGGCAGCAAGGAAGCCATGGTCACCTGGACAAAGGTTTGCCTTGTGGTTGCCGCCGTGATGGTTCTCTTTTTTATCGTCATCAACCCCGCCGATATCGCCAAAATGATGAGCCCGATGATGATTGGCTACACCGTGCTGAACCTGGTTCTCAATGGCTGCATGATGTGCGTCACCACCGCCAGTACCTCCTTCATGGCAGATGTCATTGATGTCGAGTTGGACCGCAGTGGCCGCTATGTGCCCGCCGTTGTCACCGGCACCTACAGCCTTATTGATAAGCTGATTTCCTCGCTCGGTGCCACCATCGCCGCGGGCGCAGTCGCCCTCATCGGCTATACCACCACGATGCCCCAGCCCGGCGACCCTGCCACCCCGGCGGTGTTCTGGCTGGCAATCGGTATCAAATACATCCTGCCGATGTTGGGCTGGGTATGCACCCTCATCGCCATGAGCCGCTGCAAGATGGATAAGGCCGAGATGGTGAGCGTGCAGAAGCGCATTGCCGAAAAGAAGGCCGCGCTTGTGGCAGAGAAAGGCTAAACCTTCTAAAAAGGCGCTTGCCCTTGCGGTAAGCGCCTTTTGGAGAATAGGGCAGGCGGCAGCTTACTTCTTTTTCAGCTTCGCCCGGTATTCTGCCGGGGAAACCCCCGCCACCTGCTTAAAGCACTGGCTGAAATAGCTGCGCGTGGCAAAGCCGAGCCGTTCCGCCAATTCCAGGGTAGAAATATCGGTGCTCGTAAGCAGCACCTTGGCGCGCTCAATCTTGGCGAACTTGATGTAATCGTTGATGAAATAGTGCGTTTCCTCGCGGAATTTGCGGGTGATATAATACTCGCTGTAGCCCACAAGCGCGGCCAAATCCTCGGCGCGGATGCGCTCGTCAAGGTGCATTTCGATGTAATCGACGCATTGCTGCACCGGGCGCGAAAGGCTGGGGTTGGTGCGGCACTTGTGTACCCGGCGGATGAAATCGTCGTACATCGTGCTTGGCAGGGTGCGCAGCTCATCCAGGCTGGTGGCACTTTCCACGCTTTGGATGTAGGTGTCGCCCAGCGCGTAGGCTTCCTCCGGCGAGAGCCCACCCTCGATGGCGGCGCGGCAGGTGATGGAGATGAACACAATATCGGAAATTTTTCCCTGCCGCAACGGGTCGCGGCCCTGCACCGGCACACCGTTGCTGATGAGCATGGAGTTGTTCAGCACATCCTTATAGTTGAGGTCGCCGGTGCGCACCATTTGCAGCAGCGCTTGCTCCGCCATCCAAACCTTGTGGCGGTCGCGGTGGGCGTTATTGCCCCCGGCGGTGGTCGCGGCGGAGCCAAGCACCAAATCGCTGGCGCGCAGGTGCTCCCCCGTCAAGCAGTAGTGCAGCATAAGCAGATACCGCGCAAACAAAATATTGTGCGAAACGGGAATCTTATCCATCGCTTCGACAAAATGCTTTTTCCACGCAACGCTCAGCTCCAGCCCGTTGTAGGCGTTAAAGCCATGCTCCATCTGCTTCATCGAAACATCGGAGAAGAACACCGGCCCCAGCACATAGCAATGCTTCACCCGGCCATCTGCCCACTCAAACGCGGCCCCCCAGGTAATGCCCAGCGCGGAACCTAGCTGCACCGGCGCGGTGCTTTGCTGTGCGTGCGCCAGCATCTTCTCCTTGCCGCCAAACGCAGAAAAAGCCGTGGAAAACAGCGCCTCCTCTGGGCTATTGGAGGAAAGCAGCTGCCCCGCGTCATCGTAGCACCAAAGCGAGAGCTCGGTGCCGCAGCGCACCAGCTCTTTAAAAAGCTCGATATTTTGTGTGGTATCCATCCTTTGCGCCTCCGCTATCTTTTGGGTAAGCTCTTTCCCACAGTATAGCACGAAAGCACAAAAATTACGAATTTATCAGAAGTTTCTTTAATTTTTATACATGAAAAGGATAGGAATTATGCGTATCATCCAACCGTTGAACACCGATTGGCTTTTTGTCAGGAATGAGATTTCCACCGCCGAGGCGGGCGTGTCCGTCACGCTGCCCCACACCTGGAACAATGTGGATGGGCAGGACGGCGGCAACGATTACCACCGCGGCAAATGCTGGTACCTCCGCACGTTGGAAAAGCCGGCGCTTGAAGCCGGTGCGCGTGTTTACCTGGAAATCCCTGCCGCCGCAAGCATTGCCGAGGTCTATTTGAACGGCGAAAAGCTGGCGCGGCACGAGGGTGGCTACGCTGCCTTCCGTGTGGATTTGACCGAGCATTTGCAGCCGAAAAACAGCCTTGCCATCTCGGTTGATAACAGCGACAACGACACCGTTTACCCGCAGAAGGCGGATTTCACCTTCTACGGTGGGCTGTACCGCGGGGCTAGGCTGATTACCGTGCCCGCCGCGCATTTTGCGCTGGCGTATTGCGGTACGCCCGGCATCAAGGTGACGCCGGTGGTCGATTTAGCCGCGCACAGCGCCAAGGTAACGGCTGAGGCATGGGTGCAGGGCGATGCCACCGAGGTGAGCTTCACCACCGCAGGGCAGACCCTTACCGCCCCCGTGGTGGGCGGCAAGGCCGTGGCCGTCTTTACCATCGAGAACGTCCACCTGTGGGACGGTGTGGGCGACCCCTACCTTTACACCGCCACCGCCACGCTGGCAGATGGTGCCGATAAAATTAGCACCCGCTTTGGCTGCCGCCGCTACGAGATTAACGCACAGGGCTTCTTCCTCAATGGCCGCGCCTACCCGCTGCGGGGTGTTTCCCGCCATCAGGACCGCAAGGGCGCGGGCAACGCGCTGACGATGGCAATGCACGAAGAGGATATGGCCATCGTGCGGGAGCTTGGCGCGAACACGCTCCGCCTTGCCCACTACCAGCACGCGCAGGAATTTTACGATCTCTGCGATGAAAACGGCATCATCGTTTGGGCGGAGATTCCCTACATCACCATGCACATGAAGAATGGCCGCGCCAATACCCTCAGCCAGATGGAGGAGCTGGTGGTGCAGTGCTACAACCACCCCAGCATCGTGGTTTGGGGGCTTTCCAACGAGATTACCGCCGCCTCCACCGTCAACGAGGACCTGCTGGAAAACCACCGCCTGCTCAACGACCTTTGCCACAAGCTGGATAAGACCCGCCCCACCACAATGGCGGATGTGTTTATGCTGGAAACCGATAGCCCGATTCTCGAAATCCCCGATGTCAACAGCTACAACCTCTACTTCGGCTGGTACTTGGGCGAGCTGGAACAGAACGACGAATTTTTTGACGAATACCACGCCCAATACCCCAACCGCGCCATCGGTTTTTCCGAGTACGGCGCGGATGCCAACCCCCAGTACCAGAGCGCCACGCCCGAAAAGGGCGATTACACCGAGAGCTATCAGGCCGTCTACCATGAGCACCTTTTGAAAATGATTGAGGCCCGCCCGTGGCTGTGGGCGACCCATGTTTGGAACCTGTTCGATTTTGCAGCCGATGGCCGTGATGAGGGCGGCAAGCACGGCGAAAACCAGAAGGGGCTTGTCAGCTTTGACCGCAAAACCAAAAAGGATGCCTTCTACCTTTATAAAGCGGCGTGGAACAAAACCGAGCCGTTTGTACACATCTGCGGCAGCCGCTATGTGGACCGTACCGAGGCTGTGACCGAAATCAAGGTTTACTCCAACCAACCGGAGGTCAGCCTGTATGTCGATGGCAAGCTGCTGGCAAGCCGGCACGGCAGAACCGTGTTCGCCTTCCGCGTGCCCATCAGCGGCCAGCACACCATCGAGGCCAAGGCCGGTGAATGCAGCAGCGTAATCCTGGTGCGCAAGGCCGCCGAAGCAAACCCCGATTATGTTTTCATCAAGCGCGCACCCGTTGCCAACTGGTTTGACGGCGAATTGGACGAAAGCTGCTATTCTGTCCGCGATACGCTGGGCGAGATACGCCAAAACCCCGAGGCCGGGGCAATCATCAACGCCATGATGGCGCAGGGCGCAGCCGCCCGCGGCGATGTGGCCGATGCCGTTAAGGATAACCCCGCCTTGCAGCGGATGATGGGGCGGATGACGCTGCTGAGTATGCTCAAGCAGAGCGGCGCGGACGAGCAGAGCATCAAGCAGCTCAACCGCGTATTGCAGGGCATCCAAAAGACGATGTAAGGAGGGAACCCGCATGAAAAGCTATTGCAATCCGCTGGATTTGGCCTACCGTTACCAGCACATCAAGGAAGGGGAACGGGCCGCAGGCTTCCGCGAGGGCGCAGACCCGACGCTTGTCTACTTCAAGGGGCGGTATTATCTGTTCGTTTCCATGTCGGCGGGCTTTTGGCACAGTGCTGACCTGCTGAACTGGGAATTCCACGCCGACCCCGGCCTGCTCATCTACGATTATGCGCCCGATGTGCGCGCCGTAGGCGATTATCTCTACTTTTGCGCATCCCGCCGCGCGGAAAACTGCCCCATTTTGCGCACGGCCAACCCGTTGACCGAGCCATTCACCGTGGTCGCCGCACCGTTCGCCTTTTGGGACCCTGACCTTTTCTGTGACGATGACGGGCGCTGCTATTTCTATTGGGGCTGCACCAACACCGACCCCATCTACGGCGTTGCGCTGGACGCCGAAACCATGCAGCCCATCGGGGAAAAGCAGCCGCTAATCTTTGGCCACGAGGGGGAGCTGGGCTATGAGCGCCCCGGCGACAACGGCGTGGTGGATCGGGAAAAAAGCGTTGTCTACCAGCATTTGAAGCAGATGTTCAACCCCGCCACCCAGAAGATTGAGTTCCCCGGCGGGGCGGAAAAGATGGGCAACTACACCGCCGAGGCCATGACGAAAATCTTCCTCTCCACCGGCAAGCCCTATATGGAGGGCGCGTTCATGACAAAGCACGGCGGCAAATATTACCTGCAATACGCCTGCCCCGGCACCCAGTACAACACCTATGCCGATGGCGTTTATGTGGGCGAAGCACCGCTCGGCCCCTTCACGCTGCAAAAAAGCAACCCCTTCTCCGCCCAGCCCGGCGGCTTTGCCACGGCGGCGGGGCACGGCAGCACCATTGCCGATGCATACGGCAACTACTGGCACGCCGCCACCCTGCGCATCAGCATCAACCACGATTTTGAGCGCCGTGTCGGCCTTTGGCCGGCGGGCTTTGATGCCGATGGCGTTCTATACTGCAACCAAAATTTTGGCGATTACCCGCATACGATACCCGCCGGCAAGTTCGATGCCGCCGCCTTGCAGCCCACATGGATGCTGTTGAGCTACCAAAAGCTGGCCACGGCATCCTCCACCGCCGCGGGCAGCAGCACCGCAAACGCTGTGGATGAAAATATCCGCACATGGTGGAGTGCCGATACCGCCGCCGAGGGCCAGTGGCTTTGCGTTGACCTTGGCAAAATATCCGATGTGCGCGCCGTACAGGTCAACTTGGCCGATGAAGGGCTTGCGGTGGGCTTCCCGCCCGAAAGCTACGGCGACAGCCGCCACACCCGCCATATTGAAACCGAGCCGCAAATCAGCCATTACCTTTTGCAAACCAGTGCCGACGGCGAAAGCTGGCAGACGCTGGAAACCGTTGCGCGGGAATGCGCAAACGGCTACTACGAGTACCCGCAGGGCGTGGCGGCGCGGTATATCCGCGTGGTGGGCGGTGCGCTGCCCTACGGCCAGCCGCTGCGCATCAGCGGGCTACGCGTTTTTGGCAACGGAAACGGCGCAAAGCCCGCACAGGCGCAGGCCACCGCCGCCCGCCTTGGTGATTTGGATGCCAAGGTGCAGTGGGCGCACATCGAAAACGCGCAGGGCTGCAACGTGCGCTACGGCAGCGCGCCCGATAAGCTTTACCACAGCTGGCTGGTCTACGGCGCAGAGGAAGTGACGCTCTCCACCCTCATCAAGGGGCAGGGGTATTTTATCTGCGTGGACAGCTTCAACGAGAGCGGCATCACCCCCGGCAAGGTATTTGCGCTGTAAAGGAAGATGAAACGATGGCACTCAAAGCAGTACAGCAGTTCATGCTTGGCACCGTGCTGGGCAGTGAAGCCCAGGCGCGGGATACGCTGGCAAAAATGAAGGCCGCCGGGTACAACGGCATCGAGCTTTGCGGCTTCATGATACACCCCATCGGCTTTACCGTGCGGCTGCTGACAAAAGCCGCCGGTATGCCGGTGGGCAGGGGCGGCAACCTTGACTGGCACGCGCTGGTGAAGGAAGCCGGTTTGCAAGTCACCAGCCTGCACACCGACCTTGGCAGCCTGGAGCGCGCCGCCCACGCCGCTGCCGAGGAGGCAAAAAGCTTTGGCACCGATACGCTCGTCATCACCGGGATGTACCGCTTTGATTACGGCGATGCCGCCACGGTGCACGCGCTGGCGAAGCGGCTGAACGCGGCGGGCAAAGCGCTGGCACAGGAAGGCACACGCCTTTTGTACCACAACCATAACTGTGAGCTGCGCCGGCTGAACGATGGCTCCGGCCGGACCGCCTATGACGTTTTGCTGGCCGAAACCGACCCCGCAGCCGTCAACTTTGAGTTCGACAGCTACTGGTTCACCGAGGGCGGCGCAAACACCCCCGAAGTGATGCGCCGCCTTGGCCCCCGCATGAAGCTGTGGCACATCAACGACCGCGGCACGCGGCTTTCCGGCCCCGCCACAACCCCCATCTTGAAAACCGACAGCATGGAGCTTGGGTATGGCAATATGGATTTGGAAACGCTGACGGCCATTGCCAAGGAAAACGGCATCGATGCCGTGATTTTGGAAAGCCACCGCAACTGGGTGGAAAAATCGCCGGTGAAAAGCCTTGCATGGAGCGCAAAATTTTTGAACGCGCATTTTTGAAATGCCACAAAGGAGATACGCTATGATGGATTTGGCACAGCATTTTATCACGGTGAATCACCCGGAATATAAAGAGGGTACGGTGGAGGTCTTTGCGCAAAAGATTGAGCCGATTGCCATCGAAAGCATCGCCAAGGCAACGCTTACAATCACGGCGCTCGGCGTGTATGAGGCCGCGCTGAACGGCAAAAAAGTTGGCACGGATTTTCTCGCCCCCGGCTACACCTACTACCCGCATGACCTGCGCTGCCAAACCTATGATGTGACGGCGCAGCTGGCCGCAAGCCGGGCTGCCGAGCTGCGGGTCTATCTCGGCCAAGGGTGGTACTGTGGGCGCTTTACCTGCGATAACAAAACGCAAATCTACGGCACACAGCCCGCCGTTTCGTGGGTGCTGGCGGTGGAAAACAAGGACGGCGGCAGCCAGGCGTTTGCTTCTGATGATGCAAACGTGCAAACCCTGCCCAGCCCTTACGAATACGCCGGGCTGTATGACGGCGAAATTTATTACGCCGCGGGCGCACCGCGCGAAGCCTTGGCCACAGCGGAAGCCGCCAAGGCCGATTCACGGCAAAGTGCCCCGGGCACGGTTTTGCCACCGGTCAAATTCACCGGCCATATCCCGGAAAATCTCTGCCCCACCACCATTCCTATCACGCTACACGAGGAAATGCCGGTGCAGAGCGCCACAAAAAACGGCGAAGCCACCATTCTGGATTTCGGCCAGAACTTTGCGGGTATCATCGAGCTTGACCCCGCCAAGCTACCCGCGGGCGCGGTGGTTACACTGCGCCACGGCGAAATTTTGAACGCCGATGGCAGCCTGTACACCGCCAACCTGCGCAAGGCCAAGGCGGAAATCATCTACCATAAGGGGACGGAAACGCAAAAATATCGCCCGCGCTTCACCTATATGGGCTTCCGCTATCTGGAGCTGACCGGCTGTGATTACGCCGACGGCCTGCTGACCGCCTACGCCATCCACAGCGAGATGCAGCGCACCGGCCACTTCACCAGCGAAAACAAAAGCATCGAGCGGCTGTATCAAAACCAGCTTTGGGGGCAAAAATCCAACTATGTGGATGTGCCGACCGATTGCCCCCAGCGCGATGAGCGGATGGGTTACCCCGGCGATGGGCAGGTCTATGCGCTGACCGGTGCGTACAATTACGATACCGCGGCGTTTTGGGAAAAATTTTTGCAGGATATCCGCTACAGCCAGCAGGATAACACCGAGGGCTACGTTGCCCCCACCATCCCCGCGCAAGGCCCGGCGGGGGTCGGTTTCCTCAATATGCTGGGCTGGGGCAACTGTGTCACCATCGTGCCGGAAATGCTCTACTGGCAGTATGGTGATGCGGAACCATTGCGCCGCCAATACGACAGCATGAAGGCGCACGTGGAATGTGAGATTCGCCACATGGGCGGCCTGCTGGGCAAAAAAGACCTTTGGATCGCGCCAAATTTGGGCGATTGGCTCAGCCCCGGCAAGGATGTCAAGTACATGGCGATGCACAACGGCCCGGTGTCCAACGCCTTCATCCTCAACGACCTGCGCATTCTGGCGTGGGCGGCGGCGCGTTTTGGCAAAACGGAGGATGCAGCCCGCTACAACGCCCAGCTGGAAAAAAGCCGCGCCGCCTACCTCAAAGCCTTTGTCAAGGCGGATGGCAGCATGAAGGACGATTATCAAGGGGCCTACATCATGGCGCTCAAGCACGCCATCCCGCGCGGCGCGCTGTGGGATAAAACCTTCAACAAGCTGGTGGGTAAGCTTAAAGCGGAGGGCATCCAGACCGGCTTCTTCGCCACCGAGCATCTGCTGCCGCTGCTGGCCGAGAATGGGCAAGCAGCGGTGGCCTACGACCTGCTGCTGCAAACAAACTGCCCCGGCTGGATGTATCAGGTGGCGCGCGGCGCAACAACAATCTGGGAGCGGTGGGATTCGCTGCGCCCCGACGGCACCGTGAACGAGAGCAAGATGAGCGACGACAACATGGTGAGCTTCAACCACTACGCCTTTGGCAGCGTGGGCGAGTTTTACTACCGCTACATCCTCGGCATCCAGCCGCTGGAGCCGGGCTACGCCAAGGTGCGCATCGCCCCGGTGGTGGATGCGCGGCTCGGCAGCGTGGCAGGTAGCTATCTTTCCCGCAACGGCGAGATTAAAGTTTCGTGGAAGGCGGAAAATGGCGATGTTACGGTAAATATCACTACGCCAACCGTCGCCGAAATCCTCTGGCCGGATGGGGCAACACAAAAAGTTGCGCCGGGCAGTTATGCCCACACCTGCAAGCAGTGCTTGTAAGTAGCCGTATCCATGCGTAGAAACCAAGCGATGGTTTTATGCAGGATAACGCTTTGCGCGGCGCGTCCCCCTGCACACGCTGTGTTTAAGCGGTTTTTGGCGGGGGGCAATTCTAAAAACGAAAAGGAAGAGGCCGCGTAAGCCTCTCCCTTTCTTGCCTCCAAGGGCACTCGCTGGGCGCGTGCTTCCTGGAGGTTGCCGCAAGCCGCACGGTGCCCGGAGCGCAACCGTGCGGCTTGTTGTTTTTTTGCGCAAATTAAAACATCGAAACATGGTGGGTATGCTGGCGGGGGCGGCGGAACCAAACGCCGACCCTTATTCTAGGTGGTTTGCGGCAAGCGATTGGAATCGGCGTGTAACAACAACTGCTGTTGGCGGAACGTATAGGGCGTGCATCCGGCGGCTTCACGGAAAACGCGCGTAAAATAGCTGCTGTTTTCAAAGCCGACCTGCGCAGCGGCATCGGCAATGGAAAGGTTTGAATCGGACAAAAGCAGCTTTACTTTCCCGATGCGAAACCGGCATAAATATTTTTGAAAGGGCATACCGAAGTTCTGCTGAAAAAGGCGGCAAAAATAGCTTTGCGTGTACGAAAAAAAGGTGGCTATCCCAGCGGAGGTCAGCGGCTCGGCATAATGCTGCTCCAGATATTGCAACACCCGAACGCATAAATCTACGTTTTTGCTTCTCGGCTGGCCCGAAAAAATTCCTTCATGCTGTGTTAGTACGCCGAATACGTAATAAATCAGCCCCTGTGCTACAAAATCCCAGCCGGTCTTTCCCTCCGCGCTCTGGCTATATATTTCATGTATGGGTTTATAGAGTAAGGGGTAAACGGCATCCCCCGGGCGAATTTGCTTTATGGTATCCCAACAGCCGCTTTCCAGCATTTGCCGCAGCTCGGCATGGGGGAGCAGGGATAGATCAAAGCAAAAACATAAATGAGAAAATTTTTTGCCGGGCAGGATGTTGCCCGCGTGCAGGGCATAGGGGGGAATCAAAAGGATATCCCCTGCGCTGGCCCGGTAAGGCTGGCGGTTGATATCCAGCTCGCAGCAGCCGGAAACAATCATCAATACCTCAAACTCTTTATGATAGTGCATCAGAATAAACGGCCTGGGCTGATCCTGCGCAGGCAGGCTGCTGGTATAGGTGGCGATGGGAAGAACCCCGTAACGGCGGCGAAAACTATCATCCAGCATATAAAACCTCCAAAAATAAAAGAGGATAATGTCAATATAGTGTTAGAACTGCACAAAGCCGTGCTGACGGACAGGCGGGTTTTCATGCTATAATCCTAGATAGGAAAAGGAATTCTGTCAAGCCTGCGGGCTTGTGAAATTTTGGGATAGAGCTTTTCGGCAGGAGGCAGCTATGGATCATTATCATTATGGAGAAAACCGTTGGAAGATTATCTGCGGCGAGGCAACCGGCCCTGAGCAGCGTGCCGTAGAATGGGTCTATTCGCTGCTGGCGCAGTATGTGCCGTATATTTTGGTGTGTGAAAAGGCGCAGGCCGGCCCGGATACGGGCGATTACAATTTGATTTTAATGGGCACCTATGCCTCCAACCCGATTTTGGCAAAAGTGGTGGACGAATCGGAAATCCCGGAGCAGGGCTATTTGGTGCGGGTAGGCCAAAGCCCGTTTGCCGCAAATAAGCAGGTGGTAATTCTTGCCGGAAAAGAGCCTGCCGCTGTATACTATGCGGCCTCCGAATGGATGAACTGCTATTTGCCGGCGGCGCACCTTACGGGCGGGCATGAACCCTATTTTCAGGCGTTATGGGAGAATCCGCTTCGCCCTTATGAACACGCCACCAGCCCTGCCTGCCGTGTGCGTGGCATTTGGACGTGGGGGCACTGTATTTACAATATTGAGAATTTTGCCAAAACCATGGCAGGGCTGCGGCTGAACGAGGTGACGTTGTGGAACGATTATGCACCGCTCAACCTTGCACAGGCTGTGGAATGCTTCCATAGCTATGGTATCCGGGTTATCCTGGGCTATTCCTGGGGGTGGGGCGAAACCGTAAACGTTGCCAGCGAAGAGGAGCTGACACATTGGAAACAGCGTGCCGCCCAAATTTATGCCACGGAGTATGCCGATGTAAAGGCGGATGGCATTTACACACAGCTTTTTACCGAAACAACAGAGGATACACTGTGTGGTGTTCCGATTGCCGATGCTGTGGTACACTGGGTTAATACAATCAGCGAAGAGTTGCAAAACCAGAACCCCGGGCTGTATATTCAATTTGGCCTGCACGCTACCTCGGTAAAAAACCGCCTTGCGCCCCTACAACAGGTTCGGCCGAATGTGGATATCATTTGGGAGGACTGTGGCGCGTTCCCCTATGCGTATTTGCCCGGCGAAACAGATGGCCTGAAGGAAACACTGCAGCTTACCGATGCCGTTTGCGCCCTGCGCCCGGGTTGTGGCTGCGGCGCTATTTTGAAAGGGCAAATCTGCTTGAATTGGAGTAGGTTCGAGCATCAAAAGGGCCCCTTTATAATGGGGTGCCGCTCGGCTGAAAGCCAAAAGAAGTGCTTCCAACAAGTGAAGGAGCTTTGGCGCTATGTGCAAAGCGAATGGATTCAAAACGGCGAGGCGTGCCGAGAGGTGATTGCCCGGTTTGCGGCGCAAGATGGGAAGCTGTACGCACTTGTAGAGGATGGCCTGCTGGAAGCAGGGGCATGGTTGCCTACGGCGCTCTACGCACAGATGCTGTGGCAGCCGGGACGTCCGTTTTCGGAGCAGCTTGCTGCGGTATGCCGCCGTGCCGATGTGATTTTCGGCTAATTTTGGTTCGCATGGAAAGCCCTGCTTTCCATTTGATATGAAATTTGTGGAAGAGGTGTTATGCATGATTAACGTACAGGTCATCTTAATTCTGGTCGTGTTTTTCGGCGCGATTGTTTTGATGATGACAAAAAAGCTGCCCGCCATTTTGGCGCTACCGCTCATCGGCATTCTGGTTGCGGCCATTGCCGGTGTGCCGTTCCTGACAACGACGGCAGAAGACGGCCAAACCATTTGCGGCTATGTGATTGGTACCGGCTCTGCCAAGCTGGCCAGCACCATGATTGTCGCCATGTTCGGTGCCATTTTTGCCAAGGTGATTGAGCGGCAAGGCATTGCCGAGACAATCATTCGCAAGGCAGCCGAAATGGCCGGGGATAAACCGCTGGCCATGGCGTTTGCGCTTACGGCTGCAATCGTTGTTATCTTTATCGGGATGAGCGGCGCAGGCCCGGTAATCATGGTATGTACCATTGCCATCCCGCTGATGCTGGCGGCGGGTATTGCCCCGGTTGTATCGGCAAGCCTTGTTTTGTTTGGGCTGACAATCGGGCTGATGATCAATGTTTCGCAGTATCAGATGTACATTGATACCCTTGGCATGACGAACGAACAAGTTAAGCGCATGGGCCTGGTTTTGGCCGTGATCGGCATCCTGGTAACGATTGTTTATATTCTGCTAAAGGTAAAACGGCAACCGGTTCGCAGCTCCTGGGCGATGCCGGCAGCGGAAAAAGAAGTGAAAAAAGTGAACCCGGTGGCGTTGCTGATGCCGGTTTTCCCCATGGTGCTGGTGTTTTTCTTCCATCTGGATGCGCTGACCAGCTTAATCATTGCCATCCTTGTCACCACCCTGATTACTACGCCCAAAAAGGCAATCTCTGTGCTCTCCGCCTGCTTTGTAGAGGGCATTAAAGATGTGGCGGCGGTGATTGGCCTAATGATTGGCATTGGTATTTTGCTGAACGGCGTTACCGCTACGGCTACCACGGCGCTGATGCAGCCGCTTGTGCAGGCAATTATTCCTTCAAGCCCGGTCGGCTATGTGTTGCTGTTTGCCATTCTTTCGCCTCTGGCACTGTATCGTGGGCCGCTGAATATGTACGGCCTAGGCTCCGGGCTTGCCACAATTATGCTGGCCTCCGGCAACATCAACGCATTTGCTGTGGGCATGGCGCTGCGCAGCAATACCTTTGTACAGTGCACTTCCGACCCGACCAATACGCAAAACGTAATCTGCGCCGATTTTGCCCATGTGGACGTAAACGACATTTTGAAATCCACACTGCCGTATACGATGGTTATGTGTCTGTTTGGCCTGATTTACAGCGCGGTATTCATCTTCTGATTTCCCCCTTAACCATAGCCGGAATGTGACGGCGTACAAAAGGGCCGCTCCTCATGCGCGCCGCAGTGTGTGGGGAACGGCCTTTTGGCAAAAACGGCCGCCGTTGCTGTGCAGGCGGTACAACAGAGAGGAAGTGTTCCCTTGAAAAAACAAGTGCGCGTTGGCATCGACGTAGGCGGAACGTTTACCGATGCGGTCGTCATCGACAACGTGACGCATGAGATTTTGGCAAAAGCAAAAATACCGACCACGCATCATGCAAAACGCGGCGTGGCGGAAGGCATCATCCAAGCCATTCAAAAGGTGCTGCGGGAAAACGGCATCGACGCTGCGGATGTGGTTTTTATTGCGCATGGCACAACGCAGGCCACCAATGCCCTGCTGGAGGGTGATGTGGCGCGTGTGGGAATTCTTGGGATGGGCACCGGCTTAGAGGGGGAACGCGCCCGCAAGGAAACCACGGTGGGCAACCTGGAGCTGGCACCGGATAAGTATTTGTATACCGACCAGGTGTTTATCAATTCCGCACAACTGACGGATGCGGCTATCGACCAAGCGGTTTTGGCGCTTAAACAAAAGGGCGCGCAGGTGATTGTTGCCTCTGAGGCGTATTCGGTGGATGACCCGGCCCATGAAAAGCAGGTTGTGGAGCGGGCACAGCAGCAGGGGATTGAGGCTACCGGTGGCTACGAGATTAGCCAACTGTATGGCCTTTTGGCCCGTACGCGCACAGCTGCCGTCAATGCGGCGCTAATCCCGAAAATGCTGGAAACGGCCGATATGACGGAGGATTCCGTCAAAGCGGCAGGCATTGATAAGCCCCTGATGATTATGCGTTGCGACGGTGGCGTGATGAGCATTGATGAGGTGCGCAAGCGCCCCATTTTAACGATGCTTTCGGGCTTGGCGGCTGGCGTAGCCGGGGCCTTAATGTACGAAAAGATTACGGACGGCATTTTTATGGAGGTTGGCGGCACCTCTATTGATATTTCGGCAATCAAAGATGGAAAGGTTATGGTGAAAAATTCCCAGGTGGGCGGCCATAAGCTGTATCTTACCTCGCTGGATGTGCGCACACTGGGCGTGGCGGGCGGTAGCATGATTGTCATTCGGGATGGCGCAATCGCAGATGTGGGGCCGCGCTCGGCGCACATTGCCGATTTGGAATATGAGGTGTTTGCCGACCCAACCAAGATGCAGGGCCCAAAAATGATACTGGTTGCCCCTTGCGCAGGGGATACGGCGGATTATGCGGCGGTACAATGTGCCGATAACAGCCGGTATGCACTTACGCTGGCCGGGGCCGCAAATGTGCTGGGCTATGTCCCGCAGGGGGATTATGCACAGGGCAATGCGGAAGTAGCACGCCTTGCGTGGGGCGCAGTGAGCGAAAAATTGAACCTTACGGTGGAGCAGGCCTGCCGCCGGGCCATGGATTTGGCGGCGGCTAAGATACAAGCGGTGGTAGAAAGCCTTATTGCCGATTATAAGCTGAACCGCAACCTGATCTGCCTTGTGGGCGGGGGCGGCTCTGCCGGTGTTGTTGCCCCATACCTCGGCGAAAAGATGGGGATTCGCAGCCGCATCGCCCAAAACGCGCCCTATATTTCGACAATCGGTGTTGCGATGGCAATGGTGATGGAGCGCCTTGAGCGAAATGTGATGCACCCCACACCGGAGGATATCCGCCAGCTTCGCAGCGATATTCTGGAGCAAATTACCAAGGCGGGGGCAAACCCTGAAACGGTGGATATCGCAGTGGAGATTGACAGCCAAAAGAATATTCTGCGGGCAGTGGCCACAGGTGCAACGGAGCTGCGCACAAAGGATTTGAACCAGGCACCCAAAAGCGAAGCCGAGCTGCTTCTTCTGGCAAAGGAATCCGCCGGGGCTGCGGCACGGGAGGCACGCCTGGTGGCGGCAACGGGCAATTGGCACGCCTACGCGGTAACCACAGAGCGGAAAGCCCTGTTTGGGCTTTTCAAGACGCACAAGGAAGTGATTCGAATCATCGATGGTGAGGGCGTGATCCGGCTGCAAAAAGAGCAGGCTCGTGCCATTGCCGTGCCAAAATCCCGCTTGATGCGTGAGCTGGAGCAGCTGATTGATGAATACACAATCTATAACGATGCCGGTTCTATGCCGCCCAAGGTGTTTTTGTATTACCGGCAAAAAGCATCCGATTTCAGCGGGGTAGCCAACAAGGAACAGCTTATGCCGCTAATCGCGCTGGAGCTTGAGCATATTGCGGAGGAGGAGATGATTCTCGCCGTGGCGGCAAGGGAGTGAGCACGCATGGAAATTACACAGATTCCACAAGAGGTGCTCAGCTTTGCAGAATTGAAGGAGGATCCAAGCTACCCCCGCATTCCGCCGGAACAACGCGCGCTTTACCTAACAACAGCGCAGCGGGCCGGGCAACGCGCGGCCCAAACCTATGCCGGGCAGGATCTTGAGGCCATCCTTACCCGGGGCGGCGTTGCCGTGCGGCGGTTTTCGGATAGCGCCGGTGGCGACTTACACTCGCAAATCCTCTACGACGGAACCCACCGGCAGGTCGATCTCTTTTTGCCCATGGCCGAAAAGCTCAGTGCGGCAATGGCCAAAACGCCTTGCCCCATCCCGCCCAAAAAGGTAGAGGCCATGTTTTTGGCGCATGAATTTTACCATTACCTCGAATACGCCTCCGGCCACCGCACGGAGGAGCAATGTCCGCCGGTGCAAAAAAGGTTTTTGGGTATCTTCTCGGTGCAAAACCGGGTTTGCCGCATGAGCGAAATTGCGGCGTTTGCCTTCAGCAAGGCGTTTTGCCATGCGGAGGTTGCCCCGAAAGCGATGGATTATATGCTGATTTGCTGCCGGGAAAACCGTTCCTACGCGGATTTTTGCGTGTGGATGGACCGCCTGCAGGCAGAATGCAAGGCTGCCTGCGGGGGCCTTCCGAAAGGAGAAGCAATATGAACGAAGCCACAATGGTATACGCAGGGCATACAATCCCGGTGCTGGGCTGCTATGATACGGTCATTGTTGGGGGCGGCAGTACAGGGGTGTCCGCCGGCATCTGTGCCGCCCAAGGCGGCTGCCGAACGATGCTGGTGGAAAAAAGCATTCGCTTGGGCGGTACCTGTACCAATGCCCTCGTTACCCCCATGATGAAATCTTTTACCGGGCATTACAGCAATTTTTATGCCATAGAGAACCGCTTAAAACAGCACGGGTGTGTTGTTCGAGATAGCATCGGCACCGAAATGCGCTGGTTTAATGCGGAAACAATGGCACAGTCGATCGAGGAGCTTTACCTCGAAGCAGGTGGTGAAATCTTGTACGATGCCGCCCTCTGCGATTGCCTTGTGGAGCAGGCACAGATTCAGTGCCTTATTTTGGCTACCGCGCAGGGCTTGTGTGCCGTTTATGGCAAGCAGTATGTGGATGCAAGCGGGGATGCGGTGCTTGCGCACGCTGCCGGGGCGCCTGTTGACGCCGGAGACGAAAACGGGAACAACCAGATGTCCTCGCTGCGTTTTGAAATGGGCGGCATCGACATCGAGGCCTACCGAAAATATGTGTTTTCTCTTGGGGATACCTATTCCATTTTCACGCAGGGGGAATATTATGAATCCGCCATGGTGGGCGGGCGCAACTTTGTGCTGGAACCGCTGTTTCAGGCGGGCGTGGCCGAAGGTCTGCTTCACCCGGAGGATTTGCGGTATTATCAAACATTCAGCCTACCCGGAAAGCCGGGTTGCCTGTCGTTCAACTGCCCGCATCTGGCAACCCTAACGAAAAACACCTCGGCCATGGCGCGCTCCCGTGCTATCACGGAGGGGCGGCAGATGATTCATCGGTTGGTACTTTTTTTGCAAAAAAAGATGCCCGGCTTCGAGCATTCCTTTTTGCTGCAGGAGGCCAGTATGCTCGGCGTGCGGGAATCGTGGAGGCTCAACGGGGTGTATTGCCTTACCGAGGAGGATTATACCCAGCAGGCGCGTTTTGCAGACGGCGTAGCGCGCGGGGATTGGTATATTGATGTGCATTCCGCCACCAAAGGCCTGTTTCATCAGAACAACTATCGGGACGGCGATTACTACGAGATTCCGTACCGCAGCATGATTTGCCGGCAAGTGGAAAACCTGGTGGTTGCGGGCAGATGTATATCGGCTACCTTCCTGATGCAGGCTAGCATCCGAATTTTGCCCACGGTGATTGATATGGGGCAGGCCGCCGGGGCCGCCTGTGCCCTTGCTCAAAAAAATAAAATCCCGCTGAACCGGGTGGACGGTACCCACCTGCGGGAAAATTTGGGCGAAATGCGATAAAAAATCCGAGCGGAGGAAGAAAATCCTCCGCTCGGATTTGTCAACAGGGGAACACAAAACGCCGTTGCCTAAAGCGGCAGAAAAGAGAAAATATGCTGAAATTACAAACATTGCTTGCAAAAATTCACCATGGGCTGATTGTTTCCTGCCAGGCGCTGGAAACGGAACCGCTCTATCGGCCGGAGGGTGGTATCATGCCGCTTATGGCAAAAGCGGCGGCCGAAGGCGGTGCGGTGGGCATACGCGCCAACACGGTGTGCGATATTCGCCAGATTAAGGCGGTGGTGGAGCTACCTGTGATTGGCATTATCAAAAAGGAGTACCCCGGTACCGGCATCTACATCACCACTTCCATGGCGGAGGTGGATGCACTGGTTGCCTGCGGGGTAGATATTTTGGCCGTGCAGGGCACTTCGGAACGCAGGCCGGATGGAAAGGATGCCGCTGCATTCCTGCGGGAGGTGAAAGCAAAATACCCGAACCAGATTGTGATGGCGGATATTGCCACGATGGAAGAAGGCCTATCCTGTGCCGCAGCGGGGGCCGATTTGGTCGGAACCACCATGCGTGGCTATACCCCGCAAACGCAGGCCTGCGGCGAAACAGATATCTCGTTTATTCACACGCTGGCGCAGCGCTGCCCGGTACCGGTGATTGCGGAAGGGCACATTCATTCGCCTGAAATTGCCTGTGCCGCCATGCAGGCCGGCGCCCATGCCGTGGTGGTGGGTGGGGCCATCACCCGCCCGGCGGAGATTACGGCGCGCTTTGTCGGCGCAATCCGGGCGCAGGCGGGAGAAAACAAGTGATGCAACAATATTTGGGTGTGGATATCGGCGGCAGCGCCGTAAAGCTGGGTGTGGTGGATGAAACCGGCCGCGTTACAGGTTTTACGCAAAAAAGTGTTGCGCAGGATGGATACCAAACCCCCATTATAGAAAGTGTGCGCCGTGCGGTGCGGTTGCTGTGGGCGGCGCATCCCGAAATTTGCGGCATCGGCGTATCGGCTACCGGCCAGATTGATTCGGCCACCGGTAGGGTGTGCGGCACTTGCGGAAACCTGCCCGGCTGGTGCGGCACGGACATTCAGGCCACCCTGCGGGCAGAAACGCACTTGCCGGTTTCGGTTGCCAACGATGGAAACTGTATGTGCATGGGCGAGGCATGGGTGGGCGCGGCAAAGGGGTACAAAAATGTGATCTGCCTGACGCTGGGCACCGGTATCGGCGGTGGCATTTTATCAGGGGGAAGGCTGCTGGGTGGGGCGCACGGCCTTGCCGGGGAGATTGGGCATATGCCGACCCATGCCATCGACGGTGTGGCCTGTACCTGCGGCGCGCGCGGCTGTTGGGAGCAATATGCCTCGGTTTCTGCGTTGGTACGCCAGGCAAGCGCACAAAACCCGAAATGGAACAGTGGAAAATCGGTTTTTGACGCGGCAGAGGCTGGCGACCCCGGCGCACAGGCGCTGCTTTCCGGCTGGATTGCGGAGATTGCGGCGGGCCTTTGCGGGTTGGTTCATCTGCTGAACCCGGAGCTTGTTCTTATTGGCGGCGGCGTTTCCGTGCAGCAAAAGCTGCTGATTGACCCCTTGGCTGCGCAGGTAAAAGCATCCGTTATGCCCGCTTTTGGGCAGGGGCTGGCGCTTCGGGCCGCCAAGCTGCGCAATCAGGCGGGTATGGTCGGGGCGGTCGCTTTTTTGCGGCAGCAGCGGCCCGCACCACCGCGCATTTAGCCACACTGTTTCTATTGCGAAACCTCCCCCCAAAAAATCAGCCAATAACCTCATTGGCCAGCGCGTCGCCACGGCCAAAGGCGCGGGCGTTTTCCATGGTTACAATCGCAATGCTTTGCAGGGCTGTGCGGGTAAAAAAGCCCTGGTGGCTGGTTACCACCACGTTCGGGAAGCTTAGCAGTATGGGCACCACCTCGTTCTCCAGCACATCGTTGGAAAGGTCCTCAAACACCTGGCCGTTTTCGTCCTCGTACACATCTAGGCCCACCCCGGCAAACTTGTGCTGGCGCAGCGCGGCAATCAGGGCATCGGTATCAATCAGCCCGCCTCGGCTGGTGTTTACCAAAATGGCCGAATCTCGCATTTGGGCAATGCTTTTTTCGTTGATCATGTGGTGGGTTTCGGCGGTTAGGGGGCAGTGCAGGCTAATCAAATCGCTGCTGCGCAGCAGCTCGTCCAGGGGCAGGTAGCGGGCAATCCCCTCCAGTGCGGGGTTATGGTATTGGTCGTAGGCAAGCACGGTCATCCCAAAGCCGTGGCAAATTTTGGCCATGGCGGCGCCAATCCGCCCGGTGCCCACAATCCCCGCGCTGGAACCGTACAAATTGTACCCCAGCAGCCCATCCAGCGCAAAATTGTTGTTGCGCACCTTTACATACGCCTTGCAAATGCGCCGGTTGGTGGCCAGCGCCAGCGCCATGGCGTGCTCGGCCACGGCCTCGGGGCTGTAGCCGGGCACCCGCAACACCGTAATGCCGCACCGCTTGGCCGCCGCCAAATCTACATTGTTATAGCCCGCGCACCGCATCAGCAGCAGGCGTATGCCCTGCTGGGCCAGGCATTCCAGCACGGGGGCGCTGCAATCGGAGTTTACAAACGCGCAAACCGCATCCCCGCCCTTGGCAAGGGGGGCGGTATCCACATCCAACCCCGCCGATAAAAAGTGGATGTGGCAGCCATATTCCGGGTCAGCCGCCAACACATCAAAATAGAGATGGTCGTAATCACGGGTATCGTAAAAAACTATTTCCATCGTAAACCTCCCGGTTTTGGTTCGGCACCGGCGTACATGGCAAGATGCCGAAAAAACATACAACTTGTTCGTACAGATTTGGGGTTGCAATTTGACACTTGTATGGTAAAATGAATACAGGATGCCCGCACCCACGGGCGAAACGGAACCTGTACTAACGATTATAAGGAGTTTGCGCTATGAAATCAACCAATATACCCCAAGTGAAGCTTGGCCTAGTGGCCGTAAGCCGCGACTGTTTCCCGATTCAGCTCTCCGAAAAGCGCCGCGCCGCGGTTGTGGCCGCCTGCGCCGCCAAAAACCTGGCCGTTTACGAGGCCAAAACCACGGTGGAAAACGAAAAGGATATGCTGGCCGCGGTGGCCGAGGTAAAGGCCGCGGGCTGCAACGCCCTGACGGTGTTTTTGGGCAACTTTGGCCCCGAAACCCCCGAAACCCTGATTGCCAAGTTTTTTGATGGCCCCTGTATGTTTGTGGCTGCCGCCGAGGGCGATGGCGACATGATTAATGGCCGTGGCGATGCCTATTGCGGGATGCTGAACTGCTCCTACAACTTAGGGATGCGCCACCTCAAGGGGTATATCCCCGAATACCCCATCGGCACCGCCGAGGAGCTGGCCGATAAAATGGCCGCTTTTGTGCCCATTGCCCGCACCGTGCTGGGGCTGCGCAACTTGAAGATTATCACCTTTGGCCCCCGCCCGCAGGACTTTTTCGCCTGCAACGCCCCCATCAAGGGGCTGTACGAGCTGGGCGTGGAGGTTGAGGAAAACAGCGAGCTGGACCTACTAGTAAGCTACAAAGAGCATGAGGGCGACCCCCGCATCGAGGCCGTTTGTGCCGATATGGCCGCCGAGATGGGCGCGGGCAAATTCTACCCCGAGATGAGCAAGCGGATGGCCCAGTTTGAGCTGACCCTGCTGGATTGGGCCGAGGCCCACAAGGGCAGCCGCGAGTATGTTGCGTTTGCCGATAAGTGCTGGCCCGCCTTCCCCAGCCAGTTTGGGTTTGAGCCCTGCTATGTGAACAGCCGCCTTGCCAGCCGTGGCATCCCGGTTTCGTGCGAGGTGGATATCTACGGCGCATTGTCGGAGTATATCGGGATGTGTGCCTCGGGCGATACGGTCACCCTGCTGGATATCAACAATAGTGTGCCCCAGTATATTTACGATGAGGATATCGCGGGCAAATTTAGCTATAACCTGACGGATACGTTTATGGGCTTCCACTGCGGCAACACGCCCAGCTGCAAAATGTGTGCCGACCGTGCCATCAAGTACCAGCTTATCCAGCACCGGTTGCTGGAGCCACAGGGCAGCGACCCCGATTTTACCCGCGGCACCCTGGAGGGGGATATTGCCCCCTCGCCCATCACCTTCTACCGGTTGCAGTGTGATAGCGAGGGCAACCTGCGCTCCTACATTGCACAGGGCGAAATTTTGCCGGTTGCCACCCGCAGCTTTGGCGGCATTGCGGTGTTCGCCATCCCGGAGATGGGCCGCTTCTACCGCCATGTGCTGGTGCAAAAACGGTACCCGCACCACGGTGCGGTGGCCTTTACCCATTGCGGCAGCGCCCTGTACGAGGTATTTAAGTTCCTGGGCGTGGGCGATATTGCCTACAACCAGCCCAAGAGCCTGCCCTACCCCACCGAGAACCCGTTCGCCTAAGCCTGCGCGAGCTGGAGATACGCGGCTTTCTGAAGAAAGCCTGGCAAAGACTTTTGATAATAAATAACAGGGCGGTTGCCGCCATCCTTCTACCACAAGGTAGAACGGAAGCGGCAACCGCCCTGTTTTAGGGTTTGCGTTTGTTGTTAAAATGGCGGGGGATGCCTACCCGGGGGTAGGGGGGCGGCGATTTTTTGGTGGGTGTTAGCCACGCACAATGCCGTATTTTTGGCAAAGCTTATTAAACTCTTGGCTGCCCACAAAGCCGTTGAAAATTGCCTCACGGCTGGCACCGCCGTTCAGCTTGCCAACCCAATCGGCCTTGCCCGGTGCATCGGAGGGGCGGTCGAAGAAGGCTTTGTACATATACTCCACGTAATCGGCATTGCTGAACTTCTTTCTCTGGAACTCGTCGGAGAAGATGAAGCCAAACGATACATCGCGGCCACTCTTTTTATGGTCCCACAAATTGTTCGTCCAGTCCTTCAGGCCGGCGGCATCGGGGGCGCGGTTCAGGCAAACCTTGTACAGCCGGGTAACAAAGGCGGTAACGCCATCCACCGTGCCATCGTTCGCGCAGGGGCCGTGGGGCACGGTGCCATATTGCGGCACCGCCGTGCCGTTGCCCAGTTGAATGCCGTACTTCGCGCACAGGTTGCGGAACTCGTTGCTCAGCGCAAAGCCGTTAAAAACTTCCTCGCGGGTTTTGCCATTTTCCAGCTGGTTTACCCAGTCCTTCAGGCCGGCGGCATCCGATGGGCGGCCCAAAAAGGCAAGGTAAAGCTGCTTTACATAGCAGTTGTTGCAGTAGTTTTTGTTTTTAAATTCTTTCGAGAAGATAAAGCCGTAGGCGGCGCTGCTGCCGGTTTGCCGCCCGCTTTTCAGCTGGTTTACCCAGTCGCTAAAACCGGCGGCATCGGCCGGGCGGTTTAGGCAGGTTTGGTACAGGCGGTTTACAAAGGCGTTCACGCCATCCTCCTGCACGGTTAGGGCGCTGGTGTTTACCCACAGGGCCGGGCGCGCGCCAAAAATAAAGTTGGCACCGGCGGCGCCATCGTACCGGATGGCCCCGGTGTAGTGCACGTAGGCCGCGTTGTAGCCAAACACGCCCTGGGTGCGCGTCCACCAAAAGCTGTGGTTGCTCATATCGGCGCCCAAAAACCCAGCGGTGTTGCCGCCACTCAGCTTGGCACCCTGCGCCAGGGCATAGGCGGTGGCGGTGGTGGCACGGTCGGCATCGCAATCAAAGTATTTTTCCACTTCGGCGGTGCTCAGGGCAAACACCTTATCGGTGGTGGTGTTGCCGCCCGGCGTGCCGTACACCGGGTTGGCGGGGTTGGCAAGGCTGGTGGCCTGGATGCTGTTTTTCTCGGCAGCGGTGAAGGCGTTATTCAAAAAGTCGCCGTTCATCCAGCTGCGCATCACGCTATCCTCCCACGGGCCGGTTTGCAGCACCGAGGGGTAGTAGCGCAGGTAATCTAAGATATAGCTGCTAACAATCAGCGCTTTATCGCCCTGTACCTCCAGCACCCGCCAGGTAAGGGCATCCTTACCGGCGTTTGCGTCCTGCTCGTAGTGGCCAAAGGCTACGGTTGCGCCCGCCGCAAGGCCGTTGGGTATGGGCTTGGGGTTGCCTGCACCGGTGCCATTAAAGTTGACCTTGGCCGCCGGGGCCTTGCCGCCATCGTTCAAGGTAGCTTCCGAAACCAGGTTGCCCAGGTTGCTGCCAAAGGTGATGGCGCTCCACTGTGCCTGCGAGCCCTGGAAGTTGACGGTGGCAATGTTGTTGGTATTATCAAAGGCATTGTCGGCAATGTTGCGCATCCCGCTGCCAAGGCCCAGGCTTTTCAGCTCGTAGCAGTTGGAAAGTGCGCGGTAGCCAATATAGTTGGTGCTGGCGGGCAGCGCCAGGCTGCCCAGCTTTACGTTGCCGTAGAAGGCCGCGGCACCAACGTGCTTAAGGTTGTTGCCCTGGATGGAAACCGATTGCAGGTTGTTGTTCATGTAGAACGCATAATCGCCAATCGAGGTTACGCTGGCGGGTATGGTAACGCTGGTGATGGTTTTGTTGCGGGCAAACGCATAGTCGGAGATGGTGGTAATCCCGTTCGGGATCACCAGGTTGGTGACGGGCTGCCCGCCAATGTAAAAGTTGGCCGAATATTCAGCCGGGTTCGACATATAGCTGCAAAAATAGGTGCGGCACCAGGCACCCAAATCGTCTGCATAAACGTTATCCAGCGTGCAACCCTCAAAGGTGTTCATCCCAAAGCCGGTAACGCCGCTTTTTACGTGGACATTTTTCAGGTTGCTACAGCCCAGGAAGGCTGCCTCCCCAATAAAGCCGCTGGTCAAAACCACGGTGTTCAGCCCGGTGCACCACAAAAATGCACCAAAGCCCATCCGCTGCAGCGAGTTGGGCAGGGTGAGGCTGGTAAGCGACTTAAAGCTATCAAACGCATAGGCGCTGATGCCGGTGATGCCCTCGCCAATCACCAGGCTGTGCACGCTGTTTTTATCAACACTGGGGGAGCTGGTAATCTCGCCCTGGCCGGTGATGGTTAAGGTATTGCCGTTTAAGGCCCAGTTCACGCCGTTGCCGCAGGAACCGGCGGCATCGTACACCGCCAGGGCGGCATCCTCCATGGTTTGGGCCGCCGTTTCGGCGGTGGCAGGCGCTGCCGTGGGGGCGGGTGCTACCGTTGCGGCAGGTTCCGGGGCGGTGGTGGGTTCCGCCGTGGGTGCAGGCTCCACGGTCGGGGCAGGCTCCACGGTTGCGGCAGGTTCCGCCGTCGGGGTTTGCTCCTCAGGCGGGGTTTGCTCGGCAAGCGCCGGGGCGGTGGCGGGCTCGGTTGTTTCCGGGGCCGCTTCAGGGGCGGCATCGGGGGCAGCTTCCTGCACAATTTCCGTGGCGGCGGGCACATCCTCCGCCAAGGCGGCCGTGGCCGGCATGGCGGTTGCCATTACCATGGCCACCGCCAGCAACAGGGATAAAGCACGTTTCCTCATCATCAAACCTCTTTCTTATTTGAGAATGCTTGCGAAATGCGAAGGCTTGCTTTTATTATAAAAGTGTGAACCGATAAAGTCAACGGTAGATAAACGTACCGGCGGGGGGCCAGCAGCCCCCGTTGCCCCGGTTGGCGCAGTACGCCGGGGCCTGCCGCCCGCTTTTGCCCGGTTTTGGGCGCTTTTTGCTCGGGTTTGCCCGCCTGCCGTGCCGCTTTTTGCTATTTTTTGCCGGGCTTTTGCCAAGCCTTTGCCGTTTTTTGGCGGCAAAAAAAACGGCAAAAAAATGGCAAAAAGCGGCACCACAAAATAAACCCCAGCGCCCCACCGGCTGAAAACCGGCAGGGCGCTGGGGCTGTTTTTTGGTTAATCGTCGTTTGTCAAAGGGGCAAACAGGCTTTGGTTTTGCTTGGCGTGGGTGCCAATGTTGTTGTATTCCAGGGCAAAGTAGCCCCGCACCAAAGCATCGGCGGCGGCATCCTCACCGTAGCAGTGGGTGGTGCCATCGGCGGCCATGTAATCGTTCGCGGCGGTGTGCAGCGGCACGGTTTGCTTCATCTGCAACAGGTAGTTGTAGTAGCCCGAAAGTGGCAGCCCCGCTTGTGCCAGCAGGGTGGGCCCAAGGTGGCACAAATCCATACGGTTCAGGGGGTCGGCCTGGTTGGTGCTGCCCGCATTTTCCAGCGGGTAGTTGGCCCAAATAAAATAGGGGGTGCTGCGCTCCAAAATTTGGCGCTCGTTTTCGGGGATGCTCGCATCGGCAATATGGTCAATAAAGCTGGGCGCATGGTCGCCCGCAAGGCAAACCACCACCTTGCGGCCGGTGGTTTCGTACAGGTTGGTGTAGTAGGCGGTCAGCTCGGCCACGGCTTGGTCGCTCAAATACATACAGGATAAAAACTCGTCCACCTCGCCATCGTAAACGCCATAATCGGCCCCGGCATGAACCAGGTCCTCGCTGGGGTCGTTCATATCGTAATCGCCGTGGCTTTGGATGGATACCAAAAAGGTGAAGCGGGGCTTATCGGCAGGCATGGCCTCGTACAGGGTGGTTAGGTCACGGTAGGTGGCCGAATCGGTTTGGTAGGGGCGGTTGCCGTAGGTTTCCGCCGTGGGGAAATCCTCCTCAAAATGGGTTTCGTCAAAGCCCAGCGCCAGCCAGGCCGAATCTCGCCGGTAGTTGGAGTTGGTGTAGGGGTGGGCGGCCATGGTGGCGTAGCCCAAACTTTCCAGGTGGCTAACCAGGCTGTTGGCCTTGTACAAATTCAGCCAGTTGAAGGGGGTAATGCTGGGCATCAGCATCAGCGAGTTGGCGGTAAGCATCTCGTACTCGCTGGAGTTGGTGCCGCCCCCCACATGGGGCGATACCGTGTGGCCGTAAATGCTGTTGGGCAGGTTTTTGGTAACCTCCATAAAGGGGATATCGGTTTGCAGGTCGGTCACCAGCGAGGGGTCGTAAAAGCTTTCGGATAAAATCAGCACAATATCGGGGTATTGCTGCTCGGCCACCGTGGGGGCGGCGGGGGTATAGTCCGCGGCGGTGGCGGCAGCCTCCGCTGCGGCGGCATCGGTGTAGCCATCGGGCATCACAATGGGGTTTTGCAGCAGCGAGGCCGATTCAATGGTGCCGGCCAGGTAGCCGTATTTGTAGTAGGTTTCCTGCCAGGCCCAGCCGTAGGTGGCGGCGGGCTTTAGGGGCCAGGGGCTAAAATAGCCAAAAAACAAAATGGCAGCAACCCCCGCCGCGCACCCGGCCCAGCGCACAGCCCGCCGCCGCCAGCGGGCCGCGGTGGTTTGGGGGGCATTTTCCGGCTGTTCCGGCTGCGGAGCTTTTTGATTTTGATTTGGCAGCCCGCTTTTGCGCGGCTTTACCAGCATGGCTTGCACCCAGGCAATAAAAAGCACCGGCAGGTACAGCACCACCAAATTCACCACGGTTGCGGTTATTTTTAAGGTGTAGGAGCCCATTACCTCGGCCGCGGTGCCAATGTTCAGCACATCCTGGGGCATCAGGGCGGTGCCGTGCAAATCTCGCGTATAGTAGTTTACGATGGATAGCACGGTGAACACCGCCCCGGCAATGCCGGTAGCGCGCGACCATTTGCCCAAAAGGGCAAACAATACTAAGGTAAGGCAGAAGGCCGTAAGGGCGTTCAGGGGTGCAAACACCGGCCACTGGGCGGCCAAATACGCGGGGGTAACACCGTCCGAAAGTTCAAGCTGGTAGCGGGCAAAAAAGGCGGCGGCCACCGCCAGCAGCGCGGGCAAAAGCTGCCGCAACGCAAATTGTGCAAGGCGCTGGGGGGTAAGGGTAGTTGCGCGGGTTTTTGTGGTATCCATAACGTATGTTCCTTAAATATAAAATATAGAAAGGTTAGGGCGGCCTTGCGCAAGGCAAATGCGGGGCAGCCGGGGCGAAAAATGTGTGTTTTAACAAAACAACAAAGGGTATTATAGCACAAATGCCCGTCCGTTGCACATTTTTGGTAAAACTTTGTATTACAATTTGTGGGAGATTCCATACAAAAAAGCCGGGTGGCTATTTTCAAGCCAACCGGCAAAACAATTTTAATACGATTTTAAAACCCATCACAGCCGGGTATAGCGCCGTGGCGTTGGGGTGGTGGCTTGGGTGCCCGGCGGGGTGCGCAGCCAGCAAAGCACCCCGCCCAGCTGGCGCAGCGCTAAAGGCAGCAGCCAAAGCAGGCAGTAGCCCATCAGCCAGTACCAGGCGGTGGGGGGCAGGTAGCCCCGCGCCGCCCCCGCAAGGCATAGCACGCCCCCCGCGCCGCCCCCTATACAAAGCGAAAAATTCAGCAGCCCCAGCAGGGTGCTTAGCGCGGCAGGGTCGGGCCGTGGGCGGCGCTTTTTGTGTGGCCCCGGCGTTTTTGGCGCGGCCCCGGCATCGGGGGGCGTGGCCGGGGGCAGCGGGGCCAACAGCAGCAACAGCCCGGTGGCAATGCAGATGGCCGCCAAATTGCCCCAAAAGGCAGGGGACGCTAAAAACCCAAACGAAAGGGGCGCGGCAGCAAAAAAGCCCGCCGCGCAGCCCCCCACCACCAACGCATCCACCAGCCAAAACCCGGCCTGCCGCCAGGGGGTGCTGTGGCGGCAGGTTAGGCCCTGCCCCGCCGCCAACAGCAGCAGCAAGGTACTTAGCAGCAACTTCATGAGGGATATCCCTCCCTGCCCGCCGTGGCGTTAAACCCGCCGTTTACCCGGCTTGCCGGCGGGCTGTGCCGGGTGGCGGTTTGCTCGTTGGCCCACAGCAAAAACCGGGTTTTCAGCAGCAGGGCCGCGCCCGAAGAATAAACTGCGCCCGGCCCCGTGGGCAGCGCCGTGGCACTTGGCGCGCCCGGGCGGATGCTGGCAAGGTTGCACTGGCACAGCAGCGCCACCAGCCTATCCCACCCGGCAAGGGCGCTTAGGGGGGCGGCCAGGCTGTAGCCCATGGCCATGGCGCTTTCATCGGTGTGGAAAAGGGCCAAAAATGCGTCCAGCTCGGCGGTGGGCGGGGCTTGCCCCGGCAGGCAGGCGGTGGCCTGGGCCGTAAAGGCCCGCCCCTGCCCGGCAAACAGGGTGGCCACCCGGCGGGCCGCCAGCAAACTGCCGGGGCGGCGGCCACTTAGGGCAAACAGCAAGGTTAGGCCATCCACCAGGGCGGCAATGCCAAGGCAAAACCAGGCGTTGCCCTGCCCGCCCCCCGTTACCAGCGCCGTGATGGGCAACAGGTAAATTTGGGGCAGCTGCCAGGGCGCGGCATCGGCGGCATAGCGGGTGTTATCGCCCGATACCGTGGCCAGGGTGGCCAGGGCATGGCCCAGCGCACCCTCCATTTCGCTGCGCAGCGCGGTGGCGTTATCGGCGGTGGCGCGGCCCCCCGGCAGGGCGGCCTCCAGCGCTTCTTCCTCCGGCAGCAGGGGGGTGTTGGCCGTTCCCGGCAGGGCATCCAGCTTGGCAAAAAGCGTGTTGGTGGTGGGGGTGTTGCCGGCGGCATCGGCACCCACGCCCGCCGCGTTGCAGGCCGCCACCAGCCGTGCCGCCTGCCCGCGCGCCGTGCCCGAAAGCCCGGCTTCGCTTTCACTTGCGGCCTCGGCCAACACCGCCGCGCGCACCCCCTCCAGCAGGGTGGCGGCGCTGGTGGCGCTGCCCGTTGCCGCATCGGCAGTGGCGGGGGCGGCATCTGCCGCAGCCTCGCCCTCGGCCCCCAGCAGGGCAGCCAAGGCCCCCTGCTTGGTGGCGTTTTGGGTTTGGGCGGCGGTTAAATCCTCCACCGTGGCAAAGCCGTACTGTGCCAGTGCGGCCTGGCGGGCGGCCTCGGTTTGGGTGCCGGTGTGCTGGCTTACGTTTGCCTGGTAGGCGCTGTAGGCGGCCAAATAATCGGCATAGTTGGCATATTGCCAGCGGGTGGGGGCGGCGGGGCCGCTACCTGCGCCATCACTTTCGCCACCGGCGGCATCGTAGGCGGCACGGCAGGCATCCAAATCCGCCTGGCGGGTGGCCAGGGCGGTAAGCTCGCCCTGCAAGGCGGTGGCCAGGCGGTTGATGGCATCGGCAAATTCGTCCCGGGCGGTGGCGGCGTAGGCGGTGTATTCGCTGTTCAGGCGGGTGTATAGCTGGGCGTAGCGGGCTTGCAGGGCGCGCTGGGGCGGCTGCACATACCCGTACACCCCCACGTAGGAAAATATGGTGGAGCACGCCACCGCCACCCCCAGCGCCGCCAGCCGCAGCGGGGTGGTTGGTGCCCGCAGCGCGTTGGCAAAAAACCAAACGGTGGATTGTACCGCCAGCGCAAACAAAAAGGGCGCAAGGGGGAACACCCCGCCCAGGTAAACCCCGGCCCCCTGCCAGGTGGTAACAAAGCTGATGGTTTGCAGCAGCAGGGTAACACAGGCCACCTGCACCCCCAGCGCCGCCGGGGAAAAAAGGCCGGCCTTGCCTAAGCCCCCCGCCAACCGGGCGGAAAGCTGTTTTATAAAAATGTTCATACTACAATCGTTTCTTTCCGTTTACTGCCCGGTGGGGGCGGTGGTGGCGGGCGCATTTTTGGGCGTTTCGGCAGTTTGGGCCGGGGCGTTGCCCTCGGCAAGCCCGGCCTCCCCATGCAGGATGGGGGCGGCGGCCTGGGCCGGTTTTTCGGCCAACGGCAGGGTGATGCTTACGCAGAACAAATCGGCATCCAGGGTAACGGCAAAGCTGCCGCCGCAAGCCTCGGTAAAGCTTTTGGCGATGGATAAGCCCAGCCCGCTGCCGGTGGTGGTTCGGCTGGCATCGGCCCGCACAAACCGCTCCACAATCTCGGCAGGGTCAAAATCCAGCTCCCAGCGCGAAACATTTTTCATCTCGGCCAGGGCGTTGCCCCCCTGCAGGCGTAGGCGCAGGTACACCCGGCTCCCCGCAAGGCTGTAGCGCAGCGCGTTGTCAATTAAATTTTGGAACACCCGGTATAGCCGCTGCCCATCGGCGCAAATCCAGGCTTCCTCGGGCAGCTCGGTGCGGATGGTTAGCCCCGATGCCGCAATCTCATCGGCCATATCGGCCAGCGTTTGGCGGATAAGCTTTGCCATATCCAGCACGCGGGGGGCAATGGGCAGGTTGCCGCTGGTCGCTTTTGAAAGTTCAAACACATCCTGCACCATCCCCCGCAGCTGGTAGGCTTTTTTCTGCACCACCTTGGCATAATCGGCCGCGGCGGGGGGCAGCTCCTCGGCACAAAGCAAATCGGCATAGCTGATAATGCTGGTAAGCGGGGTTTTTAGGTCGTGGCTCACGTTGCTTACCAGCTCCACCTTCATCCGCTCGGCCTGCATCTGGCGGGCCAGGGCGGTATCTATCCCGCTTTCCAGCTCGTTCAGCGCGGCGGCAGGGCCGCCCAGTAGCCGCATGGTGGCGGCGGGCAGCGGGGTGCTGCCACTGCCGCTGCCCACCCCGCCCGCCTGTAGCGCGGTAATTTTTTGGCCCAGCAGCGCACTTTCCCGCACAAGCAGGGCGGCGGTTACCACACTCTCGGCCCAGTAGGCCCCCACCAGCAGCAAAACCAGCACCGCGCCAACCGGGGGCAGCACATTTTGCAGCGCCAGCCCGGCGGTGCACAGCGCCACCACACTCAAGGGGGGCAGCAGGATGACTGCCAGCCCGCAAAAGGCCATGGCCCGCCGCTGCCAGGGCAGTGCCGCGCGCATGGCCGCCACCCCACGCCCCAGGGCGGCCAGGCCACGGTATACCAGCGACCCCTGCACCAGCCGGCGGCGGTTGTGCCAAAAATCGCACAGTAGAATGTAAACTAGGGCGGCGCAGGGCAAAAGGCAGGCCACAAAATAGGCGGTGCCGTGGAAGTATAAGGGGGAGAGCAGGGCGGGCAAAAGCAGCGCCAGGCAAAAAGCGGCCAGCTTGGCTTCCGTCCACAGGGGGGCGGTTTTTGCGGCCATGGCGGCGCGGGCCAGGGGGGCTGGCACCGGGTTGCGGCGGTAGAGCAGGGCGCTGGCAAGGGCCACCACCCCCAGCACGGCCAGCAAAATGGCGGCGCGCTGCCAATCGCCTGCGGTTTGCCACAGGCTGTACAGGTAGCCGTTGCCCCCCATCTGCACGGCGGCAAAGGGTGGCAGGGCAATTACCAAATCGGTATCCCCGGCGGGGGCGCGGTTTTGGTAGGGGGTGGCACGGTACTGCGCCAGCAGGGTGGTGTTGGCCTCCGCCTGGCCCTGGTTGCCGGTACTAAACAGCAGGGTATACCCGGCGGGCAGGGTAAGGTGGGCATCGCTGCTTTGCGAAAATAAGCTGCCCCCCTGGTAGTTGCTAAGGTGGGTGCCGCCGGGGGCGGCAATCTCCTTGCTGCAATATAGCAGCAAACCGCCGTTGGCTTTGGCCACGGCTGCTACTAGGTCGCCCAGCGCCTGGGTGTAAACGGGCTGCCGCGCATCCAAATTCAGCAGGGGGGTACCCTCGTCATCGCCCACCCCCGTGGCCACCAGGGTGTAGTTGTTGTACAAATCGGTGGCATACGTGCGGAATTCCGGCAGGGCAATGGGGTTGCCCACCCACAGCTCGGGCACGGCCAAATTTTGCACCATGCCGGGCTGCAACAGGCACAGGGCAAGTATGCCAATTAGGGAAGTAAAAAGCAGCATCCCCGCCAAAAATTTGCGTAGCGTTTTATTTTTTTTCAAGTTTGTAGCCAAGCCCCCACACCACCTTTAAATATTCTGGTTCCTTCGGGTCAATCTCAATTTTTTCGCGGATGCGGCGGATGTGCACCATCACGGTGTTCTCGCAGCCGTAAGGCTCCTGCCCGCCCCAAGCCTCGCGGTAAATTTCCTCAGCCGAAAATATCCGCCCGGGGTTTGCCATCAGCAGCTCCAAAATATGGGTTTCGGTGGGGGTCAGCTTGACGGGTTGGCCGTCTGCCTCCAGGGTATGGCAAACAAAATCAAACCGCAGCCGCCCCACCTGGCGCTGGTTGGTGCCGCCGTGTATGCCCCCCAGCGTCAGGTACCGGCGCAGGTGGCTTTGCACCCGGGCCAATACCTCCGCCATGTTAAAGGGCTTGGTAATGTAATCGTCCGCCCCGATGGAAAGCCCCAGCACCTTGTCGGAATCCTCGGTTTTGGCGCTCATCACCAAAATGGGGATGTTCTGCTTTTCGCGTATCCGCATAATGGCCGAAAACCCATCCAGCCGGGGCATCATCACATCCATCAAAATCAGGTGGATAGGTTGGCAGGTCAAAATATCCAAAGCAGCCAGCCCATCGCCCGCCTGGCAAACCGTGTACCCCTCCCGCCCCAGGCGGATGGCAAGGGCCGTGCGGATATCGGGGTCGTCATCCACCACCAAAATCGACATTGGCTCCATCGGTACGCCTCCCTTCGTGTTGTTCCTGCGTTCAGTATACCAGAGTTTTCTTACAAACAACACGGCGGGATTCTTAAAAGTTCCTTACAAAGCGCAAAACGAAGCGCAAAACGCAAAATAAAAAAGCGGGCTTTGCGCACCGGCAGGGGCCAGGCAGCAGGCCCGCCGCCCGGCAAAGGCTAAAAAAACAGCCGGCCCTTCTGCGGAACAAGGCGGCGAAGAACCTTTCCAAAAGGGCCTTCGCCGCCTTGCGCAAAAGGGCCGGCTGTTGGGGGCAAGGCCCCCTCAATGCTCTTGCAGCAAACCGCCGCGGTAGCAGCTTAGTAGCTGCTGCAAATCTCGTATTTTGGCGGCAAGCAGCAGCCCGGTATCGGTGTTGCCCACCATCACCCGCTTGGGTTCCTCCTCAAATACGTGGGTTTCAGATTCTATGTCGGCGTTTTCATCCAGGGCCTTCTCCACACTCTCAAAGGGGCGGTGCTGCTTAATTTTCATGCAGTGCGAGTTAAAAATTAAGGTGTAGCCCGCCAGGCCGGTGGTGGGCTGGTAGGCGCGGCAAAACCCGCCGTCAATCACCAGCATCTTGCCGTTTGCTTTGATGGGGCTTTCCCCCTTCACGGCCTTTACCGGGGTGTGCCCGTTGATAATGTGGGAACGGCCTGAATATAGCCCGAACTCGTGCAAAATCATCGCGGCGGTTTTTTCGTGGGTGCAAAACTCGTAGTAGGGGTTGCGCGGCTCGTGGTAGGTGGCAGGGTCGGTAAAATAGGTGCGCTCAAAGGTTTTTACCACCCGCCCGCATAAGGGCGATTTTTTGCCGTTCCACAAATACCAAATGCCGTCCAGGCTTTCGCGGTCGCCCTGCTGGTAGGCGCGGCGGGCCAATTGGTCGGCATAATCCATGTAATGGCGGCCCTGGTAGCTCTGCCCCTCGCACCGCACACGGTCAAAGTTGCCGTCGGCATCCAGCGGGATGCAACCGTGGAACAGCAGGTTTTGGTTGTAGCAGCGGTACATCGAGCCATGCGCATACAAAAAGCGCACATGGCGGGCCAGCCGCTCGCTGTTCTGGAAAGCGTTCGTCAAATCCTCCACAAGGGCGGCTTCCTCGTCGGTCAGGCGGTAGGGGGCGGCCGGGTCAAGCGTCGGGAAATCGCCGGTGCAAAGGGGGTAGCGCTTGCCCGCCAGGGTTACGGTGGCGGTGGCAGGGTCTACTTTTTCCAGCAGCAGGCGGTCTTGCATCTCGTACTCGGGGTGGCGCAGCAGCAGCTGCCCCTCCAGCTTAAACAGTATGGCCGAAATCGCCTTCATCTCCTGGGAGATGGCCGCTTCCTTCCGGTAGGTTTTTCGGGCAAAAATTGCCAAAGTGCGCAGGCTGATGCCGTACCCACTCTCCAGCATTTGCAGGTTGTCGGCGCGTATGTTGTTGCGCAGCACCGCCGCCACACAGGCTTCGCTGCCCGCGGCGGCGCCCATCCACAAAATATCGTGGTTGCCCCACTCAATATCCAGCGAATGGTACTGCATCAAAATGTCCATAATTTTATCGGCGTGGGCGCCACGGTCGTAAATATCGCCCACAATATGTAAATGGTCCACGGCCAGGCGCTTAATCAGCGCGGCCAAGGCGGTGATAAAATCGTCCTCGCTGTCGGTCTCCCAGATGGATTCCAAAATTTTGGCGTGGTAAACCTGCTGGTTGTTGTCCTCGTCCTGCTGGGCGTGCAGCAGCTCATCCAGGATGTAGCCAAACTCGGCAGGCAAAGCCTTGCGCACCTTGGAGCGGGAATATTTGGAGGATAAAAACCGCGCCAGCTCAATCAGCCGGTTGAGGGTAGAGCGGTACCAAAGGGCATCGGCCCGGTTTTGCTTTTTGATACGCTCCAGCTTTTCACGCGGGTAATAAATCAAGGTGCAAAGGTCGGCTTGCTCCTGGCGGGATAGGGTATCGTCGTACAGCAGCCGCACTTTATCCCGTATCACGCCCGAGCAGTTGTTTAAAATATGGCGGAACGCCTCGTACTCGCCATGCAAATCGCTTATAAAATGCTCGGTGCCCTTGGGCAGGTTTAAAATGGCTTGCAGGTTGATAATTTCGGTGTAGGCAGCGCGGCGGTTGGGGTATTGCCGGGCCAGCAGCTCCAAATAGCGGCGCTGCTGTGGGTCCAGCGTGGTACAAATGTCCATCAAAAGGCTTCCTCTCTACCGTTGTGGGGGGGCATAAATGGGGGCGGTGCGGTAGGCTGCCGCTGCCCAAAAAATGCGGGGCCAAGGGGGCTGTTGGGGCTATTCGGGGTCGGTGTAGGCCAAATCCTCGGCTTCATGGGGGGCGGGTACACAGTCGGGCGCAGGCTCGCCGCTCGCCAGCGTACTGCCAAAGGAGGGTACAAAGCAAAATTTGCGGATAACAAAAATCAGCCCGATGGCAAGCAGGCTCAACAGGTTTTCGGTGGCGGTGCCGGTGCCCACAATCATGTGGCGGGCAATGGCGTAAAGCAGCACCTCCAGCGCGCTGCCGGGGGTATGCTTGGCCAGCATTTTGATAAACTCAATGCCGATTACCAGGTTGAGGGCGTGGCCCAAAAATACCTGAAAGCTCTCGTTGTCGGCCCCGGTCCAAAGGTCGGGCAGCTCCCGCAAAACCGGGCCGGTGCTAAAAACCAGGGCAACCAGCACCAAAATGGAAACTGCCGTTTCCATAAAACCGGCAAGCTCGGCGGTTTGCTCCCGCAAAAAATGCTTGATATGCTCCTCCCGCCCATGCAGGCGGCTTTCCTGGGGGTGGTGGGGGCAGTTGTTTTCTTTCATAAATACCTCTCGTGTTTCCGTTGGGGGGCGGCGTGGCAGGGCGGCGGGCCAAAAAGGGCGGGTGGCCGCTACGGCCCGCACGGCCCCGCAAAGCGGGGGATTGTTAATTTTTTGCCGTGCCAGTGGCAAAACTTCTGTAAAAATTATACACAATGCGCCGGGGGCAAGTCAATCCACAGGGGGGCAAAACCTAAAAAAGGGCAAAAAAATATCCCGCCGCCAAGCCCAAACAGGCTGCGCAGGGGGCAGATACAAAAAGATGGCGGTAAGCGGTAGGTAGGCTACTCAGCAAATCCGGCAGGGGCGGTGGCGGCAAGGGGGCGGTTGGCAAAATCCAGCACAGCGCGGGCAATGGCCAAAATTTCGCCCCCGGCGGCCTGCACGGTCAGGGTTACCGCGGCCGCGGCAACCCACAGGTTTTTGGCATCGCCGGGGCTGCCCCGCTGCCATAGGGGGGCAAATTCCAACAAAACCGTGTTGCCGCCGTAAAAGGCGGGCTGGTGCAGGGGCGTGCAGGCCGCGGCAACATACCGGCCATCGGCAAAATAGCGGTAGGATAGCTGGGTTGCCGTGGCGGCGGTGGGGCGGTAGCGGCGCAGGTGCAAACGCCCCGGCGGGGCAGGCGGTGCGGTGGCCCCCGCATCGGTGGAGCCTGGGGGCGAAAGCACAGTTTCGGGCAGGATGCCCGCATCCAGCAGGGCCAAATAGCCGTCGGGCGTTAAAAATTCAACTGCGTTGTAGGTGGCACCGCTGGGCGCGGCGGCAAAAATGCAGGCTTCCTCCCCCGGTGCCTGCCCCGCCACGCAAAACCGAACCGGCCCCTGCGCGTGGAGCAACAGCGCCCGCACATCGTTCATCAGGGTGTCGGCCACCGTTTGGGCCTGGCTGCACTGGCGCAGCCGCCCCAGCTGCGCGGTGCAGGGGGCAAGCACCCCCACCACCGCCGCCGCAAACACCGAAAACAGCGCCATGGAAGCCATCAGCTCCACCAGCGTAGCCCCCGGCGCAGCGGCGGGTGCGCCCTGGCCCCGCCCCGGCTTGCGGGTGGGGCGCGTGGGCTGGGCGGGCCGGGCGCGCAAGGCGGGCAAGCTAGGCAGGGTGGGCAGGGTGGGCAAAATTCGCCGCATGGGCCGGGCGGGCCGGCTAGGCCAGCTAGGCAAAATGCGCCGGGTGGGGCGCATAACCCGGGTGGCCCGGGTGCGCAAAATGCGCAGGGTAGAGCAAATGCGCCGGAAGGGCCAACCGGCCCGCAGCTCCCCAAAATTCCGCACCGCGCCACCCCCCCTTTCACCCCCGCTTGCCGGGGGCAGATAAAATTACTTGTTGCCATTATATCATAAATTTACCGAAATTTGTGCTATAATACTTGCATTTAAAAGTATTATAGCGCTTATGCCCGGCGCCTCGCCGTTCTGGCGTTGCCAGCCCGGCAACCGGCTTCGGGTGGGCAATTATAGCACAAATCTTGGCGGATTTGTGCTATAATCATTTCATCAAATGCAGGGCGGTCAGCCGCCATATTTATAGGAGGTTTTACTAGTATGAACAAAATTGCAACCCAACTTATCACCGAAGGCCCGGTTTGCTACGAGCAGTACACCATCACCGACCCCGAGGCCGGCACCCAGCTCACCATCACCCCCGAGCGTGGCGGGATGATTACCGGCTTTACCCTGAACGGGGAGGAATTTATTTGGCGCCGCTACCCCAATTTTAGCGATAGCAACCGCCCCCGGTTTGGCGTGCCGGTGCTCTTCCCCAACTGCGGTATGCCGGATGGCGGGGTACATACCTTTGGCGGCAAGCCCTACCCGATGGAGGTGCATGGCCTGGCCGACCTTTCGGCCTGGGCGGTGGAAAGTGTTGGCCCGGACGGCGTTTGCCTTACCCTATCGGCCAGCCCGCTAACCAAATTCCTCTACCCGTTTGATTTCACCCTTCTGCTCACCTACAACCTGCAAGGCACCACCGCCACCATCAACCTTGTGGTCATCAACGAGGGGGAGGAGCCCATGCCCTTCAGCTTTGGGTACCACCCGTATTTTTGCGTGTCAGCGCTTGAAAATGTGAAGTTTGATATCCACTGCGCCACCTGCTCCTCAAACCCCAAGGGGGTGCAGCCCACCGCCCCCGCCACCATCACCCTGGCCAAGGAGCCGGGGGCCGATAGCTCGCTTCGGCTGCTGACGGGGGTCGATTTCCCCCTCGCCTTCACCGATAGCGGCAACGGCCACAAGGTGACGGTGGATGCCGATGGTTCCTTCACAAACGGGGTGCTGTGGCAGCAAAATGCCGAGCAGTTTGTTTGCATGGAGCCCTGGAACGGCTGGGCCAACAGCCTGAACGAGGACGGCAAGCACGAGCTGCTAGCCCCCGGTGAAGCCATGGAAAGCAGCTGGTCGATTCAAATCGAGAAAGCATAAGCCCCACTTGCGAAAGCATAAGCCCCACTTTTAAACTTGCCAAAGTGGTTTTGCGCTTTAGCAAAATTCCGCCGCCCCGCCGCGCACCTGCCGCGGCGGGGCGCTTTTTGCAAAAAATTCAAAAAAATTCCAACTTTTTGGGCTTTCTGCCCTTTTTCCCACCCCCACACCTTGCAATAAAACGACCATTCTTGTATACTATGTGTATTAAGTGGCATGAAATTGCCATTTTTTGTGGTACCACCGTGGTGGCCCGCTGTGGCCGCCCGGGTACGCAAAAGGGATGCTCAAATTTCGTGATGGAAGGTTGTGCGTGCTATGCCCAGGTTTTTGTATACCGCAAGGGACGAAACCGGCAGGGCAACGCGCGGCCTGTGCGAAGCAGCGAACAAAAGCTTGCTCTATGCCCGGTTGCGGGCAAACGGCACGTTTTTGGTTCGCTGTTTTGCTTTGCCCTTGCCGCCCCACCGGCTGGGCACCGCCAGGCTGGCGGGGTTTTGCCGCGGCCTTTCCACCCTGCTGTGCGCCGGGGTGCCGGTGGCCCAGGCCCTTACGGTGCTGGCCGCCGAGCCGGGGCTGACCCGCAGCCAGCGTCGGGTGTACGATGCCCTGCTGGCCGAGGTGCAACAGGGGAACCCGCTCTCCCAGGCGATGGAAAACCGGGGCGGCGTTTTCCCCACCCTGCTCATTGCCACCCTGCGCAGCGGGGAGGGTAACGGCACCATGGGCAAAAATGCCGCCCGCATGGCCACCCACTACGAGCAGGAGCATTTTTTAGAGCAACAAACCGCCAATAGCTTTACCTACCCCGCCGTTTTGGCGGGGCTATTGGTTTTGGTGGTGGTATTTTTTATGCAGGTGCTGCTGCCCCGCTTCCAAACCATGTTTGCGGCGCTGCCCACCCTGCCCCTGCCCACCGCCCTGCTGCTGGGCGCGCACAATTTTGCCCAGGCCCACGGGCCGCTGCTGGTTTTTTGGGCCGCGCTGGGCGCGCTGCTGGTTGCCGCCGTGCTTCGGCTACCCTCGGTGCAGATGTCGCTGGCCCGGTGCCGCCTTGCACTGCCCTTCACCGGCAAAATGCACCGCTGCCTCTGCACGGCCCGGTTTGCCCGCACCCTTTCGGGGCTATACGGGGGCGGTGCGCCCATTGTTTCGGCCCTGCAAGCCGGGCAGGAAACCGTGGGCAACTGCTACATTGCCCGCCAGTTTGAGCGGGTTATTGCCCGCGTGCAGGCCGGGTGTGCCCTATCGGCCGCATTGGGCGCGGTGGATGGCTTTGAGCCGCGCCTTGCCGCCGCCCTGCTGGTGGGGGAGGAAACCGGCCGCCTGGGCGAGCTGCTGCGCGCCCTTTCCGCCGAACTGGATGGCGAGGCCAGCGCCGCCGCGCGGCGGTTGGCTGCCCTGGCCGAGCCTGCCCTGATTCTTATCATGGCGGCGGCGGTGGCGTTTGTGATGCTGGCCGTGCTGCTGCCCCTGTACCAGTCCTACGGGGTGCTGGGCCGTGGGGTGTAGGGATGCCGCTTGTTTCCGTCTGCCTCGGTAACCAGAGCATCCAGGCCGCCGTTGGCCGCGAAAAACCCGGGCCGGGCCGCCCCCGGGTGCAGGTAAAAAACCTGTGCCAGGCCCCGCTCCCGCCCCACTGCCTGGAGGATGGGGTAATTACCGATGAAGCCGCCCTGGCCGCCGCGCTGCGCGGGTTTTGGGCGGCCAACGCGTTGCCCCGGGGCCGGGTTGCGCTGGCGGTGCACAGCAGCCGCTTTGTATCCCACCCGGTAACGGCCCCCGCCCTGCCCCCGCGCCAATTGGCCGAAATTGCCCGGCAAGAGCTGGCGGCCCGCGCCGCGCGGGGGCAGGGCACCCCTGCGCCCTACCTGGCCGATTATCTCTGCCTGCCGGGGCGCGCAAATTCAAAAACCGTCACCCTGCTGGCCACCGCGGTGGAAACCGAGCTGATTGCCCGCTATGCCGCCCTGGCCCGCGCCGCCGGGCTTACCCTTTGCAGTGTGGATACCGCCCTGGCAAGTGGGCTACAGCTAACCACGCGGTTGGCGGGCCTGGCCGGGAAGTCCTACCTGCTGCTATTTTTTGAAGGGCAGGGGGCACCGGCCCCCATCACGGCCCTGTTGGTATCGGGCGGTTGCTTTTGCGGCACCGCCCGGCTGCCCTATGCCGCGCCGGATGCCTGGCAGGCTGCCCTGGCACCCCTGTGGGGGGCCGCGCCCTCGGCCCAGCCGGTAACCGATGCCTATACTTGCGGGGCATCCAATGCCGATTTCGCCGCCTGCCTGCCCGGCTGCGCAGCCCTGGGCCTGCGCGCCGCCAAGCTGCCCGATGCCCCCCGCCAGGCCATGTTGCCGGCAGGCTTCCACCTGGCCGATTGGCTTTGCCCGGTGGGCAACCTGCTGGGGCGGTAGCGCCAGCGGCCCCAAAAAACAGGTGCAAATACGCGCAACGAGCGCAACAAGCGCAATAGGCGCAACGGCTGTTCTGTATTTTCAAAAATTCAAACCGTTCAAAATCATAGGGAAGGGGGGCCGCGCCATGGCAAAACGGCAAAAATACAACAATTTTTATCGCCGCTGGCAGCAGGCAACCCTTCCGGGTGGCCGGGCAGGCAGGGGGCGGCCGGTTTTGCCGGTGCCCCTGCCCATTTTGGCGTTGGGGTGCTGTTTGGTTGCCGTTTGGGCGGGCTTGTGCGTCTTCACCACCCGGTTGGAAGCCCAAACCACCGCCCTGCTGGCCACTGCTTCTGCCACACAGGCCACCCCCGCCTACCGCCAGGCCGCCGGGGATGCCGCCGCCCGCACCCGTTCCGACGCGCAGGCCCTTGCCGCCGATGCCGCCTGGGCCGAGCTTGCCGGTTACCCGCGCCTTTCAGCCACCCTGCGCGCGGAGATAAAACGCGCCGGTGGCAGCGGTGTAACGCTGGAAATTGCCGCCTACCAGGCCGATACCCGCACGCTCTCGCTGGATGCCACCGCTGGCGCGGTAACCGATATCCAGCCCTGCATTGCCGCGCTGGAGGCTACCGGCCTGTTTGAGGCCGTGCATTACGGCGGCTACACCCTCGGTGCCGATGGCTACGCGCTGGCGCTTTCCGCCGTGTTGGCCGCCCCCGGCCAGGGGGCCACACCATGAGCGCGGGGCAAGAAAAACGCCGTATTGCCCTGCTTTGCCTGGTGGCGTGCGGGGCACTGTTTTTTCAGCTTGCCATCCTGCCCGCCTGGGGCCGCTACACCGCCGCGCGGCAGGCGTTGGATGCCGCCACCGCCCAGCAAGCCGCCACCGAAAGCCTGCTGGCCGCCACGCAGCCCACGGCTGAAACCGCCCAAAATTCTCAAGCTTCTCAAGCTTCTCAAGCCGGGGGCAGTGGCAGTGCCGGTGGCACCCCGGGGTGCCTGCCCAGCCTGCGCCCCGCCGCGCTGGATTCTCTTGTCACCGGGTTGCTGTTAGATGCCGGCATAACGCCCCTCTCCCTCTCGCTGGCGGAGCCGCAACCCCTTGCCCAAACCAGCGAGAGTGCCGCGCCGGGGTATGCCCAAACCACGGCCCTTCGCTGCCGCGCCCAGTGCAGCCGGGATGCGTTTTGGGCCTTTTTAACCGCCCTGCAAACCAGCCAGCCCGCCCTGCGCGTCACCGATTTTTCGTTTACCGATACCGCCTACCGCAGCGGCACGGCGGGCATCCAAACCGAAACCCAGGTGGAATTTGGCCTGCTGTTCTACGGTTGCACACCCACGCCGGGCGGCTGAGGCCCCGGCCAAAACGCCAAACGCCCCCGCCGGAAGGGCCGCGCCAAACGCCCGGCCCAAAATTGCCAAACGCCCGGCCAAAAAACGCGCCAAAAAGAAACGTGTAAGAAGTGGAATGTGCCAGAAAGGGAATGCGGATGATAAGCTATACCGAGGAACCCGGCCTCCCCCTCGCCATGCCAACCGCCGGGGGTAGCGGCGGGAACGCGCTTGGGGCAAGCGCCGGGGCCACCACCGAATATTCCGCCGTGCAGCTGCTCGATACCCTGCTGGCGCGGGCCATTGCGGCGGGCGCAAGCGATATCCATATCGAGCCTTTTGCCCAGGCAACCGCCGTGCGGATGCGGGTGGATGGGATGCTGCTGGACGATACCCTGCTGCCCCCGGCCCTCCACCCGGCGCTGCTTGCCCGGGTAAAAATTTTGTCGGATTTGGATATTGCCGAGCGCCGCCTCCCCCAAGATGGCCACTTTAGTACCACCGCCGGCAAAACAGACTCGGAAACCGAAACCGAAACCGATGTCCGGGTATCCATCCTGCCCACCCTGTTTGGCGAAAAGGCCGTGCTGCGGCTGCTGGGCGGGGCGCTGCCCCTTGCCCACCCCGAGCATTTTGGAATGGATGAAGCGGCCTACCGCCGGTTTTTGCCCCTGCTCAACCGCCCGGGCGGTCTGCTTTACCTAACCGGCCCCACCGGCAGCGGCAAAACCACCACCCTCTACCTCGCGCTGGAATACCTGGCGCACCGGCAACAAAACATTTCCACCATTGAGGACCCGGTGGAACGGCGGCTGGCGCGGGTCAACCAGTGCCAGGTCAACCTTCCGGCGGGGCTCACCTTTGAAAAAGGCCTGCGCGCCCTTCTCCGGCAGGACCCAGATATTTTGATGGTGGGCGAAACGCGGGATGCCGAAACCGCCGCCGTGTCCGTGCGGGCCGCCATCACGGGGCACAAGGTGTTGTCTACGCTCCACACCAACGATGCGCTTTCGGCCGTGGTGCGGCTGGCAGATATGGGCATTGAGCGGTACAAAATTGCCAGTGCAGTGTCGGGGTTGGTGGCCCAGCGGTTGCTGCGCCGGGTTTGCCCGCAGTGCCGCGCCCCGCACCCCACCACCGCAGCCGAAGCCGCCTACCTGGGCGGGGTGGAAACCGTGTGGCGGGGCGCCGGTTGCCCCCACTGCAACGGCACCGGCTACCGGGGGCGGGTTGCCATCCACGAGATTGTGGCGGTGGATGCCCCCTTGCGCCAATGTATTGCCGCGGGTGCCAACACCGATGCCCTGGCCGCGCAGGCCCGCCAAACCCAAAATTTCCGTACCCTGCGGGAAAGCGCGTTGGCCTTAGTGCAAAGCGGCATCACCACCCCCGAAGAATTTTTGAAGGTTGCCTGCCTGGAGGATTAACCGCAAAACCGCCCCACGCGCCGTTGCGGGCCATTTTTCGTGCCCGACACGCCCCGTCAGCCCCCGGCGGCCTCCGGCAGGTTGGCTTGCCCCGGTATTTCCCGGCGGGCTGGTTTGCCCCGGCGGCCTCTGGCAGGCTGGCCCGCCCCTGCATCCCCCGGCAGGCAGGCTGGCCTCGGCATCCCTCCGGCAGGCTGGCTTGCCTCGGCATTTCCTGGCAGGGTGGCCCGCTCTGGCATCCCCTGGCAAGCTGGCCCGCCCCGACAGCCCCCGGCGGGCTGGCCCGCAACGCCAACCCCCATAGAAAATCGGCACACCCGAAAATTAAAAAATGAAAAATCAAAAAACAAGGAGGGCCTATGCCGTTTCACAAGCTGTTCCGCCGACATCGCGGCGATACCATGGTGGAAGTTTTGGTCGCCTTTATGTTGTTTTTGTTGCTGCTGGCCGTGGTGGCCGGGGCCATGGGTTATGCCAGCCGCGCCACCCGAATGGCTGCCGATGCCCGCAACCTGGCCTATGCCGCCGATATCGCCCTGCGGGATGGCAGCGCCACCCCCACCGTAACCGGCACGGCAACCTTCACCTTCACCCTGCCGGGTGGCGAACCCCTGCACCTGGCCGCCAACACCACCGAAACGGTGCTGGACCTTTCCCAAATGCCCGAAAATTCGGAAAATGCGGAAAATCCCGAGAATCCGGCATCTCCGAATGCCCCTCTCGTTTTTTACCGCTACGCGCCCCTCGGCAACACCCCGTAGGGGCACGATACATCGTGCCCGCCCTATGGGGGCAACGGGCCTTGCCAAAATTTGCATCGCGCACCACGGCCCCCCGCCCCTGGGCAAAATTTGTACCCCGCGCCCCGGTGGCAGGCGCCATGGCAAAACGGGGGCGCGTGGCCTTGGCGGGGCGGCCACCATGTATGGTGGCCCTACGGGTTGCAACAATTACAACGCGCCATGGCAAAAATCACACCGCCCACCACACAGGGTTGCGGTAATTACAACGTGCCCTGGCAAATTCACATCGCCGCCGCATGGTGCCTCCGTAGGGGCACGATACATCGTGCCCGCCCTATGGGGGCAACGGGGCCTGGCAAAATTCACCCCACGCGCCCCGGTGGCAGGCACCACGGCAAAATGGGGGGCGCGTGGCCGTGGCGGGGCGGCCACCATGTATGGTGGCCCTACGGGTTGCAACAATCACAACGCGCCCTCGCAAAAATCAAACCGCCCACCACACGGGGTTGCGGTAATTACAACGTGCCCTGGCAAATTCACATCGCCGCCGCATGGTGCCTCCGTAGGGGCACGATACATCGTGCTCGCCCTATGGGGGCAACGGGCCTGGCAAAATTCACCCCACGCGCCCCGGTGGCAGGCACCATGGCAAAACGGGGGGCGCGTGGCCGTGGCGGGGCGGCCACCATGTATGGTGGCCCTACGGGTTGCGGTGATTACAACGCGCCATGAAAAAAATCAAACCGCCCACCACACGGGGTTGCGGTAATTACAATGTGCCCTGGCAAATTCACATCGCCGCCGCATGGTGCCTCCGTAGGGGCACGATACATCGTGCCCGCCCTATGGGGGTGGCGGGCCTTGCCAAAATTTGCATCGCGCCCCCCGGCCCCCCGGCCCCTGGGCAAAATTTGTACCCCACGCGCCCCGGTGGCAGGCACCATGGCAAAACGGGGGGCGCGTGGCCGTGGTGGGGCGGCCACCATGTATGGTGGCCCTACGGGTTGCGGTGATTACAACGCGCCATGAAAAAAATCACACCGCCCACCACACAGGGTTGCGGTAATTACAACGTGCCCTGGCAAATTCACATCGCCGCCGCATGGTGCCTCCGTAGGGGCACGATACATCGTGCCCGCCCAATGGGGCAACGGGCCTTGCCAAAATCCCCCCACACACCCAACCCGCCCCGGCGCAGGCCCCACCAAATTGGTGGGGCTGCGCCGGGGCGGTTTTATGCCTGGCTGTACAGGGGTTCGGCGGTGCCGGGTTCTGCCAAAATTACGCCTGGTTCGCCTTTTTTAAAATTTTTTCTACGGTTTTTTCGTCCAGCCGGTAGCAAACCGGCTCGGGCGGGGCGGTGCCGGGTTGCAGGGGCAGCATCCAGTAACCCAGGCCCTGCCACTGCCCAAATTTGTACCCGGTGCGCGGCTCCAACCCAAAGCGCACAAACCCCATCGCCTTGTGGAAGGCATCCGATGCCGGGTTGGGGCTGGCCACCAGGGCAAACGCGTTATAGTAGCCCTGCGCCTTCAGCATGGCCAGCAGCGCGGTATACAGCCGCCGCCCCACCCCGCAGCCAACGCCTTCGGGGGCACAGTAGATGGTGGTTTCCACATCCCAGGCATAGGCTTCCCGCTCGTGCCAAAGGTGGGCGCAGGCGTACCCGCGCAGGCTGCCATCCGCACAGTAGGCCACCAAAAAGGGGGCCTTCTCAAGGGTATCGGCTATTTTTTGCCGGTACTCTGCCACCGTGGGCACCGTGTACTGAAAGGTCGCGGTGGTGTGGGTAACATACCAGCCGTAAAGCGCCACCACCGCCTCGGCATCCTCGGGGGTGGCTAGGCGCACCGTAACGCGGTTTTGCTCGGCCCAGGCGCTGGCCAGGGCCTCCTTTTCGGCCTTGGTCAGGGCTTTCAGGGCCGCTTCCCGCCGCATGGCGGCGCTTTTGGTTTCGCACCGCTCGGCATAGGCCAGGTTTTCGCCGTGGCGGGCGCGGGTGTATTTGGCCCCCCGCCCGGTTTTGTGGGCCTGCATACGGCGGGCCAAATCGTTCGTCCAACCGGCATACAGGCTGCCATCCTCGCAGCGCAAAAGGTAGGCGTAGGCGGGCGGGGTGCTGGGCTGCCGCGCCCCCGCCATGCTGGGGGCTGGCCCACGCAGCGGCCCGCTCATTCGCTAACCGGCCGCCCGGCAGCTTTCAGGGTATAGCGGCAGGCTGCCACGGCATCCTCCTTGGTATCGGTGGTAATCAAAAAGCGGCTGGGGTGGCAAAAACGCAGCCCAAGGCCACTTTTTTGCCGCAAAATCTCCTCCGGCTGGCCGCCCCAGCTTGCCGGGAAGGGCTGCTTGCTCCGCTTGGTTTTGGTGTCGTTCACACACTGGGCGCTCCAGCCGCCCCGCTGGCTGGGGTACACCACATACACGGCATCCGTCTTGTACAGCCCGTTTTTCCAGGGCATATAGGCGGGCAGTACCACAATGCCGTCCTTGGCGTTTTTGTGGGCGTTTTGCACGGTGGCATCCGCCCGGTTCACGGCGTTTGCCTGGGCAATCTCGTTCTCCAGCACGGCCTTGGCAAAGGGCACGGCCCGCCAAAAGCAAACGTCGGGGTCGTCCTTACAATCCCACACCGGGTTAAAGCTGCCAATCGCATCTGCCAGCGAGTTTTGCTCCCCGGTGTTATCGTTCAAATCCAACGGCTGGATGAAGTTTTCGTCCAGCAGGCGGGCCTGGTGCTCCCCCACCAGCCCCGCGCCCAGCACCCGCCACAGCAGGCCAAAGGCCGCATAGGGGGTGCCGTTCGGGCGGGCTTCGCGCGGCTCGGTGTGGTGGTCAAACATGCCGCCCCCCACATCGTACACAATGCCGTCAAAGCCATCGGGCACGGTAAAGCCCCGCGTTACTTGAATGTCCGGGCGCAATAGCTGCAACAGCGCGGTAGAAAAAACATCGTCGGCATGGAACTTGCCGCCGTGTGTAAAGCCTTTTCCGGGTATTTTCATAGGGGGTGCCTCCTCATTTTCCTGTATTGGGGTATCGTGGCATACATCCGCCGCTTGGTCAGCGGGGGTATTCGGTGTGCATCAGCTTTTCTAGGGCGGGCAGGCTGCGCTGCACTTTTTCGGTGCTGATGCAGTAGGCCATGCGGAAGTAACCGGGGCAGCCAAAGCTATCGCCGGGCACAAGGGCAAGGTCGTATTTTTTGGCCTTCTCGCTGAAGGCCACCGCGTCCGGCTCGGGCGATTGGGGGAAGATGTAGAAGGTGCCGCCCGGCTTTTGCACCCGGAAGCCCAGCGCCACCAGCTTGGCGTACAGCAGCTCCATATTTTTCTCGTAAACGGTTAAATCGCTGGTTTGCTCCAGGCATTCGGCCACCGCAAGCTGGATGCTGCTGGCCGGGCAGTTGTGCCCAATGCCACGGCTGATTTGCGCGCAGATAGGCACAATTTTATCGGCCATCTCGCAGGCGGGGTTGGCGGCCAGGTAGCCGATGCGCTCGCCCGGCAGGCTTAAACTTTTGGAGAAGGAGTAGCAGGTGAGGGTGTGGGGGTAAAATTTTGCCACATAGTCCACCGTTTTGCCGCCAAACAAAATTTCGCGGTAGGGCTCGTCCGAAATTAAAAAAATGATGTGGCCCCATTTTTGGGAGGCCGCCGCCAGCACCCCGGCCAGCCGGGTGAGGGTGGCGGCGCTGTAGGCCGCGCCCGAGGGGTTGTTGGGGGTGTTTACCAAAATGGCGGCGGTGTTGGGGGTAAGCTGGCGTTCCAGCGCGTCGAAATCAATTTGAAAATCCGCCGTGCGGGGGGGCACCACCTTTAAAACCAGGCCCGCACCCTCCACATAGGGCTTATATTCCGGGAAATAGGGCGCAAAGGTGATAACCTCCTGCCCGGGGGCGGCCACGCAGCGCAGCGCGTGGGCCAGCGCGCCCGCGGCGCCGCAGGTCATAAAAATGTGCGCTGCTGTGTAGGGTATGCCAAAGCGGCGGCGCAGGTTTTCGGCCACGGCGGCGCGGACGCTGGGCAAGCTTTGCGAGGGGCTGTACCCATGCAGGGCCACCGGCTCCTGCGTTTGAAGCAACCGTTCCAGCGCGGCGGTAAACTGGGGCGGGCAGGGTACGCTGGGGTTGCCCAGCGAATAATCGAACACATTATCGTACCCAATTTCGGCCCCGCGGGCGGTGCTCCACTCGCTTAAAGTGCGGATGACGGATTTATCCGCCAGAGATTGCAGGTATTGGTTGGTAATCACAATTTCCCCTCCTACAGATGGTATTCCAGATGGTATCCGGCAAAAACACGGGCAAAAAACCGGGAAAAATCAGGCCAAAACTGAACCAAAACTGACCGAAACTGGACCAAAACCGGACAGAAACGGCCCCAAGGCTTGCGGCATGGTTGCCGCTTGGCTTGGCGGGCGCGCTGCTTGTATGCCGGTGGCCATAACGGCGCGGCGGCGGGCTGTTTTTTTGTTCCGCCCCGTTTGGCCGTTTAGCAGGGCACGGCGCGCCCACCGGCAAAGGCCACGGCCAGCTCCACCGCCTGGCGGATGCACTCGCCCACCGGCAGGTTTTGGGTGCCGGCCACCAGGTGGTTGCACCGGCTTACGGGGATTAGCACCAGCTTGGCATCGGCCTGGCCCACGGCGGTGGCCATGGCGGGGGTAATTTCCCCCAGCAGGGCATCCGCTATCACAATGCCAACCGGGCCCAAAATTACATCGGCGCGGCGGGCGTTTACCAGCACGGCATTTTCGCCGGTGGCGGCCAGGGTGGCCCCGCCCTTGCGCATGGCGGCGGTGGCGGCGGCGTTGGTGCCCACGGCCACCAGCTCGGCCTCCGGCAGGGCGGCCAGCAGCTGTTCGGTCAGCTGTTGGCCAATGCGCCCGCCCTGGCCATCGATCACCAAAAGGCGAAGCGGCTTACGCATTTTTGGGTTCAACCCCTTCCATAATCACCCGGCGCAGGGTGGCGGCGGTATCGGCCAGGGCATCGGCCCCGGCGGCCACCAGCTCGGCCCCGGTGCGGAACCCCCACAGCACCCCGCAGCAGGGCAGCCCGGCGTTTTTGGCCGTTGCCACATCCACATTGCTATCCCCCACATACAGGGTGGTGGCAGGGTCGGCCTTCAGGGCCTTGAGCAGGGCGTTGGTACCCTCGGGCGCGGGCTTGTGGGGCACACCCGGCAGCGCGCCCCGCACAATATCAAACACCGAGGCATCAAAATAATGCCCCACCACCCCGGCGGCCAGGGCATCGTCCTTGTTGGAAAATACCGCAAGCTGCACCCCGGCCCCGGCAAGCTCGGCCAGCAGGGCCGCCATGCCGGGGTAGGGGGCGGTTTTATCCATCATGTGCTGGTGATAATCGGCATCAAAGGCCTTGTATACTGCCGCTAGGGTGGCAGGGTCGCGCTGGGCGGCGGGGGTGAAGCGCTCCACCAGCTTGGGGATGCCGTTGCCCACAAAATACTTGTATTCGTCCACCGTAAAGGTGGGCCAGCCCCGCGCCGCACACAGGCGGTTGGCGGTATCGGCCAGGTCGTCAATGGTGTTTAGCAGGGTGCCATCCAAATCAAAAATTACCGTTCTATACATACTTCCACTCCTCATACATCTAGATAGCTTTTATTATACGAGCCTTGGTGCAAAACCGCAACCGGCAGGCGGGGGTTAAAATTCGCGCAAGGCGCTGACAAGTTGACCGGATTGTGCTAGAATAGAACTATCAATAGGGGGTATAAACGGATGTTTGATATTATAAAAGCCATTATTTACGGCATTATTGAGGGTATTACCGAGTGGTTGCCCATCTCCAGCACCGGGCATATGATTTTGGCCGAGCAGGTGTTGCAGTTTGACCTTTCGGCTGATTTTATGCAAATGTTCCGTGTGGTGATACAGCTGGGGGCCATTTTGGCCGTGGTGGTACTGTACTTTAAAAAGCTGTGGCCCTTTTGCGCCGATAACGGGCGGGATAGCGGCATTACCAAGCACCTGCGTTGGCCGGTGGTGCGGCTGTGGTGCAAAATTTTGGTGGCCTGCATCCCGGCGGCGGTGCTGGGCATTTTGCTGGACGATTGGATGGACGCCCACCTGTACAACAGTGTTGTGGTGGCCCTGATGCTGATTATTTACGGCGTGGCGTTTATTTTGGTGGAGCGCCGCCCCCGCCCCGCCGATACCACCAAGCTGACGCGCATCCGCTACAAGCAGGCCATAACGGTGGGCGGGTGGCAGGTACTATCGCTGATACCCGGCACCAGCCGGAGCGGCAGCACCATTTTGGGTGGCATTTTGTGCGGGATGAGCCGCCCCTGCGCGGCCCAGTTTACCTTCTTTTTGGCAATCCCGGTGATGCTGGGTGCCAGCGGGCTAAAGCTTGCCAAGTTCTTTTTAAAGGGCAACACGTTTACCGGGTTGGAGGTTGCCGTGCTGGCGGTGGGCTGCATTGCGGCCTTTGTGGTATCGATGGCGGCTATCCGCTTTTTGATGGACTATGTAAAAAAGCACAGCTTTGCCGCCTTTGGCTGGTACCGCATTGCGCTGGGCGTGGTGGTGCTGGGCATTTGGGCCGTGCAAACCTTTGTGCTGCAAGCCCCGGTGGCCTAAAACCCTGCCCCCGATAAACGTGCAGCGGGCCGCAGCCTGCCCGGCAACCGGCCCCCAGCGCCCCCAGCATTCGCCTGCTGTTCCCCCCTTGCATTCTTGTACCCCAAAAAATAAATAAAATTTAAATATGTATTAAAAGTCTTTGCTAGGCTTTCTTCAGAAAGCCGCGTATCCCCCGCATCCCCCGTACCCCCCGTACACCAAAACACCGCGCACCGTTCCTGCCAAGGTGGCAGCACGGTGCGCGGTGTTTTTTATTTTATGTTTACCGGCAAATTTTCAGCAAATTTTATTTGCCCAGCAACGCCAAAACCTTGGCCTTGGGCACGGCCCCGGTAGACTGTGCCGCCGGCTGCCCGTTTTTGAAAACAATCAAGGTCGGGATGCTTTGCACGCCATACTGGCGGGCCAGCTCAGGCTGCTCGTCCACATTCACCTTGCCAACCTTCACCCCGGCGGTTTCCTCCGCCACGGCATCCACCACCGGGCCCATCATCCGGCACGGGCCGCACCAGGTAGCCCAAAAATCCACCAATACCGGCTCGCTGGCCGCCATAACCTCTGCGTCAAAATTTTCCTTCGTCAATGTCAGTACAGCCATTTCAAGGGCCTCCTTTTTGTTATATAGCCGGCGGCCCCCGCCCAGTGCGGTGGGGCATCGCCCTTGCTATGTTCTTATTCTACCCTGCTTTTGCGCCCCGCGTTGTTGCCAAGGCAACAAATTAATTTGCGGCATCCACGGCGGCTTGCAGCTTGGCAATCACGGCCTGTAGGCCCGCTTCATCGGTGCCTTGCAGCCCGCGCAGCCTGCGCAGGGGCGCATTTTCGAGCATTTGCAGGTTCATCTCGGGGGTGATGGCCTCCTGCGCCGCATCGGAGCGGCGTTCCTTGCCGGCAAAATAGGTTTGCGCAATCTCGCGGGCCAGGGCCGCGGTGCGGTCATCCCGCAACAAATCGCCCATCACGGTGTTGGCACCCACCTGCATGGGCAGCCGCCGCGCCGTTTGCACCGTTACCTCCAAGGCCGCGGGCAGGTTCCGGCTGGAATGCCCCAACAATATCTTGTACCGCCCCGGCGTGGCATACCAATCGCCCAGTGCCTCGTCGTAATAGCTGAAATCGCGCGGGGATAGGGTAAAGGATACGGTTTTTTCCTCGCCGGGGTTTAGGGCCAGCTTGGCAAAGCCCTTTAGCTCCTTGGGGGGGCGGCCCGGGGTTCCGGTGGCATCCGCAACGTACAGCTGCACAACCTCCTTGCCCGGCAACGCGCCGGTGTTTTTCACCTCCAGCGATACCGTTACCGTTTGCCCATCCGCCAGGACGGGGGCCGAGATGCGGGGCGCATGGTAAACAAACCCCGTATAGCTAAGGCCATGGCCAAACGGCCAGCGCACACACATTTGGCGGGCATCGTACCAGCGGTAACCCACATACACCCCCTCGGCATAGCGGGCGTGCTTGCCATCCCCCGGGAAGTTCAGGTAGCTGGGGCTATCCTCCAACCGCAATGGCCAGCTTTCGGGCAGGCGGCCGCAGGGGTTGGCATCGCCATACAGCAGGGCATCGGCGGCGGCACCCACCCCCTCGCCCCCAAGGTATAGGCACAGCACCCCGGCCACATCCTCGGCCCAGGGGCATTCCACCGGGCTGCCGGTGTGCAGCACCACCACCGTGTTGGGCTGCACCGCCGCCACACGGGCAATCAGGTTATTTTGGCACTCGGGCAACCGCATATGCTTGCGGTCGTACCCCTCGCACTCAAAGCTATCGGGCAGGCCCGCAAAAATAACGGCAACCTCGGCGCGCTCGGCGGCATCCACCGCCCGCATAAACTCGGCTTCCTCCCGCTCATCGCGGTTGGCAGGGTAGCCGCGCACAAACTGCACCATCCGCCCCTTTTCCTCGGCGGCATCCAGGGCACTTACCACCCGGCTTGCCCGGATGTGGCTGGAGCCGCCACCCTGGTAACGGGGCGTTTCGGCAAAGCCGCCAATGTACACCACCTTCTGCCCGGCTTTCAGGGGCAGCACCCCCTTGTTTTTCAGCAAAACGGCGCACTCGGTTTCCATCTCGGTGGCCGCCTGGTGGTGGGTGGGGCGGTCAAACACCGGGGTTTCGGGCTGCTGGGCGGCATCGTGGCAGCGGTAAATTAGGTTCAGGAGGCGGGTAACCGCTTGATCCAGCACGGCTTCGCTTAGGGTGCCTGCCCGCACGGCCTCGATGATTTTTTGGTCGTTCACCCCTTGGGAGGAGGGCATTTCCAGCTCAAGGCCCGCTTGCAGGGCCTTTACACGGTCGTTCACCGCGCCCCAATCGGACATCACCACCCCATCAAAGCCCCATTCGCCCCGCAAAATATCGGTTAACAGGGTTTTGTTTTCGCTGGCCAGGGTGCCGTTCACCCCGTTGTAGCTGCACATCACCGTCATGGGCTGGGCCTCTTTTACCGCCCGCTCAAAGGCAGGCAGGTACAGCTCCCGCAGGGTGCGGGGGGCCATCTCGCTCATCACGGTCATCCGGCGGTATTCTTGGTTATTGGCGGCAAAATGCTTGATGGAGGTGCCCACCCCCCGGCTTTGTACCCCGCTGATAAAGGCGGCGGCCAGGCTGCCCGCCAAAAACGGGTCCTCGGAATAATATTCAAAATTCCGCCCGCAGAGGGGGCTGCGTTTTAGGTTGACGGCGGGGCCAAGTAACACCGAAACCCCCTCGGCCCGGCATTCATCGCCCAGCAATTCACCCTCGCGGTGGCAAAGGGTGGTATCAAAGCTTGCGGCGGTGGCGCAGGCGGCGGGGAAGCAGACCGCCTGGATGCTATCGTCAGGGTCGGCACTGGCGGGGGCTTGCTTGCGCAGCCCGTGCGGGCCATCCGATACCATAATATCCGGGATGGCAAGCCGGGCCACGGCCTTGGTGTGCCAGCTATCTGCGCCCGAGCATAGCCCCGCCTTTTCCTCTAAGGTAAGCTGCGCCACCAGCGCAGGAATGTTTATCTGCATGGGGTATCCTCCTTTTTGGTCCCTATCACATACGGCAACCGCGTTGCCTTTTATAGCGGGCAACGGTGTTGCCCTTTGTTTTGATTGTAGCCGCTGCGCCACCAGATTGCAAGCAGATGCTGTGAATATTGCCGCAAAATTCTAACGGCTGTTCCCCGCCCAAAAACAGATTTGTATAAAACACTGCATATCTTGCATAATTTTTACTTTTTTACATAAAATACCAAATTTTTTATTGTCAACCGGGCGGTAAAATGCTAATATAAAAATTGGTGAAAGAAATATTATAAAGGAGCGTGTTTATTATGCCGATTCAAAATGAATATTTGAGCGGGGTCTACGCGGGCCTTGCCGCACGCAATGCTGAGCAGAAAGAGTTTTTGCAGGCAGTGGATGAAGTGCTGGAATCTTTGGAGCCCGCCGTGGCCGCCCACCCCGAATACCAGAAGGCGGGGCTGATTGAGCGGATGGTGGAGCCGGAGCGTGTTGTGATGTTCCGCATCCCTTGGGTGGACGATGCCGGCAAGGTACACGTCAACCGCGGGTACCGCGTTCAGTTCAACTCCTCGATTGGGCCATACAAGGGCGGGCTGCGGTTCCACCCCAGCGTAAACCTTTCCATCATCAAGTTTTTGGGGTTTGAGCAGTGCTTTAAAAACAGCCTGACCGGCCTGCCCATGGGCGGCGGCAAGGGCGGCAGCGATTTTGACCCCCACGGTAAATCGGACGATGAGGTTATGCGCTTTTGCCAAAGCTTTATGACCGAGCTTTACCGCCATATCGGCGCGGATTGTGATGTTCCCGCCGGGGATATTGGGGTAGGCGGGCGCGAGATTGGCTACCTGTACGGCCAGTACAAGCGCATCACCAACCAGTTTACCGGCGTGTTGACCGGCAAGGGCATCCCCTATGGTGGCTCGCTTGCCCGCACCCAGGCCACCGGCTACGGCCTTTGCTACTTTGCCAAGGAGATGCTGGCCGCCAACGGCAAGAGCTTTGAAGGTGCCAAGGTGGTTGTTTCCGGCTCCGGCAACGTGGCCATCTACGCCAACCAAAAGGCGACCAGCTTTGGCGCCAAGGTGGTTGCTATGTCGGATTCCAACGGCTATATTGTGGATGAGAACGGCATTGACTACAAGGTGATTCAACAAATTAAGGAAGTAAACCGCGCCCGCATCAAAACCTACCTGGATTTTGTGCCCACCGCTAAGTATGTGGAGGGGAGCGCCGGTATTTGGAATGTGCCGTGTGATATTGCCCTGCCCTGCGCCACCCAGAACGAGCTGCCGCTGGCGGGTGCCAAGGCTCTGGTGGCAAACGGCTGCTTTGCGGTGGCCGAGGGCGCGAATATGCCCTCCACCCCCGAGGCTGTTGCTTACCTGCAAGCCAACCACATTCTGTTTGCCCCGGCCAAAGCCTCGAACGCGGGCGGCGTAGCCACCAGCGGGCTGGAAATGAGCCAGAACTCCCTGCGCTTGAGCTGGACCTTTGAGGAGGTTGACGAGCGCCTGCAAAACATCATGACCAACATTTATGCAAACGCTGCCAATGCTGCCGAGGAATACGGTGTGAAGGGCAACCTGGTAGCGGGCGCAAACATTGCGGGCTTTACCAAAATTGCCAGCGCGATGCTCAGCCAGGGCATTGTGTAATTTGCGTTAAAAAAGGCACCCAGCAAAGCCGTAACGCAAAGAAGCAAAGCCAATAACGTGGCGGGCGGCTGCCCTTTGCGCAGCCATGCCGCAGCCATGCTAGAAAGCTATAAAAAATGCGAACCCTGTGGGAAGCCCGCAGGGTTCGCATTTTGTATTTTATTCTCCGCCGTGCATCGCGCCGAGCCGTTTTTTCGCTTCCGCTACGGTTTCACCGTCTTTTGTTAAATACCGGCCAACAAAAGCGTCCTCTATTTTGGTATACCCGCCCACGACCGTATCCTCGATTTTGTGGAAGGCGGTTACCACGGTTTTTTCTATCGCTTCATTTGCTTTGACGAGTTTGGATGTTGCCATTGTTTTTCAATCCTTTCTTTTTCCCCTTGCCATCAGGGCAAGGCCAAGCGCCAACACAAACAGGCATACGGCTGCGCCGGTGCAGGCGTTCATGCGGCGTGCTTCCGCCGCGTTCACCGCGCCGAAGGAGGCAAGCATAGAGCGCTGTAACGTTAGAACCGAGGCGGCGACCTCCGCATAGCCAATTGTGCGGATAACGGCAAGGATGGGGGAGGGGTTTTTATGCTGCTTTACCGCCTTGACGATTGCTACCGCAATTTTGCAAAAGGTATACGCCGCTATGGTAATCATCGTGATTTCATCATAGGTGGTGGCAATATTTTGCGATACACCAATGTAAATGACCCCGGTTAAAACAAAGCATAGCAGGATAAGGAATATGCCCGATAACTGCATGACAAAATATTCGGTATATGCGGGACTTGCGGCATACCCGGGCTTGCGCCTGCGGCCACACAAAACCGCCGAAAACCGCAGGATGCTCAATATGGTATAGTACGCGCACATCGTGGTAAACCATAGCGAGCCATTTATAACGCCGAGTATGCCATGGTACAAGGCGCATAGCAGGTTGAGGAAAAGGCTGAGGGCCGCGAAGAAAAGCGCACGATACCGCGGCCGCGTTACAAGCCTTTTCCCGATTTTTGATGTTTCTATCCTGCTGAGGGCGAACGCTTTTATCTGGCTGCGCATCGTTTCTTTCTCACACCGCAGGGTGGCTGTGCCGGTGGGGTTAATCTTTGATACCCTTGATCAGCGGGACGAGGCAGAGCAATACGGCGATGCCGATAAGCCCAATGGCAACCCCCAGCAGCAGTTTGCCCCACACCATGCTAAAGCACATACCAACGCCAAGGGCCAGCGCGCCCACCACGCCAACCACGGTTGTTAGGATGTGTTTGCCCGAAATGTGGATGGGCGCTTGATGCGTCATCCTGCGCCACACAAGCCAGGTAACCAGCCCAAGCACCAGCCCCACACCGCCGAACAGCACCCCCTGCCGGAAGGCACCCCACTGCGGTATAAGCGCCATACACATACCCAGTGCAAACAGAACCCCGCTCACCGTGCCGAGCAGCATGGCGACAAAACTACTTTTTTTCATAGAACATTCCTCCATTTTTTTGTTTTTGTTCGCCCGGTTCCTCTGATTGCCGCTGCGCGGCAAGCAGAGAGGGCGAGAGGCTATTTTTTGATTTTATTAAACCGGCGGTTGTTGGTTTAATCTAAAAATAGTATACTGTTCCCGAGGGGGCAAAAACAATCATCAATTGGCACACAAGTGTTGGAATAATAAAAAAGAGGGATTGTATGAACACAAAAAACAACAAACGGCGGCGGGAATCCATCGAAAAAATTGAGAAAACATTTGTGGCGCTGTTGCAGACAAAAGCATTGCACGAAATTACCGTATCCGATATTTGCAAGGCATCGGCGCTGAACCGCAGCACCTTTTACGCCAATTATCTGGATTTGTACGACCTTGCCGATAAAGTAAGAGCGCATTTGGAGGAGGAGGTAGCCCGCCTTTACGAAGCCGAAACCACACAGCGGTTTAACAGCAATGACTACCTAAAGCTGTTTCGGCATATCCGGGAGAACCCACTATTTTACCGCACCTACTTCAAGCTCGGCTACGACAATCAATACACCATCCGGCACTACGACAAGCAGCAGGCGGCGCAGCATTTTGACAATCAAAACATTGATTATCACATTGCGTTTTTTAAAAGCGGATTGAATGCGATTATAAAAATGTGGCTTGCGGGCGGTTGCAAAGAAACGCCCGAGGAGATGGAGGCCATCTTGCGCAGCGAATATCGGGGGCGGATGGCTATGCTATAATGGCCAAAAAATGCCGCAACACCAAAAATGTTGCGGCATTTTGTTTATTCGGCGGTTATTGGCCGCCGGTTGTTTTGGCATTTTCCGGGGCTGCCTTTGTATCGGCTTTTGGGGCGGCTTTCGGGGCTGCGCCCTGCTCTGGGGGCGCGTCCTTAGCCTTGCTATTTTGGGCCATCTGCTCGCCCAGGGTGCGGTACAGTGCATCGGCATCAATGGGCTTGGCCAGGTGGGCGTTCATGCCGGCCTCCAGGCTGGTGTGCACATCCTCGTCAAAGGCGTTGGCCGTCATGGCAATAATGGGGATGGTGGCGGCATCGGGGCGGGGCAGGGCGCGTATGGCGCGGGTGGCCTCCAGCCCGTTCATCACCGGCATCCGTATATCCATCAAAATGGCATCAAAGGTGCCGGGGGCGGCGGCGCGAAAGGCGGCTACCGCCTGGCTGCCATCGGGGGCGTGGGTTACCAGCACCTTTTCTTTTTCCAGCAGGCGGCGGGCAATCTCGGTGTTCAGGGGGTGGTTCTCCACCAGCAGCACCCGCTTGCCTGCCAGGTTGTAGGCCAGCGCCGGGGCGGGCTGCTGGGCGGCGCGGGCTTCCTCGGCGGTTGCGGCTTGCAGCCGCCACTCCACCGTAAAGGTGGTGCCCACGCCCTTTTTGCTGGTTACAAAAACGTGGCCGCCCATCTGCTCCACAATGTTTTGTACAATCGAAAGCCCCAGCCCGGTGCCCTGGCGGGCAAGGTCGTCCTGGGCATTCTCCTGCGCAAAGGGGGCAAATACCTGGGGCAAAAATTCCGGCCCAATGCCAACGCCGGTATCCTGCACAACCAGCCGGTTATCCACATACTCGCCGGTGCGGGCCATATTTTCCAGCGTTAGGGTAACCTGGCCGCCGGGCGGGGTAAATTTGATGGCGTTGGATAGCAGGTTGACCGCCACCTGCCGCACATAGGTAACATCCAGCCGCAGATAGGGGGTGGTGATGTTTTTCTGCTTCACCACCAGGCGCAGCCCCTTTTCATCGGCGGCGGGCTGCACAATCGCAATGGTTTGGGCAATAAACGCCGCGGTGTTTACCACCACCGGGTGGAAGGAGATGGTGCCGCTTTGCAGCTTGCTTAAATTTAGCACATCGTTGATGATGGCCAGCAGGTATTGCCCCGAGCTTTCAATTTTGCGCAGGCAATCCTTCGCTTCTTCCGGGCCTTGGGCATCCAGCCCCAGCTTGGCAAGGCAGAGCACCGCGTTCATCGGGGTGCGGATATCGTGGCTCATCCGGGACAAAAATTCGGTTTTTACTCGGTCTGCCTGCTCGGCATCCTGTAGGGCCTGCTGTAGCTGGCGGTTGGCGGCCTGTTGCTCGCGGTAGATGCTGTTCACATCAATACGGGTCATCAAAAAGGTTTTGCGCACGGCGTTTATTTTTGTAAACTGTAGCTGTTTGCGGCGTATTTCGCCGTTTTTCTCCCGCATACTAAAGTTGAACTTGTACACCTCGCCATTTGCCAGCGCGGCCCAAATATTTTCTAAGCGGCACCCGGCCACCACCCGCTCCACATCCTCGGGGCATACGTTGGCCCGCAGCCGCGCAATGTTGGTGGCCTCAAAGGGGTCGCCCTCGGCAAACAGGCGGTCGGCTGGGTCGGCGGCAAAATCCTGCGCCGAGTTGGTGGTGCCATCCACCACCACAAAGAAATCGTAATCGGTGCGGGTTACGGTTTCCTTAATGGTTTGCATCACCTTTTCGTGGGTGATATCCACCCCGGCAATGTAGGCAATTACCTCTTTGCTATCGGTATCCTGCAAAAGGTGGGCGGTGTAACTTTCCCAGTACATTTTTTCGGTGTCAAACAGCCGGGTTATCTCAATATTCAGGCTGTTTTTGCCCTGGTTGAAGGCGGATATCATGGCCTTGCGGTTAAAGCGGGCGGCAAAATCGGCCTGCGCCTCCTTGCTGGTGATGGCGGCGGTGGTGGCGGCCAGGTAAGCGTCCACATTGCCCTGCTTGATGGCGGCCTTTAGGCTCTTAAAGGGGCTGCTGCCATCCACCACCTTATTTTTGGTCAGGTTCAGCTTGATGGTGGCCAGGTTTTTGGTTTGCAGGGCTTCGCGGTAATAAATTTCCTCCTGGAAGTTTTTCTCGGCCACCTTTTCGCGGGTTACATCCCGCCCGGTGCCAAAGGCCTTTAGGGGCTTACCCTCCTGGGCCAGGTAGGTGATGTAGGTTACCCGCTCGCACCAAAAGCCCGCTTCATCGGTGGTTTTGTACCAAATATCCTCGGTAATTTCGGCTACGCCCTGGCGCAGGCGCTCAAAAATCGACAAAAAGCAATCCACACTATCGGCGCGCACATAGCCGTTGCGCAGGGTGGAGGTGGTGTAATGGTCAATCTGGAAGCAGTTTTGCTTGATGCGCGGCGAGTTGGAAACCACATAGAGCGAATCTTTTTGGATATCGTACTCCCACAAATTGATGCCCGAGCTTTTGATGGCAATTTGGTACCGAAGCTGGTTTTCGCGCAGCTCCTGTTCAATCCGCTTGGTATTTTCAACATCGTTAAACACCGCGTGGAACAGGTGGGTTTCGCCCACCAGGGAGTGGGTGGCGCGCAGCTGCACCCAGCGGGGCTGGCCGCTTTTTGTGAGGATGCGGTAGGTAAGGTTGATATCGCCCCCGGTGGCAAGCGCCTGCTTGATTGCGGCATCCACGGTGGGGCGATCCTCCGGGTAGGTTAGGGTAAAGGCATCCCGGTTGTTAAACTGGCTACGCTCCGCGCGGGTGTAGCCGGTAAGCGCGCACATACCATCGCTGAAAAAGTGGGTCAGCACCCGGCCATCCCGCACCTCGTACAGGGCAATGCCGCCGGGCACCGCGTTTACCAGCGATTTGTAGCTATCCAGTGCCTCCTGGGCCTGCTGGCGCAAATCCTCCACCTTTTGGCGGGCCGCAAACAGGTGCTTTTGGGTGGCCCGCTCCTCGCTCACATCGGTTACGTATTCCACATGGGCGGCAATGCCGTTCCAATCGGTCAGCTTGCCGCGCATATGGTAGGTGCGGCCGTTTTGGGGGTAGGTATAATCCCGCTCCACATACTGCTCGGCCGTCATCTGCGCGGTGCGGCAGAAGGGGCAGGGGCTGGTGCGGCCAAACAAAAACTCGTAGCATTTGGTGCCGCTGTAATCCTCGCGCTCCTTGCCCAGCCAGTGCAGGCCGGCGCTATTCATATACAAAAGGTCGTAATTGTGTAAATCGCTCACATAGATGGCGCTGCTGGATTCGTTCACCAAATTGCGGTAAAGCTGCGCCATGCGGGAGGGACGCTGGAGCACGGCGTGAATCAGCGGTTTGCCGCCCCGCTGGCCAATGCTTTGCCCGCAAAGGCGCACCCAAACAAGGCTGCCGTTTTTGTGGTGGATGCGGTAGGTTTCGTCCACCGGCTTGCCCTGGCGCAGGGCGTTTAGCATACCGGGCAGCAGCCGCTTTTTATCCTCGGCGTACATAAAACCGGTGGCATCCTGGGCAACCAGGGTGGCATATTCCTGCCGGGTATGGCCGCTAAGTTCGGCCACGCCATCGGAAAAATACAGGGGTTCAAAACGGTCCGCCAGGCGGTAGATGGCAATGCCGCCCGGGATGCTGTTGATAAGGTTATCCATCTCCAGCTGCTTTTGGCGCAGCGCGGCGTTATCGCGGCGGGCATTTTCAAGCTCGTGCCGGGCCAGCACGTTGTGCACCCGGGCGCGTATCACCCGGGTATCGGCAGGCTTGGGTATAAAATCCCACGCGCCGTTTTCCAGCGCGTCCAGCTGGTAGCCCGGCTCGGTGGTAACGGCAATCACCGGCAAAGTGCTGTAGGGGGAGGCGCGCAGCCATTTTAGCACGGTGATGCCGTCCATCTCGGGCATGATAATATCCAGCAGCACAATATCAAAGCAGCCGCCGCAGCCCTCAATCGCCTGTATTGCCGCTGGGCCGCTTGCCGCCTGCGATACCGTGTACTCGCCCGCAAAGCATTCCGCCAGCAGGGCGCGGTTTGCCTCCATATCATCCACAACCAGCATCCGTTTTTTATCCATAAAAAAATCCCCCTGCCCTGCCGCAACAGCCCAACCTGCGGCGTTTTTGCCATCTATACCGCCGTAAACCGGCGAAATGTGCCATTTTTTGCACATTTTTTCTCGAAAAGTACGTTTTTCCGTAGGTTTCCCTTCTATTTTATGCCAAATGCCCCATAAAGGCAAGGCCTTTTAGGCCATTGCGCCGCCTAACGGCGCAATTTTGGGCAGTTTTGGAGAGATGTGCAGCCATCTGTTCCGCCGCTGAAATTTATGCTATAATAATCGCGAATGCGATTATTATAGAACTTATGCCCAACGCCTCGCCGTTCTGGCGTTGCCAGCCCGGCAACCGGCTTGGGATGGGCAATTATAGCATAAATTTACTGAAATTTATGCTATAATAGCAACAAAACAAAACCAAAGAGGGGGGTGGACGGTACGGAGGATAACGGTGGGGCGGGGCGGCGCATTTTGCTGGTGCATGACCGGTACCGCTTGCCCGGGGGCGAGGATGCCGTTTTTGAGGCCGAGCGCGCCCTGTTGGAGCGCCACGGGTGGGAGGTATCGGTGTACTGCCGCGACAATGCCGAGGTGGACGGCCACCCGCTGCGCAAGGCGCTGCTGCCCTTTACGGCGCTGTTCAGCCTGCGCACTTTGCGGGAGGTGGGGGCGCTGCTGCGCACCATTAGGCCCGCGGTGGTGCACGTACACAACACCCTGCTGGTAGTAAGCCCCGCGGTGTTTTGGGCCTGCCGGTGGGCGGGGGTGCCGGTGGTGCAAACGCTGCACAATTTCCGGCTGTTTTGCCCCAACGGCATCCTGCTGCGGGATGGCAAAATTTGCGAGGATTGCCCCGCCCACGGGCTATCTTGCGCGGTGCGGCACCGCTGCTACCGGGGCAGCGCCGCCCAAAGCCTGGTTTGCGCGGGGGTGTATGCCCTGCACCGCTGCCTTGGCACCTACCGCCATGTGGCCCTGATTGCCCTGACCGAGTTTGACCGCCAAAAGCTGCTGGCCTTTAACCGCGCCACCCGCCGCCCGGTGTTTGACCCGGCGCGGCTGTTTGTAAAGCCCCATTTTGTGGCCCTGCCGCCCGCCTTTTTGAACACCCCGCCCCTGCCCTGGCAGGCGCGCAAAAACCAGGTGGTGTATGCCGCCCGGCTGGAGGAGCTGAAGGGCCTGCCCACCGCCCTGGCCGCCTGGGCGCAGCTTGCGCCCGCCGGCAGCCCCACGCTGCTGGTGGCGGGCACCGGCCCGCTGGAGGAATGGGCCAAGGCCACCGTGCGGGATAAAAAGCTGGCGGTAAAATTTTTGGGCCAGCTTTCAAAACCCGCGCTGCTGGCCCTTTTGGCCGAAAGCCGGGCGGCCCTGGTGCCCAGCCTTTGCTACGAGAGCTTTGCCCTGGTACCGGCGGAGGCCCACGCCCTGGGCACCCCCGTGCTGGGCAGCGATTTGGGCAACGTGGGCGCCGCCGTGGCGGAGGGGGTGGACGGCCTGCGCTTTGCACCCGGCGACCCCACCGCCCTGGCGGCAGCTGTAAGCGAGCTTTGCCAGCTGGGCGAGGCGGAAGCCTGGAACCCCGCCGCCATACAGGCCGCCGCGCTGGCCCGCTATGCGCCCGAGGAAAATTACCGCCAGCTTTGCGAAATTTACGCCCAGGTGGAGAAGGAGGGCCAACCATGAACCAGCTATACCGCGCGTTGCATATGCCCCCGGGCCGCCTGCTGAAAAAGCTGACCGGCAGCAAGGAAATTTACACCATTGCGGTGCGCCGCCGCGACCCTGAGCAGCCCCTGCCCGCGCTTGGCAAGGGCTGCTATACCCCCCTGCCCTACGACCCCACCACCTGGTATGCCGACCCCCTGCTTTACAACCACCGGGGCCGCCGCGCCCTTTTTTGCGAGGCGTTTGACTGTGCCGCCGCCAAAGGGCGGATTGCCGTGTTTGATTTTGACGAAAACGGCTTACTCGTCAACCCCCGGGTGATTTTGGAGGAGCCGCACCACCTATCCTTCCCCATGGTGTTCGCGTGGGGCGGGGCACTTTATATGGTGCCCGAAAGCGGGGCCATCCACACGCTGGACCTTTACCGCTGCGATGCCTACCCCGAAAAATGGAGCCGGGTTGCCCGGTTTGATGTGGGGTGCGAACTTTGCGATACCATTGTTTGGGCCAAGGGCGAGGGGGGCGTGTGCCTGCTGGGCAGCGAAACAAAGCCCGAAAACCAGCTGTATACCCGCTACCGCCGCTATATTTTGCGCCGGGAAGGGGATGCCTTTGCGCTGGAGCCGGACGATGCCTTCAACACGGCCCACCTTGATTTTTCGCTTACCGACCGCAACGCGGGGCCGCTGCTTTGCTGGGGCGGGCAGCACATCCACCCCACCCAGGTAAGCACCACGGTGGATTACGGGGTGTACCTGCAATTTTTTGGGCTGGAAAAGGGGCGCGCCCACCCAATTTGCGCCGCCCAGCCCAACTTGGTGGAGATTGCGGGGCTGGACAACCGCGATATTATTGGGATACACACCTACTGCTGCGACGAGGAATGGGAAATTATCGATGCGCGGTACCTGCACCGGCCCCCGCCCCGCCCCCGCCCGGCACCGGGCAACGAAGCACCGCCGGTGGAAGCGGGCGAAATTGGGGCGCCGGGCGAAGCCGAGCAAGCCGGTGAAGCGGGCGAAACGGATGAAGCTGGCGCAGTTGCCCCAATTGGCGAAATTGGCGCGCCGGATAAAGTGGGCAAAATGGGCGAAATTGGCGAAGCGGGCGAAAATGCCCAACCGGCCCAACGCCAGGAACCGGCCAAAACAGAGGCGCCGGGCCAAGCCGAAAAAGCGGATGAACCCGGCAAGGCGGGCGAAAAGAGAGAACCGGATGAACCCGGCAAGGCGGGCAAGCCCGAGAAACCCGGCGAACCCGAGAAACCGGAAAAACCGGGCAAGCCCGAGAAAGCGGCCAAGCCCGAAAAACCCGGAAAACCCGAGAAAAGCGCCGGTAAGGCAGTGAAGCAGTAAAGTAGTAAGGCAGTAAGGAGAAAGCACCATGTTGACCATTGCCATCCCCCAGCTATATTGCGGTGCCTCGGGCAAAAAGGGGGCCTATAACCGGCAGGAGGTTGGCCTGGCGCGGGCGTTTGCCGCGCTGGGCTGCCGCGCGGTGGCAATTTACCCCGCCGTGGGCGAAACCGCCCCCACGGTGGAGGAGCTGGAGCCCAACGTAAAAGCCCTGTACCTGCCCGCCCGCGCCCTGGCCGGGCACGCCTTTTACAAAAGCTGGCAGCCCCTGTTGGACGAGGGGGTGGGGGCCGTGCACCTGATGGGCGATACCTCGCTGGGGGTGCCGGGGCTATACCGGTTTTGCTGCCGCCACCACATTCGGTTTTACAGCCAGGTGGGGGCGGTAACCAGCAGCGCCAACAACCCCGCCATCCGCTTTGGGATGGATTTGCTGGCCCGGCGCAACTGGCGCATCTACCGCAAAACCCCCACCTACGCCAAAACCCCCGCCGTGGCGGCCCGGCTAGCAGCGCTGGGCATCCCCTGCGCCGGGGTAATGCCGGTGGGCTTAGATACCGCCATCATCCCCACCCTGCCGGCCACCCCCGGCAGCCGCGAAACCATCCGCCGCAGCCTGGGGCTTGACCCGGCGGGGCATTACCTGCTGTTTGTGGGCAGGCTTGATGCCTACAAGCGCCCGCTCGATTTGCCTGCGGTGCTTGCCGCCCTGCCGCCCGACTGGCAGGCCGTGGTGATTGGCCAGGGCGCGCTGCACGATGCCCTTTTTGCCGCCATGCAGGCCAAGGGGCTACAGGGGCGGTGGGTGTGCATCCCCCAGCTGGCCAACACGGCGGTACACGCCTACTACCACGCCTGCGAGGTGTATGTGAATTTTAACGACCAAGAAATTTTTGGCATGGGCCTGTTGGAGGCAATGTATGCGGGCTGCCCGCCGGTGGCCCGCCATGCCCCCGGCCCCGATTTTATTATTGAGGCGGGGGTATCGGGGCTATTGGTGACGGATACTGCCGATTTTGCCCCCGCCGTGCTGGCCGCCGCCACCAACCCCACCATGGGCCAGGCCGCCACGCGCCGGGTTTGGCAGCACTTTTTGTGGAGCACCGGGGCCGAGATGGCGCTGGATATGCTTGAAAAAACCGGGGAGGGGGCCTAGGGATGGATAACGATGCCAAGCTGGTGCAGCTTGCCCGCGATAAAATTAAGGGGGTGCTGTTCCGCTGGAAATACCGCGGCGTACCCCTGATGGATGCGGCGCAGGGGAACGAATACATTGCCCAGTGCATCCGCTGGGGCAAGCCCTTTTATGCGGGCCGGTGCGGCGCTACCGAGATGCGCTGCATGGCCGAATACCTGCGCCACGGCGGGGAGGACGAGCATTTTTCCGCCAAGATACGCAAGGAGATACGCAATTTATCGGGGGTGTTCCCCACGGACGACCACACCCTGGTAAAATTTTGCGAAGCCTATGCCGCCGCCGCCCAGGGCGCGGCGCTGCTGGCCTTGTGGGATGTGGGGGCCGAGCGCCAGGTGATTGCGGGCTGCCAGCCCGCGCTTACCAAGTTTGCCACCCTGCGCGCGCTGGAGCCCTATTACCACGAGCGGCCATGGTCGGCTGCGCTGGCGGGCAAGCGGGTGCTGGTGGTGCATCCCTTTAAAAAAACCATTTTGGCACAGTACCAAAAGCGGGCGCAGCTTTTCCCCGGGACGGAGGTATTGCCCGATTTTGCGAGCCTTACCGTGGTGCAGGCCGTGCAGGGCTTGGCCGGGCAGGATACCGGCTACGCCACCTGGTTTGAGGCGCTGGAGGCCATGCAGCACCAGATGGATGCGGCCCCCTACGATGTTGCCATTATAGGGGCGGGGGCCTACAGCCTGCCCCTGGCCGCCCACGCCAAGGCCACCGGGCACATGGCGGTGCAGTTGAGTGGGGCCACCCAGCTGCTATTTGGCATCAAGGGGCGGCGGTGGGATACCCACCCCCAAATTAGCCAGCTTTATAACGATGCCTGGGTGCGCCCCGTCCCCGAGGAAGCCCCCCAAAATAAGGAGAAGGTGGAGGGTGGCAGCTACTGGTAAGCGCCGCCCTGCCTGCCAACAGGAAACACGCCGAAAGAAAACGCGCCGAAAGGAAACGCAATGGAAAAAACATGGAGAAAAAAGCTGTGGAAGCTGCGGGATACCCTTTGCCACACCATGAGCTTTGCGGAGGCTGCCCAGTTTAACGTGCTGCGGCTCTACGCGGGGGATATCCCGGCAAGCTCTTTTTACGAGAACCAGGGCTTTATTGGCCTATCCATCAAGCAGGGAGATTGGAACACCATCTGCCACGATATCACCCAGCCCTACCCCTTAGCGGATGCCACCGTAAGCCTTTACCAGGCCGAGGATGTGCTGGAGCATATCCCCTACGGCAAGCTGGTGGGGGTGCTGGATGAAATTTACCGGGTGCTAAAGCCTGGGTGCCGGTGCCGCCTTTCCCTGCCGGATTACCGGTGCGATGTGTATGCGGGGCGCTGCCAGCGCGGCCCCGGCGGCGAAATACAGTTTGACCCCGGCGGGGGCGGCTGGTACAAGGCGGGGGCGCTGGGGGGCGGGGCCCACCTATGGTTCCCCACCTACGAGCAGGTGCTGGCCCTGGCCGAGGCAAGCCGGTTTACAAAATGGGAATTTTACCATTACTACGATGAAAACGGCAAATCCATCACCAAGCCGATCGATTATAGCCTTGGCTATATTGACCGCACGCCCGACCATGACCCGCGGGTGCAAAACCCCTACCGCGCCCTTTCCATCGTGGTGGATTTGATAAAATAAACCCCGAACGCAGTAAGGACACAAGCATGAAAATTTTGATGATTGGCAACAACCTGGGCATCCAAAGCGGGGTGCAGCGCTACATCCAAAACCTCTTAGTGCGGCTGGATTATACCCGCTTTGCGGTGGATCTCTTCATCAGCCCCGCCCCGCCCGACCAAGCCTCCACCCAGCCCGAGCTGGAAGCGCTGGGGGTACACATGGTGCTGGTGCCGGATAACGATAAGCCGCGCTTCCCCTACCTGTACCGCCACCTGAAGGCGGAAGGCAAGGGGTACGATATCATCCACTTCCACACGGCAAGCAAGGTGAACGCCTTGGCCTGTGTGATGATCAAGGCCCTTTGCCCCCATGCCAAGCTGATTGTACACAGCCACATTGTGTACCCCCCGGTCACCTTAACCTGGCACCTTGCCCACCGGCTTTACCAGGCTACGGCCGATTATTTTTTGGGCTGCGGAGTGGCGGCGGGGCGGTTTGTGTTTGGCAGCAAAATTGACCAAAAGCAAAACTTTGCGGTGGCCTGCAACGCGGTGGATAAAGCCCGCTTTGCCCCCGATGCCGCCGCCCGTGCCCGGCTGCGCGGGCAGTACCACCTGGCGGAGAGCGACCGTTTGGCCGGGTTTGTGGGGCGGTACAACCACCAAAAAAACCTGTTGTATTTGCTGGATGTGTTTGCCGCCATGGCCAAAAGCGACCCCCGCTGGCGGCTGATGCTGGTGGGCGGCGGCGAGGACCAGGCCAAGGTGGATGCCAAAATTGCCGCGCTGGGCCTGGGCGAAAAAATTATCCAGGCCGGGGTGCAAAGCGATGTGCCCGCCTACATGAATGCGTTTGATTTGTTTTTGTTGCCCAGCAACTTTGAAGGTAGCCCCGTTACCCTGGTGGAAGCCCAGGGCTGCGGCGTGCCCTGCCTAGCCTCCGAAAATGTGCCAAACGATGGCTCGGTAACGCCGCTGGTGCGGTTTTTGCCCCTGGATGCCCCGTTTGAAGCCTGGGCCGCCCTGGCCGATACCCTGGCCGTGGGCGGGCCACACAGCGATTACTGGCCTGTTTTGGAGCAGGCCGGGTACGAGCTGGCAACCTCGGCCCGGCGGATGGAAGCGCTGTACGAGGAACTTGCCGGGGGGGCCGCCCGATGATTTATGCCGAGCTGGCGGGCGGGCTGGGCAACCAGATGTTTATTTATGCCTTTGCCCGGGGCATTAGCCTGCAAACGGGGGAGCCCGCCACCCTGCTGGACCGCCAAGACTGGAAAACCGGCGCCCCGGCCCACACGGCGGTGGCCCTGCAAAGCCTGGCACCCAGCCCGGCGGTGGCCATTGTGCAGCAGCCGGGCCTGGCAAAGCGCCGCCTGCCCCTGCAAAATGCCCTGAAAACCCTGATGATTAAGCGGGAGCAGCAGGGGGGGATGCTGGCGCGGGATTGGCATGGCTTTGAGTGCCGGATGGCCCCCGCCCTGAACCGCTTGGGGCTGCATTTTGCCACCGATGGCTTTGTGCCCTGCCGCCGGGGGCGGTGGCCGGGGGATATGCTGGCCTGGGGGTATTTCCAAAGTGAAGAATATTTTGCGGGGTATGCGCCCGCCATCAAGGCCGAGCTTACCCCGCCGCCCGCCCTGCTGGCAGCCGACCCCCAAACCGAAAAGCTGGCCGCCGAGATTGCGGCGGCCCAAAATTCCATTTGCCTGCACCTGCGCCGGGGGGATTACCAGGCCCCCGGCAACGCCATTTTGCAGGTGTGTACCCCGGCCTACTACCGCAACGCGGTGGCGGCGGCGGCAAGCGCCTGCCCCGGGGGCAAGCTGTTTGTATTTTCAGACGATTTGGCCTGGGCAAAGGCCAACCTACAGCCCGGCGGGCTGCCGGTGGTTTTTGCCGAGGGTGCCCGCCCGGCGGCTGCCGAGCTGGCGCTGATGTGCCGGTGTAGGCATTTTATCATCAGCAATTCCACCTTTAGCTGGTGGGCACAGTATTTGGGCAGCGGGGCCGAAAAGCAGGTGTTTGCCCCTACCCACTGGTACACCATACCCAAAACCTGCGATTTATACGCCCCCACCTGGCAGTTGGTGGAGGGGTAGGCGAAATTTATGGCTTGCGGCGGCCCCATAGGCCCGAAAGGAGGCGGCATCATGCCCCCGATAGACCCCGTAGCTTCAGTGGCTATAGAACCAGCGGCACCCGCGCAACCCCCCAAATTTTCGGTGGTTGTGCCGGTGTACAATGTTGAAAAATACCTGCCCGGCTGCGTAAAAAGCGTGGTGGAGCAGCCCGGCCCGCGCGATTGGGAGTGCATTTTGGTGGACGATGGCGCCACCGATGCCTCCGGCCGGATGTGTGCCGCCTTTGCGGCCGAAATACCCGGCGTGGTGGCCATCCACCAGCAAAACGCCGGGCTGGCCGCCGCACGCAACGCGGGCATTGCCGCCGCCACCGGGCAGTGGCTGCTGTTTTTGGATAGCGATGACGAGATGGCCCCGGGCCTGTTGCCCCGGCTGCGGGCCGCGCTGGCCGCCCACCCGGGGTTTGATTGGTATGTGGGGCGCTACCTGGAGCTGGACGAGCAGACCGGCACCCTGGCCCCGCCCGCCGAGCTTGCCTTTGAAGGTGGCGATTTTGAGAGCGAGGATTACCCCGCCCGGGTGGAGCGCCTTTACCAAAGCGCCCACTGGGCCGTGTGGAAATACTGCATACGGCGGCAGTTTTTGCAGGAAAGTGGAGTGGAATTTTGGCCCGAGGTACTTTGGGCCGAGGATTACCCCTTTGATTTGATGCTGCTTTGCCACACCAAGCGGCTTTGCTTTTTGGACGAGCAGTTTACCATCTACCGCGCCAACCGGGCGGGCAGCTTGCTCAACTGCAACCAGCCCAAGCACTTTGCGGGCATTGCGGCGGCGCTAAAACGCTTCCAGGCGGAATTTGCGGCAGGGCACTGCACCGAGGCCCAGCAGGCCGAAATTTTACGCCGCACGGCCAACGCCTTTTGGCCGGAGGCCCGGGCCGCCGCCGTGCGGGACACGGCCACCCGCCGCGCCTGTGCCCCCTTGATGCGGCAGTGCCGGCCGCTTTATGCCTATGGCGAGCAGTGCCGTGGCCGGGCCGATTGGGTGGCCTACCGCTGGCTGGTAACGCTATGTGGGCCGCGCTTTGCGCTGTGGGCCACCGCGCATTTAAAGCGCGGCAATTAAACGCCGAAAATACCCCCAAAAATACGCCAAAACACCCCCCAAAACACCCCAAAAAAACACGCAGGAGGCTGCCTTGAGAACACGACGCACCATCATCAACACCGCCTACACCCTTGGCTCCAGCCTGGTTTTGCTGGTGCTGGGGCTTATTACCCGCAAGCTGTTTGTGGGCGCGTTCGAGCTTTCGATACCCGGCTACGCCGCCACCATTGAAAAGATGTTCAGCTTTTTTTCGGTGGCAGAGTTTGGGGTGGGCGGGGTCATCAGCTACCGGCTGTACGCCCAAATTGCCGCCAAAAACATCGAGCAAATCAGCAAATATATGTCGCTGTACAAGTGGATTTACCGCCTGATCGGCATTGCCATCTGCCTGATTGCCGGGGTGGCGGCGTTTTTCTTGCCCTGGATGAACCCCGGCGTTGCCGATATGACCCCCGTGTACACCATTTATGGGCTACAGATACTTTCCACCATATCGTCCTACTTTTTGGTTACCCGGCGGCTGATGTACACCTGCACCCAGCAGGGCTACCTTTGCACCCGGATGGACCTTTGCTTTAACGTTGCCACCTACCTGGCCCGCATTGCCATCTCGCTTTGGTGGCCCAATTACATTTTGTATTTTGGCGTTACCATTTTGTTCAACACCCTGGCCAACGTGGCCGTGGCGGTGCGCTATAAAAAAGATTTCCCCGAGGTGGCGGATGTTAAGGTTACCTTTGCAGATTTTAGGGCCCTCGGCCTTTTCCACGATTTGCGGTACTATCTTGTACACCGGCTATCCAACGCGGTGTATGGCTCGTCCGATTATATTGTGGGTTCCCGTATGCGGGGGGCAGGCTCCGTTACCTACATGAGCAACTACGCCACCGTGTCGGATTCTATCACCAACATTGGCAACAAGCTGCTCGATTCCTTCGCGGCGGCCATCGGCAACATTGTGTATGATAAGGATGCCGAGGCCGACGGCCACGCCCGCCAGGTGTTTTGGAGCATGGATCTTTTCAGCTACGGGTTTGGCAGCGCGGTGGCGGTGGCGTATTTTTGCCTGTTCCAACCCTTTATGCTGCTGTGGATGGGGCCTAAGATGCTGCTGCCTTTAAGCTATGTGTTCTTTTTTTGCCTTAACGAGTATGTTGGCTGGAACCACCGTATGCTGGGCAGCTACCGCGCCGTGCTGGGCCATTTTGAGGAGGACCAGTGGTTTATGGTGGCAAGCGCCATCAGCAACATTGTCCTCAGCTTTTTGCTTATCTACCGGTTTGGGCTGCCGGGCATTGTGGCGGCCACGGTGTTTGCCCATTGCCTGATGTGGGTGGGCCGGGCCAGGGTGGTTTGCCGCCATTACATCAAGGGCGGCGGCGGGCACTATTTGGCCATCCAGCTGCTGCACCTAGTAACCCTGTTTGGGGAGATGGCCCTGTGCAGCTGGCTTTGCGGCTTTATGGGCGGCGGGCTGCTGGGGTTTGCGGGGCGGCTGGTGGTGGCGGGGGTGCTGCCCAGCGCCATCAACCTGGCGGTGTACGGCTGGATGCCGGACGCTGCCTACCTGCGCGGCTACGCCAAACGCTTGGCCGCTAAAATAACCAAAAAGGGGTGACGCACCATGCCAACGGTAGGGCTACTGTATATTTGCACCGGGCGGTACACGGTGTTTTGGCCGGATTTTTATAAAAGCTTTGCCAAAAACTTTTTGCCCGCCTGCCAAAAGGAATTTTTTGTTTTTACCGATGCAGAACAAATTGAATTTGAGAATGAGCCCGGGGTACACCGCATCTACCAGCAGGCTTACGATTGGCCGTACAGCACGCTCAAGCGGTTTTCTATCTTTTTGCAGGCCGAGGAGGCTTTAAAAAAGCTGGATTACCTGTTTTTTTCAAACGCAAATTTGCTTTGCGAGCAAACGGTGACCGAGGCGGAGTTTTTGCCCCGCAAAAGCCAAGGCGAAAACCTGCTGGTGGTGCAGCAGCCCGGCTTTTGGGATAAACAGCCGCCCTTTTATACCTACGACCGCAACCCCAAAAGCCGGGCCTACATCCCTTATAACTGCGGGCAATATTATGTTTCGGGCGGGCTGAACGGCGGCTACACACCGGCCTTTTTGGCCCTTTGCCACGAGCTGGAGCGCCGCACCGAGGAGGATTTGGCCCACGGGGTGATTGCCCTTTGGCACGATGAAAGCCAGCTAAACCGCTATATTGCCGAGCGGCAGGATTACCGGCTGCTTACCCCCGCCTACTGGTACCCACAGGGCTGGCAACTGCCCTTTACCCCCAAAATTACCGTGCGCGATAAAGCCAAGTGGATTGATATGGGGGCCGTGAAAGGGGAAAAACCGCCCGTGCCCTACCTGCTGCGCAAATACCGGGCCTTTTGCGAAAATTATATGCCCTACCTATATTGCTGGCGGGATAAAGCCCTGGGCAAAAAGCTGTTGCCCGCAACGGATGGATGCGGTAAAATAGAAAAGTAACCGTTTTACTTTTATTTTTTGCATTTGCACCGGCCGGGCCTGCCGTTTTGGCAGCCACCCGGTTTGTTTGAAAGGAGCCATACCCTATGCCGGATACTACCCACACAAAGCGGTGTGGCCCCGCCTGCCTTGCGGGGGCGCTGCTGCTGGTTTGCTGCGTTGCCGTGATGGTGAAAACCCTGTTTGTGGGGCTGGAAATTGACGAGGAATACGCCCTTTCCATCGGCTACCGGCTGGTGCAGGGCGATACCTTGTTTTACACCATGTGGGAGCCGCACCAGCTATCCGCCCTTACGGCGGCAGGGCTGATTGCCCTGTTTATGGCCGTTACCGGCGGCACCACGGGGGTGCTGCTGTTTGTGCGGGTGGTGATGCTGGGGGCAAAGGCGCTGTTATCCTGGGTGTTTTACCGCGAATTCCGCCCCAGTATGGGCAAAACCGGGGCTTATTTGGCGGCGCTGGTGCTGTTTGTGTACACCCCCAAATGGTTTTTGGGGCCTGATTATATTGCCCAGCAGTTCCACTATACGCTGGCGGCCTTCCTGTTTTTTTACGATTATTATAGCCATAACTTCCGCCGCCCGTGGCAGCTATTGCCCGGGGCGGTTTGCCTGAGCTTGAGCTTTTTGGCCTTCCCCCAAAGCATTTTTGCCGCGCCGGTATTTTTTGTGGGCACGGTGGTGCTGGGCCGCCGCCGCAAGGAGCCACGGTTTTTGGCCCTGCCGCGCGGGGCCTGGCTGCTGGTGCTTGGCTGTTTGCTCAGTGCGGCGGCCTTTATTGGGTATGTGTGCAGCGGGCTTACGCCCGCCACGCTGGCAAGCCGCGCCGCCCTGATTTTGAACGACCCACAGTATAGCTTTACCACCGCGCAGCGGCTGGCCCTGTTGGCCAGCCAGGCGGCCAATGTGGTGGACTTTGCCATAAAGCCGATGGCGCTGGCCCTGGCCGTGGCGGCAGGGGGGTGCCTGTGGGGGGTATGGCAGCGGAGGGTGCGCCATATACGGTATTGGCTCAACTTCTTTTTTGCACTGTGGTGTGGGCTTACCTTGGTGCTTTGCCTGGTGCGGGCCGTGCGGGATGCCAGCTTGGACGAGCGGTATTTTTGCCCGGTGCTGGTGCTGGCGGGGGCCTGGTTTTTTTGGGGCGGCAAGGGCACCGCGCGGGAACCACTGTTTTGGCTGGGGTACCTGCCGGGGGTGGTGGCCTACCTGTTTATTTTACGCTCTACCCTGTTGGGGCTGGGGGCAACCTTTATGTATTTAAGCTGGCCCGCCCTTTGTGGGGTGGTGGCGCTTTGCCTGCAAGGGGCAGGGGCGCAAAACGTGGCCGGTAATGGGCAAGTAGCCGAAAATGGGCAAGTAGCCGATAATGGGCACGTAGCCGAAAAGGGGCAAGTAGCTGAAAATGGGCAAGCCGCCCAAAATGGGCAAATGAATGGGCCGGAAAACGGGCAAAAAACGGCCCCCTATGCGCTGCCTGCACGGTGGGGGCAGGGGCTGCTGCTGGCATTTTTGGCGTTTTTGGTGGTTTGCCGCGCGCTGCTGGTGCTAACCACCGGCTGGCCGCCGGCCACGATGTGGAATACCCCGCTGCGCTACCTGGCCGATGGCCCGGCGGCGGGCACCTGGGCGGATGCCGCCACGGCCGACCGGTACGCGGCATTAACCCTGGCGCTTGCGGGCCGGGCGGGGGATAAGGTGCTACTTTCCACCGGGGATGTGGATGGCCTTGCCTACCTGATGGAGGATGGAACGCTGGAGGTGGGGCAGGCATCGGTTATTTCCTCCACCGATAGCGATACCCGCTTTGCCGCCTACTACAACGAGCTGCCCGATAAAAAGCCCGATGTGATTGTGTATAACCTGGATAGTGTGCGGGAGCTGAGTGCCTTCCACGCCTGGCTGGAAAGCAATTTGACGATTACCGCCCGCTACCCGGTAACGGTGGGGAGTGCGCGGTTCGAGGTGCTGGAGGTGCAAAAGGGGGGCTGACCCCCGAAAGCATAAAGGCAAGCGATAAAAAACGCGGAACAGGCGCAAAGCATAAAGCATAAAGCGAAGGCAAAGGCAAAAAAACAAAGCGAAAAATAAAGCAAAAACAGGGCGAAAACAAAGCAAAAAAGCGCGAAGGGTGAGTTTGAATGGCTGAAAAAATACTGGTGTTTATACCGGCGTACAACTGCGAAAAACAGTTGCCGCGGGTGCTGAACCAACTGCTGGATGCGGAGGTGCAGCAAAAAATACAGCGCTGCATTGTGGTAAATAACCGCAGCACCGATGGCACCGAGGCCGCGGTGGAGGGCTGGCTGGCCGCCCACCCCGGCGCGCCGGTATCCCTTTTGCGCAACGACGAAAACTATGGCCTGGGCGGCAGCCACAAGGTTGCCTTTGGGTATGCGGTGGCCCACGGGTACGACTATTTGGTGGTGCTGCATGGGGACGACCAGGGGGATATCCGGGATTTGCTGCCCCTGTTGGCGGCAGGCACCCACCGGCAGTACGATTGCTGCTTGGGCTCGCGGTTTATGCGCGGCTCCCAAATTGGGGGGTACAGCCCGCTGCGCATTGCGGGCAACTATGGGTTTAACGCCCTGTTCAGCCTGGTTACCCTAAAAAAAATAACCGACCTTGGCAGCGGGCTGAACCTGTATAAGGTGGCGGCGCTGAAAAATGAGTTTTATAAAAAGTTCCCCGATACGCTCTATTTTAACGATTGTATGATATTGGCCCAAAGCGCGCTGGGGCTAACGATGCACTTTTTCCCCATCTCTTGGCGGGAGGAAGACCAGGTATCGAACACCAAGCTGACAAGCTTTGCCCTCAGCCTGCTAAAAATGGTGGGGCAATATTTGGCGGGGCCGAAAAAATTTGTTCAAAAAGAGATGCGGGCCAAGCCCACGGTGGGGTATACCTACACCGTGGTGGCCCAAAACGGCAGGGAGGATGCAGCAATATGAAAGAGGCAACGCAACAACCCGGGGTGGCCGGGGCCACCACCCCGGCAGGCGGGGCAAGGATGAAAATTTTGGTAACCGGGGCCGCCGGGTTTATTGGCGGGCAGCTTTGCCATGCGCTGTGGCAAAACGGGCATACCGTAATGGGGCTGGATAACTATAGCTACGGCAACGCCGATAATGTGCGCTTTGACGACCACGATTTTACCCCCGATATTTTGAAGATGGACATCCGGGATATGGCGGGCATTGCGGCGCTGTTTGAACAAGAAAAGTTTGATATTGTTTATAACATTGCGGGCATTGCCCCCCTGCCGGATTGCCAAAGTAACCCCGTGGAGGCGGTGGCCGTAAACACACTGGGCCTTGTAAACCTGCTGGAAAATGCCCGCCGCACCGGGGTAAAGCATATCATTCAGGCATCCACCAACGCCATGTACGAGGGGGAAACCGTGTTCCCCACGGTGGAAACCAGCTTTGCGCCCCCCACCCTGATTTACCCCAACACCAAATACTGTGCCGAGCGTTTTTGCCAAAGCTTTGCCGATACCTATGGGATGAATATTACCTGCCTGCGGTTTGCCAACGTGTATGGCCCGCATATTGATTGCCTGCGCAAGCAGCCGCCCTTTGTGGGGTACATGATACGGGAGCTGTACTATGGCCGCACCCCGCAGTTCCACTCGGACGGGAACCAGCGGCGGGATTATATTTACGTGGAGGATTTGATTGCCCTTGCCATGCGGGTGTGGGATAGGCCAGGCTTTGACGCGGTGAATGTTTCAAGCAACACCAACTACTCGGTGCGGGAGCTGTACGCCATTGCCAGCCGGTTGATGCATAAAGACATCCCCGCCGAATACTGCCCCCCCGCCCACTACTGGGCCAAATACCCCGAGCTGTACGGCGGCGCGTATGGCATCCGGCCCGAAATACTGGACCATGAAGTGAACAAATATTCGCTTTGCGATAACACCCACGCCAAGGAACTGTATGGCTGGGAGCCAAAAGTTACGATAGAAGAGGGCCTGCGCCGGGTGATAGAAGCCGAGTGCGCCATGCTGGCCGGGCTGTAAAACGGCCCCGCGCCGGGCAATGGGCAGGGGAGCTGGCGCCCCCCGCCCACAACACCCCTGCCCGGCCACCCCCAACCAAAAAAACACCCCCCGGCCCCCCCGTATAA
>JAQUSS010000030.1 GCA_028710135.1 Gemmiger sp. | reverse complement strand
CTATGAAACCGTCATCGAGCAGAGCGAAACAGGCACCGTAATTATGGTGGGCGATGGCATCGCCCGGGCCAGCGGGCTGGAAAAGTGCATGGCGGGCGAGCTGGTGCAGTTTGATAACGGCGAGTATGGCATGGCCCAAAACCTCGAAGAAAACTCCGTTTCCATTGTTCTTTTGGGTAGCGACGATGGCATCCGCGAGGGTGGCACCGTAAAGCGCACCGGCAAGGTTGTGTCGGTGCCGGTGGGCGAAGCCATGATTGGCCGGGTGGTAAACGCGCTGGGCCAGCCCATTGATGGCAAGGGCCCGGTGGAAGCGAACGAGTACCGGCCGATTGAATCCCGCGCGCCCGGCATTATTGAGCGGCAGCCCGTCAAGCAGCCGCTGCAAACCGGCATCAAGGCCATTGATTCGATGATACCCATCGGCCGTGGCCAGCGCGAGCTGATTATTGGTGACCGCCAAACCGGCAAAACCGTGATTGCCACCGATACCATCATCAACCAAAAAGGCAAGGACGTTATCTGCATTTATGTTGCCATCGGGCAAAAACGTTCCACCGTGGCCAACCTGGTTGAAAACCTGACCACCGCCGGTGCGATGGATTATACCATTGTGGTATCGGCCACCGCGTCCGAGCTTTCGCCCCTGCAATATATTGCCCCCTACGCGGGCTGTGCCATGGGCGAATATTTCATGAATAAGGGCCGCCATGTGCTGATTATTTACGACGACCTTTCCAAGCACGCGGTGGCTTACCGCGCGCTATCGCTGCTGATTCGCCGCCCGCCAGGGCGCGAAGCCTACCCCGGCGATGTATTCTACCTGCATTCCCGCCTGTTGGAGCGCGCCGCCAAATTGTCGGACGAGCTGGGCGGGGGTTCGCTCACCGCGCTGCCCATCATTGAAACACAGGCGGGCGATGTGGCCGCGTATATCCCCACCAACGTCATCTCCATCACCGATGGGCAAATTTTCTTGGAAACTGAGCTGTTCCACAGCGGCATTATGCCCGCCGTAAACCCCGGTATCTCGGTTTCGCGCGTGGGCGGCAACGCCCAAATCAAGGCCATGAAAAAGGTGGCCGGCACCCTAAAGCTTATCTACTCGCAGTACCGGGAACTGCAAAGCTTTGCCCAGTTTGGCTCGGATTTGGATGCCGATACCAAGGCCCGCCTTGCCCAGGGCGAGCGCATTGTGGAGGTGCTGAAGCAGAACCGCAACAGCCCGGTGCCGGTTGAAAAACAGGTTGCCATTTTGTACGCCACCGTAAACGATTACCTGAAAGAGATTGCGGTGCCCGATATTGCCGAGTATGAGCAGGGCCTGGACGAATACCTGGATGAAAACGCCGCCGCTGCCGCCGTGATGGAAACCATACGCACCACCGGCAAGCTGGAGGATGACACCGAGGCCGCCTTAAAGGCGGTGCTGGCCGAGTATACCGAAACCTTTAAAAAAGCACGATAAGAAGGAGGAACTTGCATGGCAGGGTCTATGAAAGACATTAAGCTGCGCATAAAAAGCGTACAAAGCACCATGCAGATCACCAAAGCGATGGAGCTGGTGGCCTCCTCCAAGCTGCGCCGCGCCAAGGAGCGGGTGGAGCATAGCCGCCCCTACTTTGAAACGCTGTACCAAACCCTGTGCGAGATTGCGGCCTCCAACACCGAGTTCCAAAGCCGGTATCTAAAAAAGAGGCCCGTTCAGCGTAGCTGCTACGTGGTGATTGCGGGCGACCGTGGGCTGGCTGGCGGCTACAACACCAACCTGTTCAAAATGATGGCCGCCGAAACCCAAGGAAAAGACTACTGCGTGTTGCCCATTGGCAAAAAAGCGGTGGAATATTTTGAGCGGGCCGGGGTGCCGATTGTAAGCAAGGCGTTTGCCGTGGCGGCCGATTGCTCGGTTAGCAGTTGCTTTGCCCTTTCCTGCCTGTTGACAGAGCAGTATTTGGCGGGCGAGTTTGATGAAATTAAGGTGGGGTTCACCCAGTTTGTTTCGATGCTAACCCAAACGGCCATGGTGCTGCCGGTGCTGCCCTTCAAGGCGCCCGCCCAAAAACCCGCCGGCTTCCGCGATTTGATTTTGTATGAACCAAACAGCGAGGAAGTGTTTGATGCCATTGTGCCCGAATACTTGGCCGGTATGGTTTACGGTGCCATGTGCGAAAGTGTTGCCAGCGAGCTTGGCGCCCGCCGCACCGCCATGGATTCGGCCACCAAAAACGCCGGGGATATGATTGATAGCCTGAACCTTTACTATAACCGTGCCCGCCAGGCGGCGATCACCCAGGAAATTACCGAGATCGTGGCCGGTGCCGGTGCCGGGAGCTAAACCCAGCGCCGCACTCGCCCCACCCCGGCCCCCGGGCATTTGCCCCCCCGGGCAACCCGGCTTTCGGGCCGCCTAGGGCCACCCCAGGCCACGCTGCCCGCCCCAAAAATTTCCCGGGTAATTCCCACCGGCCAAGCGGCCCACCCGGCCACCCAGCTTGTGGATGTAAAAACCCATCAAAAGTTCTTTGCTAGGCTTTCTTTCAAGAAAGCCGCGTACCCCCCGCATCCCCGTACCCCCCAAATAACCGTTAAAGGAGTGTAGCCCATGTCCGAAAAAAATATCGGCAAGGTCATACAGATCACCGGGCCTGTGCTGGATATCCAGTTTGGCGATAACCAACTCCCCGCGCTGCTAAACGCCATTGAGATTGACAACCACGGCCAGAAACTGGTGGTGGAGGTAGCGCAGCACATTGGCGACAATGTGGTTCGTTGCATTGCCATGAGCAGCACCGATGGCCTGGTGCGCGGCACCCCCGCGCAAGATACCGGCAGCCCCATCACCGTGCCCGTTGGCGAGGAATGCCTTGGCCGGGTGTTCAACCTGCTGGGCGAACCCGTGGATAACAAACCCGCGCCCCCCCAAATGGAACGCTGGCCCATCCACCGCCCCGCCCCCAGCTACGATGAGCTGGAATCTACCACCGAAATTTTGGAAACCGGCATCAAGGTTGTCGATTTAATTTGCCCCTACGCCAAGGGCGGCAAAATTGGCCTGTTTGGCGGCGCAGGCGTTGGCAAAACCGTGCTGATTCAAGAGCTTATCTACAATATTGCCACCGAACATAACGGCTACTCGGTTTTTACCGGCGTGGGCGAGCGTACCCGCGAAGGGAACGACCTTTACGGCGAAATGACCGAGAGCGGTGTTATCAACAAAACGGCGCTGGTATACGGCCAAATGAACGAACCCCCGGGAGCACGTATGCGCGTTGCACTATCCGGCCTGACCATGGCGGAATATTTCCGCGATGTTAAAAACCAAGATGTGCTGCTGTTTATCGATAATATCTTCCGCTTCACCCAGGCTGGGTCCGAGGTTTCGGCCCTGCTTGGCCGTATGCCCAGCGCCGTGGGCTACCAGCCCACCCTAGCCACCGAGATGGGCGCCCTGCAAGAGCGCATCACCTCCACCCGCAAAGGCTCCATCACCTCGGTGCAGGCCGTTTATGTGCCTGCGGACGATTTGACCGACCCTGCCCCCGCCACCACCTTCACCCACCTGGATGCCACCACCGTTCTAAGCCGCGAAATATCGGCCCAGGGCATTTACCCCGCCGTGGACCCGCTGGAATCTACCAGCCGCATCCTAAGCCCCGAGGTGGTTGGGCAAGACCATTACGATACCGCCCGCGCCGTGCAGCGGGTGTTGCAGCGGTATAAAGAGCTGCAAGATATCATTGCCATCATGGGCATGGATGAACTGAGCGAGGAAGATAAGCAAACCGTAAACCGCGCCCGCAAGGTGCAACGGTTTTTGTCGCAAAACTTCCACGTAGCCGAGCAGTTTACCGGTATGGCCGGGCAATATGTGCCCTTAAAAGAAACCATCCGTGGCTTCAAAATGATTCTTTCGGGCGAGTGCGATGCCATCCCCGAGAGTTGCTTCCTGTTTGCAGGCACCATTGACGACGCGATTGCCAAGGCCAAAAAGGCGTAACCCGCCGGGAAGGAGATTGCAATGGAAACCTTCTCGCTGAAAATTGTAACGCCCGATGGCTGCATTTACGATGGCCAGGCCGAACGCCTGTTTTGCCGCACCATCGATGGCGATGTGGGCATTTTGCCCCGCCACAGCGATTATTGCACCGCCCTGGGCATGGGCGATGCCCATGTAATTATGGATGGCAAAGCCCACCACGCCGCCTGCATTGGCGGGATGTTAAGCGTGATGGCTGGCAAGGTTACCTTGGTTGCCACCACCTGGGAATGGGCCGAGGAAATTGACCGCGCCCGCGCGGAGGCCAGCCTGGCCCGCGCCACAACCGCGCTGAAGCAAACCGATGCCGATAAACGGGAATTGGATTTGGCCGAAGCCCGCCTCAAACGCGCCCTGGTTCGCACCTCGGTAGCACCCAAACCGTAAAATAACCGCAGGGCGGGCACGATATATCGTGCCCGCCCTGTTGTTGTTGTTGGGGGGTGTTGGTGTTGGTGTTGGTGTTGCGGTGATTATAACGCGCCGTGGCAAATTTATACCATACAGCACACGGGGGTGCGGCGGGGGGGGGCCACCCGCCACGCCGTGTCGCCCCGCAATGCGCGTTGCGCCCAGGGGGCGGCCACCATGTATGGTGGCCCTACGGGGCATTGCGCCTTGCCAAAAACGGCACCGCCACCACACGGGATTGTGGTGATTACAACGCGACATCGCAAATTTATACCATACAGCACACGGTGCCTCCGTAGGGGCACGATACATCGTGCCCGCCCCATGGGGGCAACGGGCCTTGGCAGAAACGGCACCGCACCGTATGGGGGCAAAATTTGTACCGCCCGCCACGCCGGGGCAAATCCCCCGTGCCGCGCACCCCGCCGGGTTGGGGCCCCTCGCAATGCGCGTCGCGCCCATAGGGGTGGCCCTACGGGGCATTGCGCCTTGGCAAAAACGGCACCACCGCCACACGGGGTTGTGGTAATTATAACGCACCGTGGCAGATTTACACCACGTACCACACGGTGCCCGCCCCACGGGGGCATTGCGCCTTGGCAAAAACGGCACCGCCGCCACACGGGGGTGCGGTAATTATAATGCGCCATGGTAAAATTTATACCATACAGCACACGGTGCCTCCGTAGGGGCACGATACATCGTGCCCGCCCTATGGGGGCAACGGGCCTTGGCAGAAACGCCACCCCGCACCCCGGCCGCCCCCACACCGTACACCCGCCCCGCCGGGGCAAATCCCCCGTGCCGCGCACCCCGGCCCATGCCCCCCGCCCCGCCGGGGTAACCACCGTGCCGCGCACGTACCCCGACCCCCCCCCGCCGGGTTGGGGCCCCCGCACCGCGCGTCGCGCCCATAGGCCGGCCACCATGTATGGTGGCCCTACGGATTGCCGCGATTACAATGTGTATGGCAAAATTTGTGCCGCCCACCACACGGGATTGCCACAATTATAACGCACCACCAACAGGGCTGCTGCCGTTCTCACTCTACGCCTAGCGTAGAAGAAAACGGCAGCAGCCCTGTCTTGCTTAATTTCGCCTATTTTACCTGTCTTGTTTAATTTTTGCGCCCCGCCTTAGGGGGTGGTGGGGTTTTGGCGTAGGATGGTGGTGGATATCCGCGCCAGGGTGTATTTTAGGTAATCGCTTTGGGTATCCAGCACGGTGGTTTCGCCATCTGGCCCTACCAGGCTTACCGTTAGGTTGATGCGATAGTTGGCATATTGCAGTATGCCCTCCTCCACCTTCGGGTTCACAATCACATCAAAGGGCAGGGTAAAGGTACCGGCGGTGGCATCGTAACAGGGATGCTTGGCGCCGCTGGTATCGAGATACTGGTACCCACCAAAGGGGTCAGCATCCGTGCCCTTGTTCATCGCCCAAGTATACACGGTTTTGCCATCGGTAGTGGTGGTGGTTAGGGCCGTGCTGATGGTGCTGCTACCGGGGTCTACCGCGTTCACGGTAATATATTCCCCGGGCTTCGCCAGCGTTTCATACTCGTCCTTCGCATTTTTAACCAGCAGCTCCAGCGTACACTGTAGGCCGGTGGCCTTTGCAATGGTGGCGGCCTTATCCTCTAGGCCGGAAATGTTATAGTACCCGGCGGTGTGTATCACGGGGCTATCCTCGCCAAGGGCAGGGTCGCTCAGGTTAATGCCCAACTGCGATACCGAGCCAGCCACGTTGTAAACCAGGCTGGTGTTGGTAGATTTATCGCGGTAATAGCCATAGGGGTCGGTGCCGGTGGTTAGGGTGCCGCTTGCCAGGGTGCTGGCATTGGCCGATAACCGGGCGCTGGTGGCAAGCTGCACATAGGCGGTGGGGGTGGTGTTCGTGGTGGTAATGCTACTTTCCGGGAAGGATTTTAGCGCACCATCGCCAAAGGCCATGGTAACGGTGGCCTCCACCCGCACACCGGCGGTGCCAAGATTTTTCAGCAGGGGCACCAGGTTTATGGCCGTGCCCAGGGTGCCATTCGTGCTAAGGGGCACCGTTAGCTCGGTGGTGCCGGCCAGCGGTGTGATGTTTACATTGCCAACGGTGGCTTGGCCGGACGAGGAGGTCACGTTCCCCGCCGCATTCAGCACGTTGCCGTTCGCATCCAGCAGCCGGAACTTGATGTTTACCGTAACGGGGGTAATCAAGTTGATATCGGTGATGGTATTGCCGCTAGCCTCGGTAGCGTGCCGCTGCATACGGATGCCAAATTGCAGGTAGCGGGTGGCTATCTGGCAGGAAGTCGAGATAGTTTTTATCCGGCGTAATCGTATCCGTTATGGTGGCCGTGATGGTGTTGCCAAGGGTGTTTACGTTGGAATATTTTGTAGTTTCGAGCTCACCAAGAGATTGCTCCAACGCGGAATAGATGTTGCCGGTGTATTCTTGATCGCGTTGTGCTTGCTTTAGCCGGTGGGGTAGGTAGGCATCCGTGCCGTGCTGGGTGGGCGGGGCGCTAAAGCTTAACTTGATGCCGGTTTCGGCTGTGGTTTTGGCCGGGGTTTCCAGCACCAGGTAATAGCTTTCGCTCGGGTCGGCCGCATCTGCCGTGCGGGTGATGGTGTAAAGGCCAGTGGTATCCTCCGCGCTCGCCTTTTTGTAGTAGGTACCGCCAATTTTCACGGTGGCTTCGGTGGTATTTGTGGTAACCACCCACTTTACCCCGGGGGTTTCGGCGGTGGTGTCGGTAGCCTCCAGCGATAGCGCACCCGCCAAGGGTTGGGGTGCCCAGGGCTTACCATCCGCGCCCACAAATTCACTCATTTTAACCGAGGAACGGCCCGCCGCATCGTTAATGGTGTAGGTGTAGGCGGCATCGCCACCGGCAACATCAATCAAGGTCAGCTTGGTGCCTTGTGGCAAAACCGTGCCGGCCACACCAAAGGTGATGGTTTTATCGTACCCCCACAGCAGGCTGCCGCCGTTTTCCAGCTCAGGCAGCCAATCGTACTGGTAGGTGTAGTGCAGGTAGGCGGTTGCTTTTTCGCGGTAGGACAGCAGAATACGGTCACTCAAATCAGTATAGGTTGCATGGTCAAACACGGTGCCGTTTTGCAGGGTGATGGAATAGCTCCCCTCCACAATGCGCTGCACAATAATGGGCACGCGCAGGGTGTAGCTGCCAAAAGCAACCTCCAGCAGGGTAAAACGGCTTTGGTTGTTATCGTACTGGCCGGGGGTTACGCTGTATTGCATGGGGTAGTCGTTGCCCGTGCCCGTGCCTGTGCTCGTGCCCACCCACTTGCGGGTAAGGCTGGCGATGCCGTTGGCATTTTTGGTAAGGGTAACCGTGCTGCCGCTAATACTTACATCAACCTGCGTTGCCGTTACAAAGTTCTGGTTGCCGCCGCTGGCGGCTTGTGCCGCCGCAAAGCGGCTGTAGCCGCCGTTTGTTAGCAAATCCAAATAGGAGTTAATCTCTTGCGTAACGATGGTGGTGGCCGTTTTATCTACCAGAAGCACCGGCATATTCAGGGCGGTGCTGCCACTACCTTGCAGTGCCGCATAGGTAGATAGCTTATCGCTCTCTTTGCCATCGGTTACAGCGCCTTGGTAGTATTCCGCAAAAGCAGCCGCCCCGGCGTAGGTGGTGTAATTTTTGGTGGCGGCGGTTTTGTTTGCCGTATAATCCTCCAAAATTTTGCGGGAAATGCTGGTGGTGCCGCCTGAGGAATCGGTGGTAAAGCAGGCGGCATCGCCGGTTAGCAGGGGGGGATTGGTGCTATCATCTTGAAGGGTGTGGCCGGTGCTGGGGTTGGTGGTAACATAGGGGGCCTTATCGGTTGTGTTGGCCCCGGTAGCCGTTGCCGCGCCGGTATAATCGGCGTAGACGATGTAACCGTTGTAGGTGGAGTCACCGGTGTTCTCTTTGTTGCCAATCTCCAACTGGGGTACGGCATAGATGGTTTTGCCATCACTAGAAGTTACCCCGCTGCACTGTAAGCTTACGCCGGTAAGCTGGATAGGGGCGGTGGTGGTACCCACCGTACCTACCCAAGTGCCGATGGAATACGGTACCTGGGTATCCTTTGCATAATCCCAAGCGTCGTAAGTTTTGATGCCTGTCGGGGTAGGCAGTGCCACGTTCGCAAGCCCTAAGGGGAAATCTGTGCCCTTTTCCCAATTTTCCACCTCGGCAGCAGTGGGGCCGGTTACGTCAGTTCCGTTTTTGGTATAATACCCAATTTTATTATCGGCCCATAAAATGTTGCTGCCGGAAAGGCTTTTGTTTTTTAAATTGCCAACCAAAGCCCCGCACACACGGTCGCTACTGGTTGTGCTTGTAATTGTAATTGTAAGGATGGCGCAGTTTTTGATTGTGGTATCGGTTATGGCAATGGGGCTGTTCGCTTCCGCCACAACGCCGCTTGCCGCGCGCAGCGAAACCATAATCGCATTTTGCACGGTGGTGGAGGCAATGGTGCTGTTGGTGTTATAACCGGCTTTACCCAACACACCGCCCGCATCTTCGGTGCTGTTGAGTATCAGCAGGTTTGTGGCCGTGGGGTGGCCAACCGTGCAACCGGTAATGTTTGCGGTTTTGTTGTTATACCCCAATACGCCACCGGCCCCTTGGGCTGAACGAGTAGAAATAATCAACACACGGCCACTGCCCTGCGTGGCGGCGCTGCTGTTTTTAATAGTTAGCTCGGTGGAGCCATAACAGGCCCCGACCAAGCCACCGGCACTGCTATCAGAAAAAATTTCAACGGCATTATTTTGGGTGGATATTGGTTCCACGGTGGAATATACCTGTATAGCATCTAAGGCAGCAAAGCCCCCGCTTATACGCCCAACCGCGCCACCGGCTTGGCTTCCGCACGTACCGGAATCCTTCTCATAGTTCTGCTTTAGCAGGAGGGTAAGGCTATATCTACCGCTGGTAACACCGTAAATTTTCACATCGGTAATGGCAGTGTTTTTCAGGGTGGTGTTACCGCTGGCTTGGCCAACAATACCACCCACGCCACTTACTATATTGTTAAGGTCAGCAGATACGGTTAAATTGGAGAGTTTAAGCTGCGGAGTGTCGCTACTGCCAACCGTTAGCGCCCCCACGGAGGCATAGCCCACAATGCCGCCCGCGCCATTTGTGGCATCAGAAACGCCAATCTGGATGTTGGCCGTGTTGCCGGTATACTCAGTGAAATTTTTAGAATTGGTAACTGTTAAGTCAGAGTAGGTACACCCAACAAAGCCACCGGCGGCATAATCGGCGGAAATATCCAGGTGGGTATATTGGCAATCGGTAAGCTGTAACGGCAATTTGTAGTCTGTTTGGCCAATGCGCCCAAACAAGCCCCCTGCATAGAAACCGCCCGAAACAGCCAAATCTACCAGCTTGATATTTTCAAAGGTGGAAACACCGTCAAGGCGGCCATTATAATACGCCATAAGGCCAGCAAACCCGCCCACGCTGGCATATGTTTGGCCAGCCCCCGTTGTGGGCTTGCCATTGGCAGCGTTTGCAACCGTAAGCGAAACCGTGCCTGAGAGGGTTAAATTAGCTACCTTGGTAGTGTTTAGGCCATTTTGCTGGAACCGTGTAAACAGGCCAACGCCCGCCGTTTGGTAAGCATCGCCGCTATATTCGCGGGCGGTGATGGCGGTGGTAACTGTGTTGGAATTCCCCTCTAGCTGGTAAATAAAAATCAGCCCACGGTCTACACTTGTGGTTTCTACTGAGGGCGTGGGGAAAATCTCGGTTTTCCCGTTATACTTTTTATACCGTACCCCAATACCCCGGAACCCGTTGCCATAGCTGGTCATATCCAAATTTGCCTCGGCGGCCAGGGTAAGAATATAACGTGTGTTGCTGCCGCTAACAAGGCAGGCCGCGGGTTTGGCCTGACTGTTCTCGGCAGATGTGGTATAGTTGGTAACCAGGTAAGATACTTTCTGGGAAGGTCTACATTGTTGTGTTAGGCTGTATCGGGTATCGTCGTTTTGAGAAATTTTAAAATCAGCGTCAGCGTCAGCGGTAGCAATCTTGCCCACGCCATCATACTTGGCATTGCGCACTTTGCCAATGTTGTAGGAATCGGTTTCATAATATTGGTTGCCAAAATACCCGTTTGCGCCAGCGCCGCTGTTTACAATGGCAGATAAAATAAATAACCCTTCGGCGTTATTTACTGTTATCTCTCCGGCCTTTATATTTTTATTTTGGGCATCTACGGTCAAATCTCCGGTACCGCCGGTTAGCGTAGGCACCTTATAGTTTTTATCGGTGTTGGGCAAGGTTGCGGCGGTGCCGCTGCCGGTGCCTTGCACATACACGGCAAAGCCATCCAACACGCGGCCTACATAGGGGTTGGCGTAGTAGAAGGTGCTGGTTTCAAGGGCGGCGTTGGTGTTGCCATCAAGGGTAAGGCCATCGGCGGCACTCTCGGTAATTGTGGTTAGGCCGCTAGCATCCGTCATATTTTTGAAAATAACGCCGCCTGCTTCCACCAGGCCCACGTAGCCGCCCACCGTGGCGTGGCGGGCGTTTGCGCCGGTAAGGGTAACGCCGGTGCTGCCATACGTTACGGTAACGGCATCAATGATATTATCGCCGCCCTTAACGTCCCCGATCACCCCGCCAAAATAAACGTTATTCGCAGTGGTGGTGGTGTCGGAGCTTTTATCCACCGTAAGGGGCGCAATGCGGATATTCAGCCCCTTCACCACGCTGCCGTAGCTTACGTTTACTAAGCCACGGTAGGCGCTACCCTCGGGCAGTTCCAGTGTGGTATCGTTATTGCTGCCTACAATAACCCCGCTAAAGGGGTAGGTGGTGGTGCCAAGGCCCTCAAAGTTTTTGCCAAGCAGCAGGGTGTGATTCTCTGTTGTTGGCGCAATTTGGTAGTAGGCATTTTGCAGGTAGGTTCGCATATCGGCTTCGGTTAGGGTTGTGGGGGTGGCATCCGGGGTGAAAATGCCGTTCGCATCATACGTGCCGGATACCCACTGGTTTACCTCGGCAACATCCGTTGCCACGGCCTGGTAATACACATCGTTTGCCGTGTCCCCTTGGGGGCAAAACTTGCTGCCCGCATTGTACACAACCACCCAGTTGGCCGGGCTTTTGCCACTGGTAAAGTAGCTTGCCAGGGTTTGCAGCTGCGTGGCAGAATTTATGGCGTAGGGGTGGCCATAGGTGCCGCAGCCATCAATCAAATCGCCTTTTTTAAGGTTTACATCAATTTCATGCGTTTTGTTGGCGCTGCTTTCGCCCGTGTACACATAGGGCCGGTAGTCGGTTTTGAAATTGGTGTTTTCGCCCGTGCCTGCGGCGGGCCGGTTTGTGGGGTCAACGTAATTATCGGTATCGTAATAGCAGTATTGCAGGCCATCGTTGCGGGTGGAGGTTGAAATTTCCTTGCCGTAGGTTACCTGCTGCGTATGTCCAGTGTCATCCCAGTCCTCGGCCTCATTAAAATTGTAGGTACCGCTGGATTCCGCACTGTAGGTAAAGCTGTTCAAAAACGTGGCGCGGGAAAATATAGAGCCTGCGGTGCTACCATCCAGCACCATTTTGCTAAAGGACAAAATAATTTTTGTGGCATCCGCGCTGCCCACATCCCCCACCAGGCTGCTGGCGGCGGCGGTGCCAGCAGGGCGGGTGGTGTAATAGCCGCCCGCCGTGGCCGTTTTAACGCCGGTAAAGCTGGCGGTGGTGTAGCTGCCAATGGTGTTCACCAGCAGGGGGGCATAGCCTGCGGCATCCGTGGCACCAGGCGTGTACGTGGCGTTATTTACGTACAAATCTTTTAGGGTAACATTGTTTACCGAAAGGGCCAGGCTGGCGGTGGTGCTGCCCACCGCGTTGCCGCAAATCAGCGCGCCGCTGGCGCTCCACTTGCCCACGCTGCCTTGCAGGGTAAGGGTATTTACGGTAAGGTTTTTGTTAACATCTTTCAGCAGGCCGCCGTGCATACCGTAGTGCTGGCTATCGTGGGCACTGGTTAAAAGTGCAGGGGGGGTGGTGGTGCCTTTGTTTTTTAGCTTGGCTTCAATGGTGGCGTTATCAAACGTAATGGTAGCGTCTTTGATTTCGATGGGCGTGGTAGGGTCAACCGGGTAGTAGGGGTAGCCCGTCATATCCAAATTATTGGATAGGGTATAGCTGCCTGTGGTGATGGTGCTGCTGGCAAAATAGCTGGTAAGGTTGGTGGCGGCATATTGGGCCAGGCTCCAGGCCATCAGGCGCTGGGGGGTGTTGATAATACCATCTGATAAATCGTACTTGGCCTTCGGGGTTGTGGCTGAATTTGTATCGGTGCAAATAGCATCCAGGTTATAGTAGTAGCGGGTGTAGTAGTTGCCCACCCAGGGAGTATCGTTGTTTGCGTTTTTGGTTTTGTTTACATAGGTGCCATCATCGGTGCCAGTGTAAAATTTGCCATCAGTGGAGCCGGTATTAATCGATACCACGCCGCGCTTGTTGCTTTCGCCATTGTATTTTGTGGAGCCTACCAGCTCGTCAAAACAGGTGGCGTTGGCTTCTTTTATTGTTACCGTGCTATCAATGATGTAGGCATCGGCATCAACCTCCAGGTAAAGCGCTTTGTCATCGGCAATATAGCCGTTGCAAACCAGCAGGCCATCCACCTTGCCAGTATTATTGTTGTTAATCGCGCCAACGGCTGCATTGCCCGTGAAGGTGCTGCTGGCAATGCTTACGCCAACGCCACTGGTGGCATCCTTCTCAATTTTCCAATGGCCAAACGCCTGGTAAACCAGCCCACCAAAGTGGGCGTTGCCATTCATGGTAACGGTAGAATTTGTAATATTCACCCCGGAAAGGGAGGCGTTTACATTGCGGCACTCGTACCCCAGCAAGCCGCCGCTATACTGGCTAGCGCTAATGGCAACCGTTTGCTTATTGATGGTTAGGCCCGCTATCTGTAACGTGGCGGGGGCAGCGGTATTCGTTTCGTTAACGCTGTTTATGGTGGCTACCAGGCCACCCGCATAGCATCTGCTCCCCGTGTAGGTGGAGGTAATGGCGCCGCTTAAGGTGTTGTCGGTAAAAACTATATTGGCGCTGTTCGGCGCATTGATATGGCCAACCAACCCACCCAAGCGGGAGTTTTCGCTCTTGGAAGGTGAATCGGCACTGCTTAAGCTGGCTTTGCCGATGCAGTTTGTTACCGTTAGGGTGTTTGCATTTTCGCAATAGCCAACCAAGCCACCGGCGTAAAGGTTGGTTGATTTCGCGGTATCTAATTTTATAGCAACGGAGGTTGTAACGTTATTTAAAGTTGTGTTGCCGGTGCTATACGCCGCAACTGCGCCAAAATAGGCGTTACCACTCGTGGGGGTATAATAGAAATGGGCGTTTTGGCCCGTGTAATCTGTATCGGCAGGGGTGGCCACCGTTACATCTTTAATGGTGGCGGCATCCACTTTGGCAAATAGCCCCATATAAGGGTGGCGGTAAATTTGCCCGCAGCCATTGCCCGTAAGGGGCAACCCGGTGCCGTAGCCTTGGCCAAAGGGCAGGGTTAGGGTGTAGCTGCCACCATCAAAAGTGCCCTTGAAGGCGGTAAGGCTGCCATCATCCCGCGTTAGGCCCTGTATGCCGGTGTTCGTCATATCAATATCGCCGGACATGGTAATGTTGGTGGCGGTGTCCCCCAGCAGGGCGGCGGCGGTAATATTTTCCCCGGGGAAAGCCGTAAACTTGCCCTCGGTTTGCAGGGTGATGGCAAGGGCGGCAAAATCTTGCTTGGTTGCAAGGGCAATAGCCCCGCTTGCATAGTTAAGCGAGGCAATGGAGATGACGTGGGTATTTGCATCAAAGGTAATGGGCGCATCGGCATCAAACTCGCCCAGGCGGATTACCTGGCCATAGTTGCCAATATCATCCATCTGCAAGGCGGCGGCCCGTTGTAGCTGCCAATCTTTCGCTGCAAAAACCAGGGACTTTGTTTGTTTGCCCACCAGTTGGCCGTGGCTGGTGGAAGTACCGGCGGTGGTGTTTCCCTTCATGGTGGTGGTGCCGGTTAGGTAAAGGGCTGCACCCTCCCCAATTTCGCCCCCAATTTCGCCCACAAGGCCGCCACCGCTGCCGGTAGCATCGTAAGGGCCATTTGCCGTAACATTACTTAGCTTTAAAACGCTGCCCGCGCCCACCTTGGCCGCAATGCCACCGTAGGTGGTGGGGTTGAGGCCAGACGCATACGAGGTAGTGACCGATAGGCCATCAACCTCTACATAGCTGTTTGTGCCAATGCTGGCAATTAGCCCGCCGTAGGTTTCCACCTTGTTGCGGGAAACGGTGGAGGAAATGGCGGTGGCGGGGGTGGCGGTGTTTTTAATGGTTAAGGTATCCGCCAGATTGGCGGCACTATATTCACCAATCAACCCGCCACCGGCAAGGGCGGTGTAGCCATCACCCTCAGATAGATTGAAGGTGGTGGCCCCGGTTATGGCGGCACAATCAATGGTGAAGGTGGCGGGGGTGGCGGCGGCATCCGCACTGCCCACCGCCAGCTTGCCAAACAGGCCGCCGCCGGTGCCGGCAGTAGGCACCACCGAATTGTTCTCCAGGGCAAAGGTATTGCTATCAACCGTATGCCATGCCTTCTCCTCGGCCCCGGTGTAGGTGTAGCTGCCAACCAGCACACCACAATATCCCGCATATGCGGCCCCGGAACCGGTGATGGTAACCTTGCCCAGTTCCAAAATGGCATCGGTAGCCGTGCCAACCAGCACACCGGCGGTAGTGCTGCCCATGGCATATACCGTGTTTAGGGTTACACCCGCTTCGGCGTTAGAAACCAGCTTGCCGCCCGCCGCAATGTTGCCCACCAGGCCACCGGCGTTGTTGCCGCTTACGCTATAGCTTTCTTTAGGCAGGGTGACCGCAGAAAAATTAACAATCGCCCCGGCACCAATTTTGCCGCACAGCAAGCCAACGTCGGCATCGCTGCCGCCGGTAACCTGCGTTATGCTGCGCCCGGTCGGGGCACCGCTGGCGTTGGCAGGCGAAGCGGTAAGGTCGGTTTTTAGGGTTAAGGCATTGGTGTTGGTAATGCCATCTGCTACCGTAGCGCTGCCCACCAGGCCGCCAAAAGCATACGAGGTAGATTTGGCGCTGGCCTCATCATAGCTTTGGTTCAGCAGCGAAAAATCCCAGGTGGGGGCTAGAGTATCAGGGGCATCAAACACAAAAGCGTCCGCCAAAACGGGGTTGGGGCTATCTTCCGGCCATTGGATGGTGATGGGGGCACCGCTGGTAGCGACAATGGTGTTTTGCGCCTGCACCGATACCCCCGCAAACAGGGCGCGGTTTAGCTTGAAGGTAACTGCACTGGTGGAGGCTACTTCACCTTGGAAAGGGGCATCTGCCCTGCCAAGGCCCTGGAAGGTGTAGCTTTCGGCTGTGGTGGTGCCATCCAACGCGGTGGTTTCGGAAAATGTGATTTTTGCCCTTTGGTACACGGAAGGCTGGGTGTTGGAAAGATAAATAAGGGCTTCGCTCGTTTGAATATTAATGGTGGTGCCATCAGGATTCTCAGTAACCGTAACGCCTTTGTCCTTTAGCTGCGCCAAAGTTAAAAGTGCACCCGCATCGTACAGGGCCGGTTCGGCACTTTCCTCGGTGGCGGCATCGGGCGCGGGGGCCGTTTCGGGCGTTTGGGCGGGCGGCTCGGCGGCTGGCGGGGCGGGGGTGGCCTCGGCCACTACACCCGGCTCGGGCGTGGCATCGGTGGGGGCCGGGGTGGGGGTAGCTTCAGCCGTGGGGGTGGGGGTAGGCTCGGGCTCCGCCGTCGGGGCCGGTTCCGGCGTGGGGGTGGCCTCCGGCGCAGCGCTGGGCTCTACACTTGGCTCCGCGCTTGGCTCGGTGCCCGGCGCTACATCCGGCTCCGCATCTGCGGCGGCATCCGGCGCGGGTTCGGGGCTTTGCGCGGGTTCGGTGGTGGGGGCCTGCTCCGGCTCGGCCACCGGCTCCGCCGTGGGTTGCAGTTCATTTTCGGCAGAGGAAACAGACCCCGCATCGGCAAGTTCGGTTACCGCGCCGGGCAGGGGGGCAACCCCTTGCGCCGCAACACAGGGCGCAAAAAGGTTTACGGTTAGGGCCACCGTTAAAAAAGCGGCCATAAAACGTTTTTTTGTTCGCATTCTGGTTCCTCTCTATTTTACTTCCGTGGAGTTCGCATACCGGGGTTTAGCCGGTTGCAGCCTGGCTGCTTTCAAAGGTGTAGGTTACCCATTGGGCAACCCTTTCCCAGGTTTCGGTGGTGGCATTTGGGGCGGCTGTGCGGTAAAATTGCACAAGATAATAGCTTTGCGTGGTGGCACTCACCGGGATGGCCAGGCTGGCTGTGGTGTTGCCAGCGGTGGGGGCCGTGTAGGCACCCGGCGAAAGCGTCGTGATTTCTTTTTGGAAAAACGGGTCAAGCTGCAGGTAGGTGGTATCCCACGTTAGGGTAAACGTACCTGCGCCGGAACCGGTAATGGCATAGTTAAAAGCATCCAGATTGGCGGGCGTTGTGGTTTGGCTGCTATCGGCAAAGGTGCCGGCCCACTGGGCGGCGGTGGCCTGCGTATACTCGGTGGTATACAAATTGCGCGCCAGCATTTTGCTGTTTACCGCGCCGTTGGAGGCAGGCTCGGGCGTGGCGGTTACCACAAACGAGGCACTGCCCACCCCCGCATAGGGGAGGGTAAGCTTGTAGGTGTTGCTGCTGGCCCGCCCACCGGCCAGCTTTTGGCTGGGGATGGTACAGGTGCCGGTGGCATCAAAGGGCTCGTCGTTGATGCTGTAGCCTACGTAATTTGCAGGCGTGGCCAGGCCCTGGATGGTTACTTTTAGGGTGTAGGTAATATCCTCGGGGTTGATTTGGGTGGCATCGTAGGGGGAGCGGTTGTAGATGATAATATCGTAGCTGACGGGAGCAGGGGAGTCACCGGTATCCTTAGGGAAGGCCAGGGGCAAATCTCCATAGGTGGTGGTGCCGGCATCGTATTGCAGCAGGCAGTTGGCTGAAAACATGGCGGCAGAGCCATTGGTGGTGGCCACGCCCTTTTTGTAGCCGGAGTTTGTGTACGCGGCAAAGCTGGCCGTTGCCAACAAAACAACCAGCCCCAAGGCCAGCCATAGCAACAGCATATATTGGTTTATCAATGCCCGCAGTTTGTTTTTCATTCTTGCATCCTTATGGGTTTTGCGCCATCAGTTTTGTGCCATCAAATAGACAAGGTCGGTTTCTTTTTGGTTGCCGGTTTTTACCAAGCTTTCATCCCAGCTTACCTCCAAGATGTAATAATCGTAAAAGGTGGTTTCGCCCGCTGGTAAGGTGGGGGGAGTTATGGGGTTATTTAGCAGGTAATAGAGGGGCACTGCCCGCTTTTGCACGGTGGCGGCGGAGCCGTAAGCCTTGTAGGTGTCCTCGTAAGCTTTATCGGTTGTGCTGGCAAGGTCGGAGGCGATACCCAGGTTAATGTAATGGCCGGGAAGGGGACTCTCCCCCAAGGTGTAGTAGTAGTTTTTGCCATCGGGGGATTTATTGAAAAGGATATCGCCCGGTACCTGTTGATCTTCTGTTTTTTGTGTTGTTTTATAAATACTATAGGTGAAGGGCACGTTGGTGGTGTGCGCCAGCTCAATTTCGTAGGCTTCTGTGGAGGTGCCCGAAACACAAAAAACAAAGTGGGCTTTGCGCGTGGTGGAATCCAGGTTGATGCCGCTTAAATCAATTTCGGTAATTTCGGTTTTGTTGCCACCGTAAATTGTCAACTGGTAGGGGGCTTCCACCTCTGTCATGGTGCGCAGGCCGCGCTGGTTGTAAAACCAGGCATAGCTGCCCAACAACGCCGTAACCGCCGCTACCGAAAGTAGAGCGGCGGTGATGCGCAGCTTTTGTTGCGATATCCATTTGTGCAAAGCGTTTTTCATGCAGTGTTCCTTTTTGTGCGGTGGGGCGGTGGTTATTGCTCGGTGGCGGTTAGCTCCAATTGCAGGTAGCGGATGCTGTTGCCCAACAGTTCATCCGCGGCATTGTAGTAGCCGGTGCAGGTTTTTATGGCGGTGGCATCCATGGAGGGGTCAATGTTGGGCAGGGTGAGGGTGCCGGTGTTGGCGTGAAAATAGCGCTCGTGCGCGTTGTTCATGTTGTTTGTTACCAGGGCGGTAAAATCATCGTTGGCGGTGGCAAAAAGGTTGCCGGTGCCGGTGTACAGGTAGTTGGTAAACTGCAACGGCCACACCCAGTAGAGGGTGATGGACACCGCCGTGCCAACCGGTTTACCCGTGAACGATTGGGTAAAGCTGCCATCCACCCAGCCAGAGTAGGTTTGGGTGGCTTTGTTATAATTTTTAAAAAACAGCAGGTGGCCCTGCAACAGCGAATAGACGGCTGCGCTGGTGGTGTCTGTGCTATCCAACGGGGCAGCGTAAATTTTATCGGCAATTTGCACCCGCCCGGCATCTGTGTCATTTTTGGATACCTGATACGGGGTAAGGCCCAGGGTGAATTTTAGGGTGCCAAGCGCGGCGGTTTTGGGCAGAACATAAAAGGTGATGGAGCCGCTGGAGCCGGGTTGCAGCTTTTTGGTGGAGCCGGCAGCGTTATTCAGGCTGCTGGTGCCATTTACCATCCAGGTGACCAGGGTGTTTGCGCCGCTGGTGGTGTATAGGGGGGTGGGTGGGGTTGTGAGGGCGGTAGTATCTTTGTCCCCCACTACATCGGCGGAGGGAGGGTACTGGCCAACGTCCCCGGCGGAGGCCAGCTCAAACGGCGCGCCGCTGGATTGTACCTCCACCCCGTTGCCGGAAACCCGGCTGTTGTTTACAAACCAGGCAATGCCCACCGCGCATATGGCGATAAGGGCGGTGAAGGCCAGCAGCGCGCTTTGCACCAACTGCTTGTGGATGGCTTTTTCTTGGGCGGAAAGGCGCTTTTCTTGCGCGGGGTCGCTACCGTTTTGGGCGGGTTGGTTTTGGGCGGGCATGGGCGTCACCTCGCTTTCGTTGGTTTTTGGGTTGGGGGGCCAAGGTAAATTAGGGTGGCGGGCGGGTGTCGTGGCAACCCGGGGGGCCTTGGGCCATGGCGGGGCGGCCACCATGTATGGTGGCCCTACGGGGTGCGTTGTGAATGGTATATCCGGCGGCCCACACCGTGCCGTGGCCCCCGTTCCGTAGGGGCACGATACATCGTGCCCGCCCTATGGGGGCAACGGGCCTTGGCGAAATCCACCCCGCGTAACCCCAGAGGGCGGCGGGCGGCGTGGCGAAACGGGGGGCCTCGGGCCGTGGCGGGGCGGCCACCATGTATGGTGGCCCTACGGGGTGCGTTGTAAATGACGCGCCCGGCGGCCTATTACCGTACCTGGGCCGTACCTGGGTCATACCTGGGCGAAATTTCACCGCGTGCCGTGGCGTTGCCGCCCGGGGGGGGGTTGTGAATGGTACATCCGGTGGCCCACACCGTGCCGTTGCCCCCGTTCCGTAGGGGCACGATACATCGTGCCCGCCCTATGGGGGCAACGGGCCTTGGTAAAACCGGCCCTGCGTAACCCCGGACGGGCGGCGGGCGGCGTGGCAAAACGGGGGGCCTTGGGCCGTGGCGGGGCGGCCACCATGTATGGTGGCCCTACGGGGTGCGTTGTAAATGACGCGCCCGGCGGCCCACACCGTGCCGTGGTGTTGCCCCCACGGTACGGGGGCAACGGCCTTGGTAAAATCCACCCCGCGTAACCCCCCAGAGCGGGGGCAGGCACCGTGGCAACCCTGGGGGTCTCGGGCCGTGGCGGGGCGGCCACCATGTATGGTGGCCCTACGGATGCGTGGGCGGCGGGTTATTTTTAAGGTCGGCCAGGGCCTTTTCTACCGCGGCGCGTTCCTCGGCCTTTAATACCTGGTGGGCAGAATGTATTACCTTATACAAATTGTAAATTGTCATGGAAAGCAGGGGCAAAAGCACCAGCAGCACAAACGCCCAGGGGTTGGCCAGCACGGCCACCACCCGGCCCAGCATCACCGAGGCCCCCACCACCCGGCCCACCAGGGCATCTTGGATTACGGGGTAGGGGTCCGGCAGGGGGTTGGCATCGCCCTGGGTGGTGATGCGATAGCCGGTGGCATCGCTTTCCACCGCAACAACGCGGTGGGTGTTCAGCGCCCCCTCCAGCGAGGGATCGGCCGAATAAAACGAGATGATATCCCCGGGGGCCAGGGTGGCGGGGTCGGCCTTTTGCACCAAAATCAGGGCGTTGGTGGGCAGGGCGGGGGCCATGCTGCCGGTAAGCACCCGCAACACCGAATACCCGGCAATGCGGGGTACCTCGCCCGCGGGGGTAAGCACCACACTAAGCAGTGCCACCACCGCCGCCAAAATGGCCGTTACCGAAACGGCGTTCAGCAAAAACAAAAACGCTTTTTTTAGGCGGGCCAGGGCTTTTTTTATGGTGGAAAATCCCTTCATCGGCGGTTCGTCCTATTCACCCAGCGGCGGCCGCCCACGCCCGGCTGCGCCCCCCACCCCGAAACATTGGTGGCAAGCCGAACGGGCCGTTTTTCCGGCGCGGCGGCGGGTTCCGGCGGGGAATTGGGGGTACTTGGCGTGTTTGCGGCGGGCTGCGGGTCGGCGGGGGCGGCGCTTGCGCCGGTGGTTTGCCCCGCGCTTGCGCCTGCGCCCGCATCCCGCGTGGTGGGGGCGGGCACCGTGTTGGCACCGGTGGCCTGTGTTACATTTGCGCTTGCGTCCGTGGCTGGGCTTGTGTTGGCACCCGCGGCCTGTGTTATATTTGCGCCCGCGTTCTGTTTTCCACCCGTGCCCACATCCGCCGCCACAGGCGGCTTTTTGGCGCGGGGGGCGGGCTTTTTGGCCTCGGCCTTGGCCTTCTCGGCGACCTTCTTTTTCTCGGCGGCAGCCTTGGCCTTCTCCGCCGCTTTGGCCTTGGCAGCGGCGGCCTTCGCCTTGGCGGCTTCGGCCTTGGCTTTCTCGGCGGCCTTGGCTTTGGCGGCCTCGGCCTTTGCCTTTTCCGCCGCCTTCTTTTTCTCGGCAGCGGCAGCGGCTTTGGCCTTCTCAGCGGCCCGCGCGGCCTTGGCTTTCTCGGCGGCTTTCGCCTTGGCGGCAGCGGCTTTTGCCTTTTCTGCCGCCTTCTTTTTCTCGGCGGCAGCCTTGGCTTTTTCGGCGGCCTGCGCGGCCTTTGCCTTCTCGGCGGCCTTGCGCTTTTCCTCGGCGGCTTTCGCCTTGGCGGCCTCGGCTTCGGCCTTTGCCTTCTCGGCAGCAAGGCGTTTTTCCTCGGCGGCCTTGGCGCGGGCGGCTTCGGCCTCGGCCTTGGCCTTTTCGGCGGCCAGCCGCTTTTCCTCGGCCTGCTTCGCCTTTTCGGCGGCAAGGCGGGCCTTCTCGGCTGCTTTCTTTTTCTCGGCCTCGGCCTTCTTTTTCTCGGCGGCCTTGCGTTTTTCTTCGGCTGCCTTGGCGCGGGCGGCCTCGGCCTTGGCCTTGGCGGCAGCCTTGCGCTTTTCCTCGGCGGCACGTTTCTTTTCGGCCAAAAGCTGGGCCTTGGTAACCTCCTGGATGATCACTTTTTTAATCTCCACATCCGGGATGTCGTAATCCTCCACAATTTGCTCCACAATTTGCTTGATAAACTTGGGGCGCACCACCTTGTGCCGCTTGGGGGGCGCTTCGTCAATGCGGCGGTGGTCGGTTTCCAGCAAGCTTTTGAACACCACATAGTTGTTGATAAAGTTGGTGTACATCTGGAACAAATAATCCTCGTCAAATTCCAGCGCGGTATCCTTCACATCAATGGTGTAGCCCACTTCGTCGTAGCTTTCCAAAAAATGCCACAGGTTGTAGCACTTGCGGTAGTAGGGGTCCTTCATCATCAGGTTGGTGCGCTGTATGGGGCTGCGCACCAGGTTGCAGCCCGCCATCAGGCTGTAAAAACCACTTTGCCGCAAGCTCATCACCAGGCGGCGCACACGGTCGATTCGTTTAAAAACCTCCATGTTTTCGCTGTCGTTTTCGGCGTAGCTTTGCTTGTTTTTGATGGTCATTTCCACCTTGTATTCAATTTCCTCGTAGGCATCGTCCACCTTATCCTGCACCATCAGGGTGCTGGTGCGCTCATCCCCGGTTGACCAGAAGATGACGTCCGTCCGCTTATCAATAAATACGATAAGGCGTTGAATCAATGTAAAAATAAACCGGTTTTCGTAAAGGTTGTAGCTCTCCTCGCTGCTCACGTTCAAAATGCGGGTGGGCTGAATTTCGCCGTTGGCATCGCTGGCAATAAACTGGGTGTTTTGGCTTAGGTGGCGCACACTTTCGGCGGTAATTTTGCGGGCCAGCGCCACCGGCACAACCTCCTCCTTGGTGGTAACAAAGCGGCGGGGCTTATCGATAATGGTGTTGATGGCATCCAGGCTATCCTCAATGGTGGAAAGCCACCGCTCGTCCACCACCTTATGCAAAACGTGGTTGGTTTGCTGCAAAACGTTGGTTCCATTTTGCGCCATTTCAAACAAATATTGGAAATAGCGGTCGTTCTCCAGCACCTTGCCAACCTTGTTTACATATTTTAAGTAGAGGTCGTTGATGGTATTGGCCATGGATACATCCCCTTTTTACTGTTTTTTTGTTACATATCCGTTATTTTGTAACAACCCAATGATACACAAAAAGAGTTTGCACATTTTTTGCCTGGCAAACTCAAAATGGTTAGTACAGGTTTTGGATTCGCTGTAGGTATTGGTTGCTATCGGTTAAAGCAGCGCGGCCAAATGTACGCTCAATATAAACAATCAGGTCTTTAATTTCATACCGAACAAAGCTGACGTTCATACTCTCGAACTTTTTCAGCACCTTGCGGGCAATAATATAATCCATTGCGCCAAGCT
>JAQUSS010000029.1 GCA_028710135.1 Gemmiger sp. | reverse complement strand
TTGACCAGGTGGGTGCCATGGTGGCCGCGGTGGTTTGCCTAACGCTCATCATCACGGTCATCATCTCGCAGCTATTGGGTGCCTCGCTGCCGGTGCTTGCCAACAAAATAGGCATTGACCCCGCGGGTATGGCCTCGCCCCTCATCACCACCATTGTGGATACCACCACCCTGCTTGTCTACTTCAACATTGCGCGGGTGCTGCTGCGGATATAGGCCGCCCTGGCATATTTTGAACACAATGGTCAATATTGTAAAACAGTACCACGTCGGTTTCCGTTGCGATTGCGGGGCCGGTGTGGTACTATTTTTATAGGCCCTTTTGGAATAGGAACAAAGCAGGAGTGTGCGTGATGGATATACAAGCCTTTTATACCGGCCATGCCTTTGATGCGTATGAATTTTTTGGTGCCCACCCCTACCCCGGCGGGGTGCATTTTGCGGTGTGGGCACCGGCGGCCCGCGCGGTGGCGGTGGCCACCGATGGGGGCGATGTTTACCCCCTGCACCCCAGCTACAGCGCCGTGTGGGAGGGCGATTGCCCCGGCCTTGGCGTGGGCACCCGCTACCACTACCGCATCACCGGGGGCGATGGCAGCACGGTAGACCACTGCGACCCTTACGGCAGGGCCATGGCCCTGCGCCCCGATAGCCACTCGATTGTGGTGGATGGCGCGCCCTACCCCTTCACCGATGCAAAATGGATGGCGGCGCGCAATAAAAACTTTGATGCACCGATGAATATTTACGAGGCACACCTTGGCAGCTGGCGGCAAAAGCCGGATGGCGGGTGGTATACCTACAAGGAGCTGGCCGCCCTGTTGCCCCCCTACCTGAAGGAGAACGGCTATACCCACCTGGAGCTGATGCCCCTGGCCGAGTATCCGTTTGATGGCAGCTGGGGCTACCAAACCACCGGCTTTTACGCCCCCACCAGCCGGTATGGCACGCCGGCGGCGCTTTGCGCCCTGGTGGATGCCTGCCACCGGCAGGAAATTGGGGTGATTTTGGATTTTGTGCCCGTCCATTTTGCGGTGGATGGCTACGGCCTAAAGCGCTTTGACGGCACCCCCCTGTACGAATACCCCGCCGCCACGGTGGGGGAAAGCGAGTGGGGGAGCTGCAACTTTATGCACTCCCGCGGGGAGATACGCTGCTTTGTGCAGTCCTGCGCCGCCTACTGGCTGCAAACCTTCCACGCCGATGGGCTGCGGATGGATGCGGTAAGCCGCCTGCTGTACTGGCAGGGCGACCCGGCGCGAGGGGTGAACACCAGCACGGTAGAATTTTTGAAGGGGATGAACGCGGGGCTGCAACAGCGCTACCCCACCGCCCTGTTGATTGCCGAGGATAGCACCAACTACCCCAAGGTGACGGCCCCGGTGGAATACGGCGGCCTGGGCTTTGACTATAAGTGGGACCTTGGCTGGATGAACGACACCCTGGATTATTTTAAAAAGACCCCCGCCGAGCGGCGGGATAATTTTGGCAAACTCAGCTTTTCAATGGTTTACTGCTGGAACGAGCATTATATTTTGCCCTTCAGCCACGACGAAAACGTGCACGGCAAGGCCACCATTTTGCAAAAAATGTACGGCGGGTACGATGGCAAGTTCCCCCAGGGGCGGCTATTGTACCTGTACATGATGCTGCACCCCGGCAAAAAGCTGGATTTTATGGGCAACGAGCTGGGCCAACTGCGGGAGTGGGACGAAGCCCGCCAGCAGGATTGGGAGCTGGTAAAGTACCCCCTGCACGATGCGTTTGCCCATTACCGCCGGGCGCTGGGCCTGCTTTACGCAAAATACGATGCGTTTTGGCAGGGCGAGTACGACCCCGCCCGCTTTCAGTGGTTGGATTGTGATGCCACCCACCGCTGCGCCTGCACCATTTTGCGCCGGGGGGAACAAACAACCCTGGTGGGGGTGTTCCATTTTGGGGATGCCCCCCTGGCAGGCTACACGGTGGCCCTGCCCGGCCCCGGCAAGCTTACCCTGCTGCTGGATACCGATTGGCAGCCCTGGGGCGGGGCAACCCCCCAGCCCAAAACCCGCCGCGCCGCCAAAACCGATGGCCAGCTAACGGTGGATTTGCCGCCCTACAGCGGGCAACTCTATGCGTTTGCCCCGCTTGCCGCGCCTGCCGGGCAGGCGTAACCGGGTGTAAACGCCACCCCGGCAGCCCAAAAACACAATACAACAAAAGCCAGCAGGGCACCGCATTTTTGCGGTGCCCTGCTGGGTTTACAGGCTGGTTTACAGCCTGTTTTTATCTGCTTTTATAAATGATTTTTGCAGCTGGTTTTTATAAAAAATTACAGCGAAGCCACCATCCGCGCTACAATCTCGGTGGCGGTGTGCACATATTCGGCAATGCTAAATTTTTTCACCACCAGCAGCTCGTGCCCGCTCTCATCGGCATTATCGCTCATGGCGCGCAAAATTACGCAGGGCACCTGGTTGCGGCCCGCAATTTGGCTCACCGCCGCGCCCTCCATCTCCACACAATCGGGGTGGCATTTTTCCTCAATGGCCTTTTTGGTGGCGGCATCCCCCACAAACAAATCGCCGGTGGCAATCCGCCCGGCAAGGGCCTTCACCCCGCAGGCCTCGCAGGCTTTCAGGGCGGCCTGGGTCAGGGTGGGGTCGCCCTGGTATTCCTTCAAAAAAGGGGCGCTTTGGCAAAGCATGGCAAGCTCGGCATCGTGGTAAAACACGGTTTTGCCCACCACCACATCACCAATGCCAATTTTGCTGGTCATGTTCCCGGCAATGCCGGAAAAAATAATCGCCTCTGCACCATATTTGGTGATAAGCACCTGGGTGGTGGAGGCCGCGTTGGCCTTGCCCATCCCGGCGCAGCACACCACAACGCTGTGGCCGTGCAACGTGCCGTGGTGGTATTCTACCCCGGCATACGGCTCGGTGGTAACGCCGGTAAGGCGGCCACAAAGCTGGTCAACCTCATCCGGCATGGCACCCATAATTCCTATTTTCATGCTTCCCCCTTATACGTTAAACAAAAATTCAATAATATCGCCGTCCCGCACCACATATTCCTTGCCCTCGGTGCGTTGCAGGCCCTTGGCCTTCACGGCGGCCATATCAAAATCGCAGGCGGTCAAATCGTCGTAGCTTACCACCTGTGCGCGGATAAAGCCCCGCTCAAAGTCGGAGTGAATCTTGCCGGCGGCCTGGGGGGCCTTGGTGCCGCGGCGTATCGTCCAGGCGCGGCATTCCTTTTTGCCATCGGTCAAAAAGCTAATCAGCCCCAGCAGCTCGTAGCTGGCGGCAATCAGGTTGTCCAGCCCGCTGGCGGTAATGCCCATCTCCTGCAAAAACACCTGCTTTTCGGCGGGGGTGGCATCGGCAATATCCTCCTCCGTCTTGGCGCAAATGGGTATCGCCTGGGCCTTCTCCGCCTTGGCGCGCGCGGCAACCAGGGGGAAGTAGCGGTTGTTTTCAATGCCGCCCAAAAGGTCGTCCTCGCCCACATTGCAGGCGTAAATTACCGGCTTGGCCGATAGCAACCCAATTTCCCGCACGGCGTTGGCCTGGGCTTCGTCCCCGCCATCAAACGCAAACAGGCGGGCGGGCTTGCCGCTATCCAGGTGCTGGCGCAATGCCTCCAGCCAGGCGGCCTCGGCCCCGGCGGCCTTGTTGCCGGTTTTGGCGGCCTTGGCCATCCGCCCGGCGCGGTTGGTAACCACCTCTAAGTCCGAAAGTATCAGCTCCATATCAATGGCTTCAATGTCCCGCAGGGGGTCCACCCCCTCGGGCTTGTTCACATCCTCCACCACATGGACAATATTATCATCGTCAAAGCAGCGCACAACGTGTACTAGGGCATCACATTCCCGTATATGCCCCAAAAACTTGTTGCCCAGCCCCGCCCCCTGGGAGGCACCCTTTACCAGCCCGGCAATATCCACAAATTCCACAATGGCAGGCGTTTTTTTATCGGTCTGCCACAAATCGGCCAGCTTATCCAGCCGTGCATCCGGCACGGCCACAACCCCGGCGTTCGGCTCAATGGTGCAAAACGGGTAGTTGGCTGCCTGGGCGTTTTTGGTGCTGGTAATGGCGTTGAACAAAGTGGACTTGCCCACGTTGGGCAGCCCGACAATACCTAATTTCATAGTGTACAAAATCTCCTTTTATCGTGGTGCTTTTTGGGCGCTGTGCCACCGCTGCGCGGCTTGCGGGGCAACGGCAACCAAAATAGAATCCGCAATCCATTTCCATCTGTAAATCCAGTGCCATGCAGTATGCAATGCAGTATAATGTACAATTATACCATACCCATCCCGGCTTCTCAAGAAAAGTGGCGGCTTCCGCCTTATTTTTTTGTGGGCGGGCCGGGTTTTGCAAAGGGGTACTTGCACTTTTTGTTGGCTGTGCTATACTGTTTCTTGGTTAGCTGCGGCTAATCTGAAAAATCAAGAACAAGAAATAAGGTGCATCACCATGGGCGTGCAAAAATCCATCGTGGAATACCACGATTTGATAGAGGCCATTGTTGCCGCCGTTGAAATGCGAGATTTCCACACGGCCCACCACTCAGAGCGGGTCAGCAACATGACGCAGGTGCTGTGTGAGGCGTTGCAGCTTACGGCCGAGGAAACAAACCTCTACCACATTGCGGCCGACCTGCACGATATCGGGAAAATTGGCGTTCCCGATGCGGTGCTGCTGAAAAAGGGGGCGCTGGATGAACACGAGTGGCAGCAAATGAAGGCCCACACCGAGATTGGCAGCTACATTTTGCGCAAGGTGGAGCGTTTTGCTGGCATTGCGGGCATTGTGCGCCACCACCACGAGCGGTGGGACGGCAAGGGCTACCCGGATGCCATCGCGGGGGATAGCATCCCGTTTGGTGCCCGCATTATTGCGGTGGCAGATTCGATGGATGCCATGCTCTCCGACCGCAGCTACCGCAAGGCAATGCCCGAGGCCGTTTGCAAGGCCGAAATTGAGAAAAACCGTGGCAGAATGTACGACCCACTGGTGGCCGATGCCGCCTTGCAGCGCTGGGATGCGCTGCTACAGGCACGAAAAACCGGTTTAACCACGAAAGAGAAGGGATGGCAAGATGGTAAAAACAACACTGAAAATTGACGGTATGATGTGCGGAATGTGCGAAAGCCATGTGAATGACAGCATCCGCAAAAGCTTTGCGGTGAAAAAGGTAACCTCCAACCACAGCAAGGGCGAAACGGTGATTGTAAGCGAGGCACCGCTGGCGGAGGACCAACTAAAAAGCTGCACGGCGGCCATCGGCTACACCGTGCGCGCCATAACCAGCGAGCCGTATGAGAAAAAGGGGCTTTTCGGCTGGTTTGGCGGGGGAAAATAAGCCCGGAACGCCAAAACACGCCCCCGTTATGCGCGCCTTGCCGCGCCGCCTTTGCGGGCAATTTGCGGCAAAACAAAAGCCCCGCGGCCCAAACCCCAAAAACCAACCCCCAAACAGAAAAGCCGCCGCGCCAAAACACGAAACGGAAATAACGATGGAAAATTTTGAGAACAGCCTGTTTTATAAGGGCTGCTGCACCAAGCAGGAAAGCCGCCAAAGCACCACCACCTACTATATGCGGTGCGAAAATGGGGATGGCATAACCGAAAAGCGGGGTGTTTTCCCGGGGGTGGAGCTGCTGATCCACCACTATAAGGCCGGCAGCTGGCCGGAGCCGCGCGAATATTCCCCCCGGCTGATGGAGCTGAACTTTTGCGTGAACGGGCGGTTTGAATGCGTGTTCCCGCCCAAAAAGGTTCTTGTGCTGGCCTCGGGCGATATCTCCGTGCACTCGTATGAGGCATTTGAAGATATGGTTACGGTTTCGAGCTTCCCGATGGGCTACTATGACGGCGTGGCTTTTCTGCTGGACTGTGAGGCCGCCACGGCCTGGGCGGCGGCGCATTGCGGCGCGCTGGCCGTGGATTTTTGGAAAATCAAAGAAACACTGCTCTGCGCAAGCTGGTACACCGTCCACCCGGCAGGCCCCCGGTGCGAGCACGTTCTGCGCGAGCTGTACGAGCAAACGCCCCAGGCGGGCCAAACCTACCTGCGCCTAAAGGTGCTGGAGCTATTTTACCTGCTGGGCGAATACACCCCCGCGCAGCCGCAAGCGCTTTATTTGCCGCAAAGCCAGCTGGAGCTGATTCGCCACCTGCGAGACCATATTGTCAGCGATTACACCAACTATTCCACGGTGGCGCATTTGGCGGCCGAGCATGGGGTTTCGGTTTCGTGGCTGCAACGGATGTTCCGCAAAATTTACGGGGTGCCGGTACACACCTACCTGCGGCAGTATCAGCTGGAAAAAAGCGCCCTGCTGCTGCGCACCACCAACCGCCCGGTGACGGAAATTGCGCTGGAAAGTGGCTTTTCAAGCCTTGGCAAGTTTGGCGAAAGCTTTAAAAAATACTACCAGGCCTCCCCCACGCAATACCGCCAAAGCCTGGCGGCGGCAAAACCCGATACCGAAATGGGGCAACCGTGACCGAAAATGGGTAGCGAAAGCGAAGATAGCCGGGTATAATACGGAATGGTTAGGAAGCACTAACCATTCCGTATTATTTGTTGGAGGGAAAGAAATGAGAAAGTTTTTATCCGGCCTTGTGGCTGCCTGTATGGCAGCTTCACTTTTAACCGGCTGTGGCACCACTGCCGCAACCAGCGCGGCAAGCAGCGCCGGCGTGGCGGCAACCACCGCCGAGGTAGCAGCGCCCACCGTACAGTTTGCGGGCGGCACCGGCACCGAAGCCGACCCTTACCAAATTGCCACCGCCGCGCAGTTTGCGGCCTTTGCCGCCAGCGTGAACGATGGCAGCTGCCAGGGGTACGGCGGGCAGTACCTACAGCTTGCCGCCGATGTGGATTTGGCGGGCACGGCCTGGGTGCCCATCGGCAATATGAGCGATATGGAAACCCATTCCACTATGTTCTTAGGCACCTTTGATGGTGCCGGGCACACGGTATCGAACCTTACCTACCAAACCGAGGAGCCCACGGTGGGCGCGGGCCTGTTTGGGTTGAGCGCGGGCACCATTGAAAATTTGAACGTTGAAAATGTCACCGTTACCGTCACGGATGCAACCTCGCAGGCAATCGGCGGCGTGGTGGGCTACAATATGGGCCTGGTGGATGCGGTCAACGTAAGCAATGCAGCAATCACCGGCAACAACTGCACCGGCGGGCTGCTGGGCGGCAACAGTGCCGGCACGGTCACAAATTGCACCGCCACCGATGTCACCGTTACCGTTCTTGGCGATAACGATTTTTCGGCGGGGCTGGTGCAGGCAGATGTTGCCGAGTGCGGCGGCCTGCTGATTGGCGGCGGCTTTGGCGGCAAGGTGGAAAACTGCACGGCCAGCGGCACCGTGAAGGCAACCGGCAAGGAGCCGGTTGGCCTTGGCGGCATCGGCGGTTGCCTAGAAATGATGGATGCCATCACCAATTGCACCGCCGATGTCACGATTGAAGCCCCGAACGGCGGGCACGCCATCGGCGGGCTGTGCGGCTATGCGGGCACCCACACCGACCCGGATGTCGTTAAGGCTACCGAGGGTTTTTCCACCACCAGCTACCCCGGCGTTATTGAAAATTGCACCGCCCAGGTAACCATCAACGCCAACGGCGCCACCCATGTGGGCGGCCTGGTGGGTACCGGGCTGTATTACTACGGCGAGGAAACCGCCTTTGCCATCCGCAACTGCACCGTAAACGGTAGCATCAACGGCGCGGCCACCCCCGGCAGCGTGGCGGGGCGCGCGGTGAACAGCAGCGTGGCGGGCTGCACCGTTTCCGTCACCGCAGATGGCGCGGCATTAGCTGAAGAAATTGGCACCACCGCCTGCCGCTACGAGAGTGCCGACCAATATGAGGAGGGCAGCGAACCGGCAGCCACCAGCCTGATGAAGGCTCTGAACGGCAGCTACGAGGAGCTGTGGCCGGTTTTGCTGCAAAGCAAGTACGACGATTTGTGGCTTGCCGATTGCAAGGCCATTGTGGGTGAGGATGCCCTTGAGGATACCGTTACCATGCTGAAAACCGCCTGCACCGGCACGGTGATTGGGCAACAGGCCGTGGATGCCTACGCCGGGCAGGAGGCACGCTATTTTGACTGCGATTTTATGCAGGATGTGGCGCAGTTCACCTTTGCGGATGGTGTCATCAGCGGGGTAGATGCAAACGGCAAACCGCTTTTCAGCCATAGCTATCAGTTCCTGCAATACGATCAAGAGAGTGGCTTCTACATCTACCAAAGCCAGGATGCCGATGCGGGCGAGTTCACCTACTTTGCCATGGCAGCCGATACCCCCGCCTCCACCCAGCACATCGAGTTCCGCTATGGCAGCAACTTGGCAGCCCTTGGCCAGTACGATAGCGGCGATTACGCCTACTGGATGGCAGCGGGCATCCCGGTAAACAGCAGCGATGAATTTGTTGCACAGTGCATCCAACTGTTCTGCACCGAAAATTTGCAGGGCTAAACCCTGCGTGAGGAGGCCCCGACTTTGGAAAAATTAGAAAAATTAGAAAATTCAGAAAATTTAAAAAATTCGAAAAATTCAGCAAAAGCAAAGCAGCCCTCCAGCCTACAAACGCTGCTGGACTACGCGGGCAGCTATAAACTGCTCACCTATTCCAGCTGGGTGCTATCGGCCCTCAGCGCCCTGCTGGCGCTGGTGCCCTACCTGTATATCTGGAAGGTTATCAAGGCCGTGCTGGATGCCGCGCCAAACTACGGCAATGCCCAAAACCTGGCCCAAAACGGCTGGCTTGCGGCGGCGTTTGCGGTCGGCTCCATGCTCGTTTACCTCTGCGCGCTGCTCTGCTCGCACTTGGCGGCGTTCCGGGTGCAGGCAAACATCCGCAGCGCCATGCTGCACCACATCGTCACCCTGCCCATGGGCTTTATGGATGGCATCGGCAGCGGCAAGCTGCGCAAAACTGTGAACGAGTGCAGCGCCGCCACCGAAACCTACCTGGCGCACCAATTGCCCGATACCGTGGGCGCATACATCACCCCGCTGGGGCTGCTGGCATTGCTGCTGGTGTTTGATTGGCGGCTGGGGCTGTTCAGCCTGGTGCCGGTGGTGGCCGCATTCCTGATTATGGGCAGCATGACGGGCAACGCCATGAAGCAAAAAATGGCGGAATACCAAAACGCGCTGGATGCCATGTCCAACGAAGCGGTGGAGTATGTGCGCGGCATCCCGGTTGTCAAAACCTTTGGGCAATCGGTGTTCTCGTTCAAGCGGTTCAAGGCGGCGATTGATAACTACGAAAAATGGGTCGTTGCCTACACCAAGGGGATGCGCACGCCCATGCTATGCTACACCACCAGCATCAACGCGGTGTTTGCCACCCTGATTGCCGCCGCCATGCTGTTTACGGCGCAGGGGGTAACCAACACGTTTTTGCTCAACCTGCTGTTCTACATCATCATCACCCCCATCATCACGGTAACGCTCAATAAACTGATGTATGCAAGCGAAAATAACCTGGTTGTAGCGGATGCGCTTGGCCGCATCAACAGCGTGATGGCGCTGCAACCCCTTGCGGAGCCTGCCGCCCCGCAAACCCCGCGGGATAACAGCGTTGTGCTGCAAAATGTAGCCTTCCGCTACCCGGGTGCCACCGGCAACGCGTTGGATGGCGTTACCCTCGCCATCCGCCCCGGCGAGCATATCGCGCTGGTTGGCCCATCGGGCGGCGGCAAAACCACCCTGGCCAGCGTGGTGGCCCGCTTTTGGGATGTGCAAGGCGGCAGCGTAAAAATCGGCGGTGTGGATGTAAAAAACATTGCCAAGGCCGATTTGATGAATACCGTCTCGTTTGTGTTCCAGGATTCCAAGCTGCTCAAGGTATCTATTTTTGAAAATGTGCAGATGGCAAAGCCCGGTGCCACCAAAACCGAGGTGCTGAAGGCCCTGCACGATGCCCAGTGCGATGATATTTTGGAAAAACTGCCCCGGGGCGTGGATACCGTGGTTGGCACCGCGGGGGTCTACCTTTCAGGCGGGGAGGCACAGCGCATTGCCATTGCCCGCGCCATGCTGAAAAACGCGCCGATTCTCATTTTGGATGAAGCCACCGCCTTTGCCGACCCCGATAACGAAACCCGGGTGCAGGCGGCGTTCAGCAAGCTCTCCAAGGGCAAAACCGTGCTGATGATTGCCCACCGCCTTTCCACCGTGGCCGGGTGCGACCGTATCTGCGTGTTGCAGCAGGGCAAAATTACCGAGAGCGGCACCCAGGCCGCGCTGCTGGCACAAAACGGAACCTACGCCTCGATGTGGGCGCAATACACCAAAGCGGCAAGCTGGAAAGTGGGTGGCCAACATGATTAAAACCTTGCAGCACAAATACGCGCTCTCGCAGCAGGGCGCAAAGGATATGGTGGGGGCGTTTGCCGCCTGCACGCTGGCCTACCTTTCGCTCATGTTCCCGGTGGGGCTTTTGTACGCCCTTGTGGGGGATTTGTTGGCCGGCGGCATCCCGGCGGGGCGGGGCGTGTTTTACGGCGGCGGCATCGTGCTCTGCCTGCTGGCGGTGTTTTTCACCACCTACCTGCAATACAACGCCACCTTTTTTGCCACTTACAAAGAGAGTGGGGTGCGCCGCATTGCCCTGGCCGAGCGCCTGCGCAAGCTGCCCCTCTCGTTTTTTGGCAAAAAAGATTTGTCCGATTTAACCAGTGCCATCATGGCAGATTGTGCCACCATGGAAACCGCCTGCTCCCACTGGATCCCCGAGCTTGTCGGCGCTATGGTATCCACCCTGCTGATAGCCCTCAGCCTGTTTGTGTTTGATTGGCGCATGGCCTTGGCGGCGCTTTGGGTGGTTCCGGTATCGTTCACCATCATTCTATCCACCGCCAACATCATGAACCGCAAGCAGCAAAAGCAGATGCAGGTCAAGCTTGCCTTTGCCGATGGCATTCAGGAATGCCTCGAAACCGTGCGCGACCTCAAAGCCAGCAACGCCGAGGCCGCCTACATGGCCGGGCTGGACGAAAAAATTAAAAATGTGGAAAAATACACCGTATCCGCCGAGCTTGGCAACGCGGTGTATAACGGCTCGGCCCGCATGGTGCTCAAGCTGGGCATTGTTTCCACCGTGCTGGTGGGCGGTGCGCTGCTGCAAAACGGCTCGCTGAGTGTGCTGCGCTTCTTTATGTTCCTGCTGGTGGTTTCGCGTATGTACGACCCACTCATCTCCTCGCTCGATAATTTAAGCGCGATTATCTCCACCAAAATCCAAACCGCCCGCCTCAACGAAATTTTGGAGCACCCGCTGCAAACCGGCACCGAAACGCTGGCAAACCGTGGCTGTGATGTGGTGTTTGATGGCGTTGGCTTTGCCTACAATAGTGGCGAGCAGGTGCTGCGGGATGTCAGCTTTACAGCCAAGCAAGGCGAGGTTACCGCCCTCATCGGCCCATCGGGCGGCGGCAAAACCACCGTTTCGCGCCTGGCCGCACGCTTTTGGGATATTGACCGCGGCACCATCACGGTGGGCGGCATGAACGTGGCGCACATCGACCCCGAAACCCTGATGGGGCTATACGCCATCGTATTCCAGGAGGTAACGCTCTTCAACAATTCCGTGCTTGAAAATATCCGCATTGGCCGCAAAAGTGCTACGGATGCCGAGGTTATCGCCGCGGGCAAGCTGGCCCACTGCGATGAATTTGCCGAAAAATTGCCGCAGGGCTGGCACACCACCATCGGTGAAAACGGCAGCGAGCTTTCGGGCGGCGAGCGGCAGCGCATCTCCATTGCGCGGGCCTTCCTAAAAGATGCGCCCATTATTTTGCTGGACGAGGCAACCGCCAGCCTGGATGTGGAAAACGAAACCCTGATACAGGAATCGCTCTCGCGGTTGATTCAAAACAAAACGGTATTAATTATCGCCCACCGGATGCGCACCGTGGCAAATGCCGATAAAATTGTGGTGCTGCAGGGTGGCGTGGTGGCCGAGCAGGGCAGCCCCGCAGCGCTGGATGCCACCGGCAAAATTTACCCCCACATGAAGGAGATACAACAGCAAAGCGCCGCGTGGAAGCTGTAAAAAGCCCGGCAATACAAAACCCGGCGATAAACCCCCGGCCACAAACAGCATAGCGAGCATAAGCAGGGCAGCAAAAACTGCCCGCAAACAGCAAAGTGGCGGGTACCCACCCTTTATAGGCGGGCACCCGCCGCTTTTTTGTGGCCGTGGGCATAAAGTGGCCTTTAGGGGCGGCCTTCTTAAGCAGCCTTGTTGGTTAGTGCAAACTAATTGTTTTTGCCCAATCCATTGACAGGTATCAAACAACGGTGCCATCATAGTGGCAGGGTAAACGGCTGCCGCTTTGGCGGTGGCTTATTTTAGCACCATGGGTTAGCTGGTACTAACACATAGTGCTGGGGGGAATACGATGGAAAGAACCGCTTTCAAACGTGGCAGCTATCCTTTGCATCAAGATGCAAATTTCAACTTCCAGCTAAACCGTGTCATCCAGTGGGATGGTGGCCGGCTACAGGATGTGCTGATTTTTGGCGCAAGTAAGGATCATTTTATCCCCCAAGCGCTCTACAGCATCGAAATAGATGCCCTGCCCCATGTAAAAAGCCTGACCTACCGCCTGATGACCGAACAAGAGGACGGCGCGGGCCACTGCAATGTGGGCAACCCCAAGCTGGTGCTGGATACCGTGCTGCTTTGGCTGGAAGGGCTGCGGCAGCGTGATGAAACCGGATGATGGCAAAAGGAGAAACCGAATGGCAAACTTTTTTGAAAATACACGCAATCCGGTGGGGCTTGGCGGCAGGGTGATGGTGGCCATGATGAACAGCGGCCACGCCGAGCTGGCAGAGTGGGGCTTTTCGCACGTGGCAACGTTTCAAAACGGTAACGCGCTGGATATTGGCTGCGGCGGCGGGGCCAACCTTACACGGCTGCTGGCACGGTGCCCGGGCGGCAGCGTGACGGGGGTGGATTATTCGGAAATCAGCGTGGAAAAATCTAAAAAAGTGGCGGCAAAGGCCATCCGCAGTGGTAGCTGCCGGGTGCTTAAGGCCGATGTATCGGCGCTGCCCTTTGCCGCAAACCACTTTGCACTGGTAACGGCCTTTGAAACCGTCTACTTCTGGCCGAATATTGAGGCAGCCTTCCGCCAGGTGCTGCGGGTGCTACAGCCGGGCGGCACCTTTCTAATTTGCAACGAGGCCGACGGCCTGCACGCGGCAGACGAAAAGTGGACAGAAAAAATCCCGGGTATGGCCATCTACAACGCCGGGCAGCTAAAATGCCACCTTGTCAATGCGGGCTTTGCCGAAATTTGCGTGGACGCAAAAGCCGAAAAGCATTGGCTCTGCCTGACGGCACAAAAGCCGACTCGGGAGGAAACGAGATGAACTACACGGGCTGTGAGTGGCTGCTCTGGGCAGTTTTATCCGGGCCGACCTTTCGCTATATCAAAAATCAAAAGCCGGAATGGAATATGCGCGGCTATCAAAAGCGGACAAAGAAAATATACGGTGCGTTGATTGCCCGCACACCCGGCATTGGGACACTGAAGGAAAACCCGCTGCGGATGTGCCTTTCCGGCGGTGCGGTATGGTTTGCAGCTTTTGAGGCAGCAGATGGACAAATGAGCGAGTCAATGTTCGCGGATATGGTGGCGCAAAGTATGAAAGCGCCGATTCTGCAATGGTCCTTCCAAATGAAGAAAAAATCGGCCTTTTCCCGTTCTGCACAGAAAAAGAGCAAGCAGATTGCCGAGCTTGCCAATGCAAGCCACAGCCCTTGCAACTGGCAAACAGAACTCACGCTGGGACGGGACGCAGACGAATATACAAAGATTTACCATGCCTGCGGCCTGTGCGGGCTGGGACGGCAGGAAAAGCTGTTTTATCTGGTGAAGTACACCTGCGTGTTGGATTATGCTTCGGTGGAACTGATGGGTGGCACGCTGTTCCGCACCCAAACGCTTGCCAACGGTGCTAACTGTTGCGATTTCTACATCTGCCGCAAGGGTTCCCGTTGGGAGGCCGAGAGGAAGAAAAAGGGGGAAGAACTCTTATGACAACACCGCAAAGAAAACATCATTCGGAGGCGTTCGGACGGTGCTGCGTTTGTTTCGAGAAAAAACCATGCGCCGCATTAGCCGCAAAGTGAAAAAGGAGAAAGCCCCATGAACTGGACCCGGACACTTTTGGACGGCGCGGCCATGGCGGCTGTGTTTAACCTGACGGCTTGCGTCCTGATGCTGTTAAGCCCCCGCTATATGATGGGCTCCTACCCGAAAGCGATTCTAAAAGCCGCCCCGCAGCCCCAGACCGCACGGGAAAAGTGCGTGGGGAACGGCAGCATGAGCCTTGCATTCTTGCTGCTGCTGTTGTACGGGGTGGCCAGTGCGGCACAGGCGGGGGTTCGCGGTTTTTGGCCGCTGTTCCGGGTGGGCTACACGCAGTGGTTGATGGTGAGCCTGACAGACTTTTTTCTGCTGGACGTTGTTTTGTTTGAGGTGATGAAACCCCGCCTTATGATTCCCGGCACAGAGAACCACCCGGGCTATGGCATCAAAAGCTGGCTGGTCAAGCTGGCGCTGCCGGAACACCTGCTGCTCTGGCCGTTGGTGGTTGCCCCACTGCTGGCTGCCGTACAAGCGGCGGCTGGCGCTATAGGGTGAAAATACAAGGTCTATTCCACAAAAAACAACCGCTACACCCCATGGTCCCCCACAAACCAAAAGGTATCAGGAGGCAGATATGAACCGAAAAGAACAGATAAAAAGTGCCTATAAAGGCTTGGGTGGAGAAAAGAACTTTTACGATGGCATGATTACTTGTTCTACACTACTAGGAAGGGCCGTGTGCGGCTTAGTCTGGAATATGGATGCCGAAAAGAATGCCAATTATCTGGCGCAGGCGCTCTCCGCTATACCGGAGGATTTTTCCGGGAAGATGCTGGAGGTGCCTGTTGGCACCGGTGTTTTGACAATGCCCATTTATGAAGCTTTGCCGAACGCCGATAAGATATGTCTTGATTATTCGGCGGATATGATGGCGCGGGCGCAGCGCAAAGCGGCTCAAAGAAAAATTAAAAATATACAGTTTCAACAAGGTGATGTGGGCGCACTGCCCTTTGCCGAGCAAAGCTTTGATCTTGTGCTGTCGCTCAATGGGTTCCACGCCTTTCCGGACAAAAAGGCGGCGTATAACGAGATTTTTCGGGTGCTAAAGCCGGGTGGCACCTTTTGCGGCTGCTTTTATGTGCAAGGTGAAAACCGCCGTACCGACTATTTTGTAAAGCATTTTTACACGCCAAAAGGGTGGTTTACACCACCCTATGAAACCGTAGCGAGCTTGCGAGAAAGGCTTAACAAAATGTACGCTGCGGTAAACCTCACAACCGTGGAAGCCATGGCGTGCTTTTCCTGCAAAAAAGATGAGGCATGATAAGGCATATGCCGCTATGGCGTGGGGCCGTTTTTGTGGAGGCTATTGTTCGGTTGGCGGCGGATGAACCGCAATATAACGCAATATAAAGAGAACACGGGGGTACGCATATGGGCGAAGCAAAAACATTTTCCATCGAGCAGGACGGCTTTATCGGCAGGCTGTTCACGCCGGAAGGCAACCGCTTTCCCGGCAAGGCATTGGTGGCCTTTTCGGGCAGCGACGGCCGGTTTGCACTGCCCTGCCTGCTGGGGCAGCTCTTTGCCGAAAACGGCATTGCCGTGCTGGCCATCGCCTATTTCAACCTGCCCGGCCTGCCGTCGTCGCTCTGCGCCATCCCCATGGAGCCGGTGGAAAAAGCGGCGCGGTGGCTGAGGGCAAACGGCTATGCAAAAATCGGCGTGTGGGGCATTTCTATGGGGGCGGAGCTAGCACTGCTGGCAGGCGCGCAGATGCCGGGGCTTATTTCCTGCGTTATCGCGGCCAGCCCCATCTGCTTCATCACCCAAGGCTTCACGAAGGACAAGCGGGTGCAGCCACATTCGGAATTCACCTGGCGCGGGGCGGATTTGCCCTATCGGCCCTACACCGTCAAGCGGTTCACAAAAACGCTGATTCTGAAAAGCTGGTGCCGATACGGCGACCCCGGCTTTCGCCTGTGCTACGAGCCGCTGATGGCGCTGCCCGATGAAAAAAGCGTCATCCCCGTGGAGAAGATACAGGGGCCTGTGCTGCTTTTCTCGGGCGGGCTGGATAGTATGTGGCCCGCCCAAGAATCGGCCGATTTTTTGATGCAGCGGTTGGAAAAACGCAATTTCCCGTATCTCCACCAGCATTTCACCTATGCGCACGGCAGCCACTTTATGGTGCCCATGCACCTGAAAAGCGAGCGGCTCTTCCGCTCCGAACGCAGCTATGCGGCAGAAAGCGACGCTTACAAAAAAGACCAGCTGGAAAAAACGCTGGCGTTTTTGCATCAGTGGTAACGTGGAGGGAACGATGAAACATCACATAGAAAAAAACACCGTACAGGAAACACTGGTCATCCCGCTGTACGGCCGCAAGGTTGTGCATGGACAATTATCCCGATTTATTCGGAGATCAAGACTGCCGGCGGCTTTTGGAAAGCATCGATTATGATTTTGAGAAGAACGGCAAAAAAGCGCCGCTGTTCGGCTGCTTAGAGGCTGGTGTGCGCCAGTATGACCTTTGCTGCGAGGCGCGAGATTACCTGCAAGCCCACCCCCGCGCCTGTGTGGTGAACCTTGGCTGCGGGCTGGATACCAGCTTTTATCAGGTGGATAACGGCACGGCCACTGGCTGCAATTTGGATATGCCGGATGTGATCGCCATCCGTAACGAGCTGCTGCCGCCGCGCGAGCGGGAGCACAACATTGCCTGCAATTTGAACGATCCCTCTTGGTTCGACAAAATTCCGTTTCAGCCGGAGGATGGCATCGTGTTCATCGCAGGCGGCGTGTTCTACTACTTTACCGAGGCGCAGGTCAAAGCGCTTTTCTGCAAAATGGCGGCGCATTTCCCCGGCGGGCGGCTGGCGCTGGATGTCACCTCGCCCTTTGGCCTGAAATTGATGCTGAAAACGTGGATCCAGGGCGCGGAAATTCAGGACGTGGGCGCGTATTTCTCGGTGCGGGATGCCGAGCGGGAGCTCAAGGCGTGGAGCAGCGATATTGCCTGGGTCACCCACAAAAAATACATGACCGGCTACCGTGCGCCGGATACGCGCTGGGGCTTTTTCAACTGTGCGCTCAGCCGCTTTGCCGATTGGTCAAAGCTGTGCCAAATTGCGGTCATCGGCTTTCAGTAGGTGGAGCGGAGCAACACCACAAACGGCCTTTTCATAAGCCGGAAAGCGGCGGCCCTGATGATGGGAAAACGTGAGGAACCAATTTTGAAAGAGAATAAAAATGGGGATAACCAGCAGTTTTGGCAGCGGTTTGCGGGCGTTTACGGCAAGGCCATGCAAAGCAGCGCCCGGCTTTACGATGCCATTGCCGCAAAAATGCGCAGAAACCTCAACCGCAACATGAATGTGCTGGAGCTTGCCTGCGGCAGCGGGCAGCTCTCGTTCCGGCTGGCGGGCTGGGTGCGCCTTTGGGAGGCTACCGATTTTTCCCCCACCATGATTGCCGAGGCCAAAAAACAAAAAGATAGCGCACGGCTGTATTTTTCAGTGCAGGATGCCACCAGCCTGCCCTATGCGGATAACAGCTTTGATGCGGTGCTGGTTGCCAACGCCCTGCACGTTATGCCCCACCCCGAAAAGGCGCTGGCCGAAAGCCGGCGTGTGCTCAAGCCGGGCGGCGTTTTGTACGCGCCCACCTTCATCCACGGCAACGCGCCGGGCTTCCGCCTGCGGGTGCGCTTGATGTCGCTGGCGGGCTTTCACACCTACTACAAGTGGGATGAGGCCGCGTTTGTTGCCTTTTTGCAGGCAAACGGCTTCCAAGTAACCGAGCATTGCGTCCTGGGTAGCAGCCTTGCGCCGCTCTGCTATGCGGCAGCGGTGGTAGATTACAAAGGAGATAAAGCAGTATGACGATAGCGGCAATGCAATCCTTCGGCTATGGGCTGGTTGCCATGGCCGTGGCCGTAGTTTTGGTGGCGGTGCTTACCTGGGTTAAAAAAGCACTGCTCCACTATTGCAGGGTGCACAGCCATGGAAAATAAGGCGGGCACGGCTTTGCCGGCGCAAAAACAGGCCCAAACGCAAGAGAAAAAACAGGCGCAAACGCTGGCCACTGCCTCGGTGCAGGAACTGATGGATGGCGTATCGCTGGTGTTCCACACCCTGCACACCGCAGAAAGCGGGCAGGGGACTAAGCCCCCGCCCCCGCATACGCTGGAAATTCACCACTGCCGCGCCGGGCGTTTTTGCTGCACGTTTGCGGATGGCACCAAGCGCACCCTCGTTCCCGGCGAGATAGCGGTCGATTTGCTGGCGCACAAACCGGCCTCCATCCATTTCCCCGATGCAAAATACAGCGGCGTTTCGCTGGTGGTGGATATCCCCACGGCGCAGCCGGCCTTAAACGAAATGCTGCATACCGTAACGGGTGCCACCCTCAATTTGGCGGCGCTGGAGGCCGCAGCCGAGGGCGCGGGGGGCTTTGTGCTGCCGAATGTGGAGCGCAACGATGCACTATTTTCCGCCCTGTACCTGGCCGCTGGCCATAGGGAGGATGTGGCCCTGCTGCGCCTGCGGGTGCTGGAAATCCTTGCGCACAGCTGCTATGCAGCCGATGCATGGCAGCAAAACGGCTGCTGGCAGTACCAAGACCGGCAAATGCTGGCCGTGCGAGATTACCTTGCCGCGCACTGCGGGCAGCACATTACGCTGCAACAGCTGGCAGAGCGGTTTGGGCTTTCCCAAACGGCGCTGCGGCAGCGGTTCACCCATGCCTTTGGCACCACCATTGGCCGTTATATCCGCCGGTACCGCCTAAAAACGGCGGCGCACCTGCTGCTTACCACCAACCGCACCATAGCGGATATTGCGCCGGAGGTGGGCTTTCAAAGTGCCAGTGTTTTTTCGGTGCGCTTTGCCGAGCATTTTGGCCTGCCGCCCGGGCAATACCGGCAAGCCGCGCAAAAAAAATGCAAAATAGGACAAAACGAACAGAAAACAGGCAGTTCGAGAATTGAGTGAAAAGCGCTGGTGCCGTACAATAAAAAGAAGATTCTCCCCGCAAGGCGCTGAAAGAGGTGATTTTTTTGAAACAGCATCGATTTTGGGGCTGGGCAACCGTGTTCTGCATGGCCATGGTTCTGTGGACGGGATACAATAAGAAATAAGAGGTTGATAAAAATGTTGGATTGCAAAAAGCTTGCTATTTTTGTTGGCGGTGTGGTGTTTGGCTCGGCGGGCTTTAAGCTCCTGAGCAGCCGTGATGCCAAAAAGGCCTACACCCAAGGCACCGCCGCTGTGCTGCGCATGAAGGATAGCGTGATGGATACCGTTACCAAGGTGCAGGAGGAGGCCGGGGATATTTTGGCGGATGCCAAGGATATCAACGAGGCCCGCGCCGTTGCCGCCGAGGAAGTGGCGGACGAAGCCGCCACCGAAGAAGCGAAGGCATAACTGTTTTGGGCCGCCCTTGTGGGGGCGGCTCTTTTATTGTGAGGGATAAACCGTGAACTGTACAATTTTACACGAAAGTAAGGGGCGCATCCGCCTGCACATTGCCCGCCGCCGCATAAGCGACCGGGATGCCGATGTGCTGGTGTACGCGCTGAATGGGGTGGGCGGTGTGCGCCAGGTAACGGTGTACGAGCGCACCGGCGATGTTGTGGTGCTTTACCGCGAGAGCCGCGCCGCAGTGCTGAAAGCGCTGGCGGCCTTCCGGTTTGAGGATGAAAAGCTGGCCCTTGCCGTGCCCCAAACCACGGCGCGCGCCACAGCCCGCGCCTACCAAGAAAAAATGGTGAACCTGGTGCTCTTCAAGGCAATGCGCACCCTGTTTTTCCCCGCACCCCTGCGCACCGCATGGGCCGCGCTAACCTCCCTCCGCTTTTTCTGGCGGGGGCTGTGCTGCCTTTGGCGGCGCAAGCTGGCGGTGGAGGTGCTGGATGCCCTATCCATCGGCATTTCCATGCTGCGGGGGGATTTTGCCACGGCAGGCTCCGTAATGTTCCTATTAAACCTAGGCGAGCTGTTGGAGGAATGGACACGCAAAAAATCGCTGGACGATTTGGCGCGCTGTATGTCGCTCAACATCGACCGTGTATGGCGCAAGCAGGGCGAAAGCGAGGTGCTGGTACCGGTTTCGCAGGTGCAGCCGGGCGATTTTGTGGCGGTGCATACCGGCAACATGGTGCCGCTCGATGGGCGGGTGGTTTCGGGGGAGGCAATGGTCAACCAGGCATCGCTGACGGGCGAAGCCATTGCCGTGCGCAAAAGCACCGATGCCTATGTGTACGCCGGGACCGTGGTGGAGGAAGGCGAATGCGTGGTGTGCGTGGACCAACAGTCCGGCGCGGGGCGGTACGATAAAATTGTTGCCATGATCGAAGCCTCCGAAAAGCTGAACTCCGCCACCGAAAACCGCGCCACCCACCTGGCCGATGGCCTTGTGCCGTACAGCCTTGCGGGGGCGGCGCTCACCTGGCTACTCACCCGCAATACGCTGCGGGCATCCTCGGTGCTTATGGTGGATTTTTCCTGTGCGCTCAAGCTCTCCATGCCGCTGGCGGTGCTTTCCGCCATGCGGGAGTGTGGCAGCTACCACATCACCGTCAAGGGCGGCAGGTACCTGGAGCAGCTGGCCAAAGCCGATACCATTGTGTTTGATAAAACCGGCACGCTCACCCATGCCGCGCCGCAGGTGGCGCAAATTGTGCCGTTTGGCAACCGCACCGAGGCGGAGGTGCTGCGCATTGCCGCCTGCCTGGAGGAGCATTACCCCCATTCGGTAGCCAACGCCGTGCTGCAATGTGCGCGGGCACGCGGTGTTTCCCACGAGGAAATGCACAGCGAGGTGGAATATGTGGTGGCGCACGGCATTGCCAGCCGCATTGGCGGCGAAAAGGCAATCATCGGCAGCCAGCACTTTGTGTTTGAGGATGAGCAGTGCACCGTGCCGGCGGGCGAGCAGGAAGCCTTTGAGAACCTTCCGCCGCAGTATTCGCACCTCTACCTTGCCATCGGGGGCAAGCTGGCGGGGGTGCTTTGCATCCACGACCCCCTGCGCGCGGAGGCCGGGGCCGTGATGAACAGCCTGCGCCGCCTGGGCATCCGCCACACGGTCATGATGACCGGCGATAACGCCCGCACCGCCGCCGCCATTGCGCGGGAGGTGGGCGTGGACGAGTGGTACGCCGAGGTATTGCCGGAGGATAAGGCCGCCTATGTAGAAAAGGCAAAGGCCGCAGGGCGCCGGGTGGTGATGATTGGCGATGGCATCAACGATTCGCCCGCTCTCTCCGCCGCCGATGTGGGCATTGCCATCAGCGATGGCGCCGCCATTGCGCGGGAGGTAGCGGATATCACCATCGGCGCGGACGATTTGTTCGAGCTGGTGGTGCTAAAAATGATTGCCAACGGCCTTGCGCGCCGCACGGGTGCCAACTACCGTTTTGTTATCGGCTTCAACGCGGCGCTCATCGTGCTGGGCGCGTTGGGGGTGCTGGCCCCCGCCACCTCGGCCCTGCTGCACAACCTATCCACCATTGCCATCAGCATAAACAGCATGACCAATTTGCTGGAATAAGCCGGCATCAGCAAAAAATATGGAGCTATGGATCGAATAAAATAATCTAATAAAAAGTCCAAAGGGCTGCGCCAAAACCGGCGCAGCCCTTGTTCGTTTTGGGCGCTTTGGCCCTTTGCACAGGCGGCATTGGCCGCAGCCGCGTTGGAAAGGGGAGGCTACCTAGGCGAGTTAAACGGTAATAGAATCCGTTCTTGCTCAGAGCGGGTTGGTATGGTAAAATAGAGTTATATAATCACTTTATCTTGGGGCGCTTCCCTGGGCGCAGAGGGGTTTCAGGTAGGCAAGCGAGCGAATGACCACGAGCAGGGAAGCTGCCCATGGATTTGAAGCCAAGCACCGTGGCGGTGGATTTTTATAACAGCAATCCCAAATACTTGCACAGAAAGCGAGCAGTGTATGAAAGAGGAACAGAAGGAATTCGAAAAAAACTTTGGAGAAGCAGCAACCGTTGCCTATTGTAACCCCATGTTGCTTCAAGTATTGAAGAATCAGCAGCAAATTACCCTCGAAAAATTGGCGGAGGATGCCGCCAATGGGGATTTGCAGGCAATCTCGGAGCTTGCTGTGCGGTATAGCCGTGGAACGGACGGCATCCCACAAGATTTAAACCGGGCGTTTACGCTCTTTGCGCAGGCAGCGGAGGAAAACTACCCCCCGGCGCTATACTACTTGGGCCAATGCTATGAAAATGGATTGGGCATTTCATCGGATGAAGAAAAAGCTGTTCAATTGTTTGAAGCGGCTGCTGATGTTGGGTACCCGCCCGCGGTTTGCGCACTGGGGCTTTGCTATGAAACCGGCACGGGCATCCAAGAGGATAAAAACCAAGCGTTAAGCCTCTATCAGCAGGCGGCAGAGGCAGAGTATCCCCCCGCACAGTGTAATTTGGGTGTTTTCTACTTAAATGGCATTGTGGTAGATGCGGATACGGCGGAGGCTGTATCGCTGTTTATGCTTGCTGCCGAGCAAGACTATCCGCGCGCACAGTTTCTCTTGGGCGAGTGCTATGATGGGGGCTATGGTGTAGAGAAGAGCGTGCCCCAGGCGATAGCATGGTACCGCAAGGCGGCCGAGCAAGGCTATCCACTCGCACAGTGGCATCTGGGGTATTTGTATTACACCGGAACCGGTATGGAGGAAAACAATGCCGAGGCGGTGCACTGGTTTGCACTGGCAGCGGAACAAAACTATCCGCGCGCACAGTGCTTTTTGGGCGAGTGCTACGAAGGTGGCTATGGTGTGGAGAAGAGTTTGCCCCAGGCGATAGCATGGTACCGCAAAGCAGCCGAACAAAACTACCCGCCCGCACAGTGCAACCTGGGGTATTTGTATTACACCGGAACCGGCGTTGCGGAGGATAACGACGAGGCCGTGCGCTGGTTTACCCCCGCGGCGGAACAAAACCATCCGCGCGCCCAGTGCTTCTTGGGGATGTGCTATGAGCTCGGCTATGGTGTGGAGATAGATGTGCCCCAGGCGATCGCATGGTACCGCAAAGCAGCCGAGCAGAACTACCCACCCGCACAGTGCAACCTGGGCAATTTGTACTACACAGGAACCGGTGTTGCGGAGAATAACGCCGAGGCCGTGCGCTGGTTTACCCCGGCAGCGGAACAAAACCATCCGCGTGCACAGGTTCTATTGGGCGAGTGCTATGAAGCGGGCTACGGTGTAGAGAAGGATTTGCCCCATGCAATAGAACTGTACCGCAAAGCAGCCGAGCAGAACT
>JAQUSS010000028.1 GCA_028710135.1 Gemmiger sp. | reverse complement strand
CAGGTAAAAACCAGCGGCCACTGCTACGAGATGTAACCGATGAACCCCTACGAGCGGCACATTATCCACACCTCCGTGAGCGAGCTGGAGGGCGTGCGCAGCGAGAGCAAGGGCGATGGGCAAGACCGCCGCGTGGTTATCTATTCCACCGACCCCAATGCCTCCAACCTGCCGGACCCTGCCTGCAACCGGGCAGGCAAAGCCTTTAACGGCAATGGCCGTGGCCCGCGCGGCCCGCGCAGCGGCGGCGGGCGCGGCTATGCAGGCGGCGGGCGGGGCGGCTACAACCGTGGCCCGCGTGATGGTGGCGGCCATGGGAATGGCCAAGGCGGTTCCCGCGGTGGCTACAACCGCGGCCCGCGCGATGCAAACCGCAGCGGCAAGCCCGGGTATTCCAACGTGCCTGAGCGCGAGTTTGCCGCCACCCCGCACGATGCCACCCAGCAGCCCCAGGCCCCCAGCCGTACCGAGCGCATCCACGACGATGTGGACGATTTGGCGCTGTTTGGCAAAATTGAGCTGTAAACCCTTATAAAATAAGCATGGTGCCCCGGTTTTGGGGTACCATGTTTTTTTACCTAAAAAACAAATAATTTTTTTGTATAGTTTGCCAGCGCCTTGGCCGGCCTTACGGCTTGAAGGCGGGGCAAAACCCAGGTATACTATAGGGGTTGTTATTTTTTAGTAATAGGCGGTTTCAGCCGTTTTTGAGCTTTAAAACCCGGCAAAAAACAAAAAAACACAAACAGCGGTATCAGAAAGTGAAAGATAATGGAATTTGATTTTACAGCAGCGCTCTTTGCACTTTCCCGTGCGCTGGATAGGGTAGAGCACGACCTACTTGGCGTTACCACCAACCATGGCAAGCGGGTTGCGGCCCTGGCGGTGGCCATGGGGGAGCGCTACGGCCTTTGCGCGGCCGATAAGCTGGAGCTTGCCGCCTGCGCCACCCTGCACGATTGCGCCCTGGCCGAGTATGTGCAGGAGGAATACGGCGGAACCTTTTTAGAGAGCCTGCCCAAAGCGGTGGCGGCCCTGCCCGGCAACCTTGGCCCCCATTGCACCCTGGGCGAGGCAAACGTGAAAAAGCTGCCACTTTCGCCCAAAACGGCGGGGGCGGTGCTGTACCACCACGAAAATGCCAATGGCACCGGCCCGTTTGGCAAGGTAAGCGCCGAGATTCCCCTCTACGCGCGGCTGATACAAATTGCCGATATGGTGGATGCCCGCTACAATTTAAGCGCCTACGATGCAGCCAAGGCCGCGGCGGTGGAAGGCTACCTGGATGCCCAAAACGGCACCCTGTTTGCCCCGGGGGAGGTTGCGGCCCTGCGCGGGGTGCTGGCGGGGGGCGAAATGCAAAATTTGCGCCCCGAAAACCTGGATGCCTACCTGCGGCAGCTGCTGCCGCCCTGGCAGCGGGCCTGTAGCCCGGCAGAGCTGATTGCGTTTTCAACCATATTTGCCACCCTTGTGGATTATAAATCGCATTTTACCTCCACCCACTCGGTGGGGATTGCCCAAAAGGCCAAAAAAATGGGCGAATTTTACGGCGTGGATGAGATGTTTGCGGCCAAGCTGTATTTTGCCGGGGCGCTGCACGATATTGGGAAATTGACGGTAGACCGCGATATCCTTGAAAAACCTGCCGGGTTGACCGGCCTCGAGTACCGCCACATCCAAACCCACGCCTACGCCACCTACCAGCTGCTATCGCCCATACAGGGGATGGAGGAAATTACCCGCTGGGCCGCCCACCACCACGAAAAGCTGGATGGCAGCGGCTACCCCTTTGGCCTAAAGGCCGAGCAGCTCTCCCACTGGGAGCGGCTGATGGCCTGCTTGGATATCTACCAGGCACTAACCGAGGACCGCCCCTACAAAGCGGGGATGACCCACGCCCAGGCAATTGCCATTTTGCAGCACATGGCGGCGCTGGGCAAGCTGGATGGGGGGATTGTGGCGGATATTGATACCGTTTATGCCCCCGCCCAGCCGGAATAATGCTTTATTTTTTAAGGAGCCTGTGGTATGATAACCACGGCTCTATTTTGTTGGTGGCAGGGCAGGAAAGCCTGTTGCCGCCGCTAAAAATGGCCCACGAAATGCGCCCCAAATGCGCCAAACGCGCCGAATGCGGCGAATAATCCCCTTGAGTAGGCACCGAATACACCCCCCGGGGCTGCACCCCGGTAAAACACAATAAAAAATACGCCAAGGATAAAATTTTTAAAAAATACAAAAATATAAAAATGCAAAAGCGGCAAAGCTGCTGAAAAGGAGGCTGCCATGCAAACCCATACCACCATCTGCGCGCTGGCCACACCACCCGGCACGGGGGGCATTGCAACCATCCGCCTTTCGGGCCCGGATGCCTACGCGGTTGCGGGGCGGGTATTTTACCCCCAAAACCCCGAAAAATCGGTTGCCGAGGCCAAGGGCTACACGGCCCTGTTTGGCCATTACCGGCTGCGCGGTGCCGAAATGGACGAAACCGTGGCCCTGTTTTTCCGTGCCCCGCACAGCTACACCGGCGAGGATGTGGTGGAATTATCGGTGCATGGCGGCTCGGCCATGGCCAGTGGCCTGCTGGAAGCCTTGATTGCTGCCGGGGCCGCCCCCGCCGCGCCGGGCGAGTTTACCCGCCGCGCGCTGGAAAATGGGCGGATGGATTTGACCCAGGCCGAAGCCGTGATGGAGGTTATCTCGGCAGGGGGGCGGCAGGGGGCTGCCCTGGCAAAGGCCGCGCTGGATGGCGCGCTTGCCAAAAAAATAGGGGCGATTGAAACCGCCCTGCGGGAGGTAGCCGCCCATTTAACCGCCTGGGTAGATTACCCCGAGGAGGATGTGCCCGCCCTTGCGCCCAATACCCTGGCCGCCACCCTGGCCGAACAAAAAGCCCAGCTGGATGGGCTAATCAACAGCTATGGCGGCGGTGCCGTGCTGCGCCACGGGGTAGATTGTGTGCTGCTGGGCCGCCCCAACGTGGGCAAAAGCACCCTGTTAAACCTGATGGCCGGGTTTGAGCGGGCCATTGTAACCCCCCAGGCGGGCACCACCCGCGATGTGGTGGAGCAAGCCGTGATGCTGGGCGATACCGGCATCCGCCTAAACCTGTTTGATACCGCCGGTGTGCGCGAAATTGGCCGTGGCGGCGATGAAATTGAGGCCGAGGGGATACGCCGAAGCTGGAAAAAGCTGGAGGAAGCCGGCCTGGTGCTGGCGGTGTTTGATGCCGGGCAGCCCATTTTGGATGAGGATATTGCCCTTGCCAAGCGCTGCCGCGAAAGTGCCGCTGCCCGCACCCGCCCCGCCCTGGCAATTTTTAACAAGCAAGACCTGGCAACCGAGGTTTTTAATAGGGATGTTCAAAAATTGGCCCCCTATTTTGATGCCGTGTTGCCCCTTTGCGCCAAGGACCCCGCCAGCCAGCCCGCCCTTTGCCGCGCGGTGGAAACCCTGCTGGGCACCGCCACGGTAGACCCCACCGCCGCCGCGCTGTGCAGCGAGCGCCAGCTTGCCGCCGCCACCGCCGCGCGCGATGCCCTGGCCGAGGGGGTAAACGCCCTGGCCGATGGCTTTGGGCTGGATGCCGTTGGCGTTTGCCTGGAGGATGCCCTGGCCGCCCTGGCCACCCTGACCGGCGAAAATGCCACCGAAGCCGTGATTGATGCGGTGTTTGCCCGCTTTTGCGTGGGCAAGTAGGGGATAGGCCGTTGTTCCACGTGGAACAACCGGGGCAAGCCAGGGTGAGGCAGCACGAGAGAAAATTTTAAAATGGGCAATATACAACCGGGGGGAAAAGCAGGCCGGGGCAGGCTGGGCAAATAAAACCGCCCAACCGCCCTGCGGCCTAAACCGCCCGGCCAACGGTGCAAACCCGGCCAACCGGCCAGGCCAAAAAAACCGGAAACCCCGGAAAAGCCCGGCCAAAGCAAACAAAACCGCCAAACCAATGGGAAAGAAGTAAAATAGATGGATAAGCTAGGCTCTTATGATGTAATTGTAATTGGCGCGGGCCATGCCGGCATTGAGGCCGCCCACGCTGCCGCCACCCTGGGCGCGCGCACCGCCGTATTTACCCTAACGCTGGATTTTATCGGCAATATGCCCTGCAACCCCTCCATCGGCGGCACCGCCAAGGGGCATTTGGTGCGGGAAATTGATGCCATGGGTGGGCTGATGGGCATTGCGGCCGATGCAACCTTTTTGCAAAGCAAAATGCTAAACCGGGGCAAAGGCCCTGCCGTGCATAGCCTGCGGGTGCAAACCGACCGCAAGCGCTACCATATGTATATGAAGCAGGCGCTGGAGCGCACGCCCGGGCTTGATATTCACCAGGCGGAGGTTGTGGCGCTGGATGTTGTGGATGGCACGGTTTGTGGGGTAATTACCGGCTTAAACGGCTACTATGCCTGCAAGTGCGTGGTAATTGCCACCGGCACGGCCCTGGGCGGGCGCATCCATGTGGGGGAGGCCCACTACGATGGCGGCCCCGATGGCCAGCACGCCGCCACCAAGCTGACCGAAAACCTGTTGGAAAACGGGTTCCCGATTCGGCGGTTCAAAACCGGCACCCCCGCCCGGGTACACCGCCGCAGCATTGATTTTACCAAGCTGGAGCGCCAACCCGGCGACCCCGAGGATACCCTGCAACCCTTCAGCTTTATGACCCGCACCGCGCTGCACAATAAGGTGGATTGCTACATTGCCTACACCAACCCCGCCACCCATAAGGTGATACTGGAAAATTTGGATCGCTCGCCCCTTTACGCGGGCATCATCCAGGGGGTGGGGCCCCGCTATTGCCCCTCGATTGAGGATAAGGTGGTGCGCTTCCAAACGAAGGAGCGGCACCCGGTTTTTGTGGAGCCCTGTGGCGAGGATACCGAGGAAATGTACCTGCAAGGCTTATCCTCCAGCCTGCCGGAGGTGGTGCAAAACGCGATGTACCACACGATTGTCGGCTTTGAAAAGCTCGAAATTATGCGCCCTGCCTACGCCATTGAGTACGACTGTGTGGACCCTACCAGCATGGAGGCCACGCTGGAAAGCAAGGTGGTGCGCGGGGTGTATGGCGCGGGGCAGTTTAACGGTACCTCCGGCTACGAGGAAGCCGCCGCCCAAGGCTTGCTGGCCGGCCTAAACGCTGCCCGCAAGGCCCAGGGGAAAACCCAGCTTGTGCTGCAACGCCACACCAGCTACCTAGGTACCTTGGTGGACGATTTGGTAACCAAGGGCGTGCTTGACCCCTACCGGATGATGACCAGCCGCAGCGAATACCGGCTCTCTTTGCGGCAGGATAATGCCGATGAGCGCCTAACCCCCATTGGCCGGGAATACGGCCTGGTGCAGGATGACCGCTGGGCGGCCTTTTGCCGCGATGCCGAGCTGAAACAGGCCGAGCTGGCGCGGCTAAACAGCACAAAAATCAAAATAGCCGCGCTGCGCCCCCTGGCCGGGGATGCCGAAATTGGGGAGGCCGGTGGCACGGCAGCCGAGCTGCTCCGCCGCCCGGGCATCACCTACGAGATGATTGCCGCGGTGATTGGCAGGGGAGAGGGCGTTACCAGCACCATGGCCCTGCGCATTGCCACCGAGCTGCGGTATGCGGGCTACATTGCGCGCGAACAGCGGATCATCAAGGATATGCAGCGGCACGAAAACGTAGCCATCCCGCCCGATTTTGCCTATGCCCACCTAGAAACCCTGACCCTGGAGGCGCGCGAAAAGCTGGAGAAAATACGCCCGCTCACCCTGGCCCAGGCAGGCCGCGTGCCCGGCGTAAGCCCCAGCGATTTGGCCCAGCTATCGATTGCCCTGCTGAAAAAGGGGTGAGGGGCAGGGAAAAGATGGCCAAAATGCCGGGAAAACCCAGCACATACCGTACCCATCCAACCGTATGCCTTGGATATATCGCCGTAGGGCCACCATACATGGTGGCCGCCCCACGGGGGTAACGGGCCTTGGCAGAAACGTTACCGCCCGGGTTTGCGGCATGGGGCGGGGATGTGCCCCAATCCGGGGTTTGCGGCATAGGGTCACGATACATCGTGCCCGCCCCACGAGGGCAACGGGCCTTGGCAAAATCGTTACCGCCCGTCCCGGCAATCTTCGCACCGTACGCCGCACCCCGCACCGGCCACCCGCCGCGTGGGGGCAACCCCCGCACCATGCCGCCCGCCACCCCACGTTACCCCGCACCGCCCGCCGCGCCCTGGGGGCGGCCACCATGTATGGTGGCCCTACAGAGGTTGCGGCCAGGGATGCGCCCCGGGTTTGCGGCATGGGTCGGGGATGTGCCCCACCCGTGGTCTGTGGCATAGGGTGATTCCGTAGGGGCACGATACATCGTGCCCGCCCCACGGGGGCAACGGGCCTTGGCAAAATTGCCCCCGCCCTGTGGTTTGCGGCATGGGTCAGGAATATGCCCTCCTGCCTGCCGCCCCGCCCCGCAAAACCAACCGGCCTATACCAAACCACGTCACAAGGTAAACAACGGCAAGAGCAGAGCCCTTGCCCTACAGAGATTCCGCCCAAAACAACCCGGCATAAGGCAAACAGCGGCCCCCACCCTGCCTATACAGCCGTATACCTATCGATACCACCGTAGGGCAAGGGCTCTGCTCTTGCCGCCGGATGGTTGGGGGCCTACCGTTTGTGCCACCCGCCTAACCAATGCCGCCTGCCGCCCGCCAACCCACGTCACCCCGCAATGCGCGCCGCATCCTGGGGGCGGCCACCATGTATGGTGGCCCTACGGGGGTTACGGCCAGGGATGCGCCCTGCCCGGGTTTGCGGAATAGGCCAGGAATGTGCCCCGCCCGGGTTTGCGGAATAGGCCAGGGATGCCCACAATTCGTGGTCTGTGGCATAGGGGGGGTTCCGTAGGGCCACCATACATGGTGGCCGCCCCACGGGGGCAACGGGCCTTGGCAAAATTGCCCCCGCCCGTCCCGGCAACCCCCGCACCGTTCACTCTGCCGCGCCGGGGTAACCTGCAATACGCGCCCGCCACCCCACGGCACCCCGGCACCGTGCGCACCGCCCTGGGGCCGGCCACCATGTATGGTGGCCCTACGGGGGTTGCGGCCAGGGATGCGCCCCGCCCGGGTTTGCGGCATGGGTCGGGAATGTGCCCCATGCCGTGGTCTACGGCATAGGGTGGGGATGTTTCCCAATCCGGGGTTTGCAACATAGGGTGGGAATGCGCCCGCCCGTGGTCTGCGGCGTGGGGTGGGGATGCGCCCCAATCCGGGGTCTGTGGCATAGGTTAGGAATGTGCCCCGCCCGTGGTCTGTGACATAGGTTGGTTCCGTAGGGCCACCATATATGGTGGCCGCCCCACGGGGGCAACGGGCCTTGGCAAAATCGTTACCGCCCGTCCCGGCAATCCCCGTACCCCGGCAACCCCCGCACCGCACGCCCGCCGCGCCGTTCACCCGCCGCGTGGGGTAAACCCCGAACCATGCTGCCCACCGCGCCGGGGTGCCCCGCACCGCCTGCCGCGCCCTGGGGGCGGCCACCATGTATGGTGGCCCTACGGAGGTTGCGGCCAGGGATGCGCCCCGCCCGGGTTTGCGGAATAGGCCAGGGATGCCCACAATTCGTGGTCTGTGGCATAGGGTGGGTTCTGTAGGGCCACCATACATGGTGGCCGCCAAACGGGGGCAACGGGCCTTGGCAGAATTGCCCCCGCCCGCCCCGGAAATCCCCGTACCGTACGCCGCACCCCCGCACCGTACACCCACCGCGCCGGGGTAACCTGCAATACGCACCCGCCGTGCCGGGGCGCCCCGCAATGCGCGCCGCATCCTGGGGCCGGCCACCATGTATGGTGGCCCTACGGGGGTTGCGGCCAGGGATGCGCCCCGCCCGGGTTTGCGGAATAGGCCAGGGATGCCCACAATTCGTGGTCTGTGGCATAGGGTGGGTTCTGTAGGGCCACCATACATGGTGGCCGCCAAACGGGGGCAACGGGCCTTGGCAAAATTGCCCCCGCCCGCCCCGGAAATCCCCGTACCATACGCACCACCCCGGCACCGTCCGCCCGCCGCGTGGTGGTAACCCCCGAACCATGCCGCCCGCCGCGTCGGGGCCCCCCGCACCGCGCGCCGCGCCCTGGGGGCGGCCACCATATATGGTGGCCCTACGGGGGTTGCGGCCAGGGATGCGCCCCGCCCGTCCCGGCACCCCCGTACCATACGCCGCACCCCGCACCGCCCGCCGCGCCCTGAGGCCGGCCACCCTGTATGGTGGCCCTACGGGGGTTGCGGCCAGGAATGTGCCCCGCCCGTCCCGGCACCCCCGTACCATACGCCGCACCCCGTACCATACGCCGCACCTCGCACCGCCCGCCGCGCCCTGTGGGCGGCCACCATGTATGGTGGCCCTACGGGGGTTGCGGCCAGGAATGTGCCCCGACCGTCCCACCCCCCCGCACCGTCCACCTGCCACCCCACGCCACCCCGCCCCGCCCCACCGCAACAAACACAAAGGAGCCTTCCATGATTGATAAAGCCCGCCTTGCGCAAAAATGTTCCACATGGAACATTGTGTTGACCCCCTCCCAACTCGATATGCTGGACGAATACGCCCAAATTTTGGTGGATTATAACCAAAAGGTAAACCTGACGGCCATCACCACCCCCGAGGGGATTGAGGACCGCCACTTTGCCGATAGCCTGCTGTTTGCCGCCCAGCCCGAGGTTGCGGGCCGCCTGGTGGATGTCGGCACCGGGGCAGGGTTCCCCGGCGTGGTGGCAAAAATTTTAAAGCCCGAGCTGGCCCTTACCCTGATGGAGCCGACCGGCAAGCGGGTGGAATTTTTAAAATACGCCTGCGCCCAGCTGGGCCTGCACGGGGTTGAATTTGCCAAGGAACGCGCCGAGGAAGCCGCCCGCAAGCCCTGGCGGGAGCAATTTGATGTCGCCTGCGCCCGCGCCGTGGCCGCACTGCCCGTGCTGGCCGAATACTGCCTGCCCTTAGTGCGGGTGGGGGGCGTGTTTATCGCCCTGAAAGGCCCCGATGCCCCCGGCGAGCTTGCCGCTGCCCAGCCCGCGCTGCACAAGCTGGGCGGCCAATACGCCGAAACGCGGGCCTTCACCCTGCCGGATGGAAGCGAACGGCGGCTGATTTTGGCAAAAAAAATATCGCAAACCCCGACGGTTTACCCCAGAAACGGCGGTAAAATCGCAAAAAGCCCCCTCTAAAACCGAAAAAATCAGCGTTTTATCAAGAAACCCGGCGAACGATTTCGCTGGTTCCTGCTCACAGCCTGTGTTATGCTTTTTTTAGGGAAATACCGCGTTTTCCATTTGGCGGGTACGCCGCGCGGTAAATTTTCAACAAAGCATAGCGCGGGCTGTTTACATTTCGGGGAGGAAAAAACCTATGTATGAAAAGCAAAAGCAAAAAAATGGCCGGGTTCTGATGCTGCCGGTGGAAGCCATTGAGCCATCGCCCTACCAGGCGCGCACGGCCTTTGACGATACCGATATTGCGGCGTTGGCCGTCAGCATTTTGCAAAACGGGCTGCTGCAACCCATCAGTGTGCGGCGCATTGGGCTAAAGCGGTACCAGCTTGTGGCGGGCGAGCGGCGCCTGCGCGCCTGCCGCCTGGCCAAGCTGCCCAAGGTGCCCGCCATTTTGGCGGAGTACGATGATAGCGAAACTGCCGCGCTGGGTTTACTCGAAAATATCCAGCGCAGCCAGCTTGACCCCTTTGATACCGCGCGCGGCATACGGGAGGTAATACGCCTGTGGGGCTGCACCCAGGCCGAGGCCGCCCGCCGCCTGGGCCTTAGCCAGCCGGCCCTGGCCAACAAGCTGCGCCTACTTTCCCTAACGGGGGAGCAGCAGGATATCTGCAACGCCAACCACCTGAGCGAGCGCCACGCCCGCGCGGCCCTGCGCCTGCCCGAAAGCCGCCGCACCGCCGCGCTGCAAAAAATGGCGCGCGACCATATGAGCGTGCGGGAGGCCGACCGCCTGGTGGAAACCATGCTGCACACCAAACCGGGCGAACCCTCGCCCTGCCGCCATACCGTGCCGATGGTGAAGGATGTTCGCTTTTTTGTAAACACCCTGCAACACGCCGTGGATATGATGACCCAAAAGGGGATACAGGCCACCACCACCTGTGGGCGGCGGGATGGCTGCCTAGAGTATATTGTGCGCATCCCGGTCAATGCCACCGAGGGCGAAAGCCCGCCGGTGCCCGCCCTGCCCACGGCCACCACCCTGCCGGGCGGCATGGTTGGCCCCCTGCGCCCCTTAAACCAGCGCCAACCCCAAAGCACATTGGGCGGCCCCGGTGGCCAGGCGGAGCAGGGCATTCCAAGCGGCCAAGCTTTCCAATCCGCCCAAACTGCCCAGGGCGGCCAGGCCACTCCAACTGCCAGCGTTGCTGCGGTTGCCAACGCGGTTGCCGCCAACCCGCCACCGCAACCGGGGCAGGGGATGGCCGTGGAAATTGCGCGGCCACATTCCACCGAGCCACCGCAAGGCGATGCCGCGGGCGGCGGCATGGAGCAGGGGCAGGGGCGCGGTAGGGCGATGGATGCCGCCAGGCCCGCTGCGCTGAACCGTAGCCTGAGCAGCAGCCTGGCGGATGATTTTGGAGAGGATGACCCGGACGAAAACCTGGACGACCTTTTGCAGGAAGCCCTTGCCATGCAGGAGGCCCTAGGCCAGGATGCCGCCATGGCAACCCACACCGCGCCGCCACTTTCGGCCCCCGAGCCTGCCGGGGTGCCCTAAGCAAAACCCAAACCCAAAACCCAAGCCCAAGGCCAAGCCCAAGCAAGCCCAAGGCCAAGCCCAAGCAAGCCCAAGGCCAAGCCTAAGCAAGCCCAAGGCCAAGCCCAAGCCCAAGCAAGCCCAAGGCCAAGCCTAAGCAAGCAAGCCCAAGCCCAAGCCAACAAACGCAAGCCAGCCTTAAAGCAAGCCCCCCGCAAGCACGAAGGCTACCCACAAAGGCTACCCCCAAAAGGCAAGCGTTAAAAAACCACCCCAGCCGGGCAAGCCCAAGCCCCAGCCCAGCAGCAAGCCCCCCGCTGCCCAGATACCCAAACCAACCCAAACCCCAACGCAAGCCCCCCAACCCCAACCCAAAAAGCAACACCACCCCCCAGCGCCGCACCCCCCCAGCAAGCCGGGGGTGCGGCGCTGTTGTTGTTCCACGTGGAACATTATTCCCCAAAAAATCAAAAAAACAACCCAATAAAATGCCTGCGCGGCCCTAAAATTCAAAAAAACTGCCAAAAATACCCCATAAGCCTTTTTATTGTGGGGGGCCTGTGCTATAATAAGCCTATTCGCGATGGTTCTAGAACCCATGCCCACACCACGCCATTTTGGCGCTACCGGCCCGGTGGCCGGCTGGGGGTGGGCAATGCCGGCACAAATTTGCCGGCATTTACGCTAGAATACTTGCATACGCCAGTTGCACAGGCAAAACAAACCATAAGGTTAAGGGGGAACAGAATGGCTAAGGTGATTGCGGTGGCAAACCAAAAGGGCGGGGTTGGCAAAACCACCACCGTTGTAAACCTATCCGCCTGCGTGGCGGCGCTGGGCCAGCGGGTGCTGGTGGTTGACCTTGACCCACAGGGCAACACAACCTCCGGCTACGGGGTGGCCAAGCATACCCTAAAAATCAGCGTGTACGAGTGTATTATGGGGGAGGCCGATGCCCGCCAAGCCATTGTAAAAACACGCTATAACGCCGATATTTTGGCATCCAACACCCAGCTTGCGGGTGCGGGCATCGAGCTTGTAAGCCTGCCCCGGCGCGAAAACCGGCTGCGCCAGGCGCTGGCCCCCTTGGCCCCCTTGTACGATTATATTTTTATCGATTGCCCCCCCTCGCTCGATTTGCTCACCCTCAACGGCCTGTGCGCCTGCGATACGGTGCTGATTCCCATCCAGTGCGAATATTACGCGCTGGAAGGGCTATCGGAACTGATGAACACCCTAAAAACCGTCCGCAAAAAGTACAACAAATACCTCGATATCGAGGGGGTGGTGTTCACCATGTACAACGGGCGCTTTAATTTGACCATCCAGGTGGTGGAGCAGGTAAAAAAATATTACGGCAACAAGGTTTACAAAACGGTGGTGCCCCGCACGGTGCGTTTATCGGAGGCACCAAGCTTTGGGATGCCCATCAATTTTTACGAGCCAAACGGCAAAGGGTGCGATGCCTACATGAGCATGGCCCGCGAATTTTTGCAGGCAAACCAACCGGGTTAAGCTTTGCAAAAACTGCAAAATGCCAAACGGCAAAGCTGAAAAAACAACGTTGCCGCGATAAAATAAAGGAGGAACCCCCATGCCAAAGCTGAAAGGTAGCCTGGGCAAAGGGCTGGATAGCCTGTTTGCCGACCTGCCCGAAATGCCGGAAGAGGAAGCCCAAATCACCACGCTGGCCCTGCGGGAGATTGAGCCGGATTCCGAGCAGCCCCGCAAAAATTTTGACCCCGATGCCCTAGCCCAGCTTGCCGCCAGCATTGCGGAAAACGGCCTGCTGCAACCCATTGCCGTCCGCCCCAAAAAGGTGGGCACCGGCTATATCATCATTGCGGGCGAGCGCCGCTGGCGGGCCGCGCGGCAGGCCGGGCTGAAGGAAGTGCCGGTCGTTGTAAAAAATGTGACCGATGAGCAGGCCGCCGAGCTTGCCCTGATTGAAAACCTCCAGCGGGAGGACCTTGACCCGCTAGAGGAAGCCGAGGGTTGCCGCCAGTTGATGGAAAAATACGGCCTTACCCAAGAGCAAGCCGCCAAAAAGCTGGGCAAAAGCCGCAGCGCCCTGGCAAACAGCCTGCGGCTGCTGGCCCTGCCGGCCGATGTGCGGGATATGCTGCGCAAGGGCGGGCTGAGCACCGGCCACGCCAAAGCCCTGCTGGGCCTGCCCACCGAGCAGATGATGTCCGCCGCGGCGGCGGAAATTGTTGCCAAAAACCTAAACGTGCGCCAGGCCGAGGCGTTCTGCCGCCGGTTGGCCAAGCCCGCCAAACCCCCAAAGCCCACAAAACCCGATGCCTTTACCCGCCCCGCCATCGCCACCGAGGTGGAGGCGGCCCTCAAGGAGGTAACCGGCTGCGAGGTTGCGGTGGAGTATAAGGAAGGGCAGGGGAGCCTGTCCATCCGCTTTTATTCCGACGACCAGCTTACCCGTTTTGCCGGGCTACTTGGCCAATATGACCCCGAGCAGGAATGATAGAATAAAAAGGAGCGACCATTTATGTTGGATATCCGTTTCATCCGCGAAAACCCCGACCTTGTTAAGCAGAACATCAAAAACAAATACCAAACCGCCAAGCTGCCCATGGTGGATGAGGTGATTGCCCTCGATACGGCCTACCGCGCCGCCATCACCGAGGGCGATAGCCTGCGCGCCAACCGCAACAAACTCTCCAAACAGATTGGTATGCTGATGGGCCAGGCCAAAAAAGACCCCAGCAAGGCAGCCGAGGCCGAGGAAATTAAAAAGCTGGTTACCGCCCAGGCCGACCGTTTGAAGGAGCTGGAAACCCAGGAGGCCGCGCTGCAAGAAAAAATGCAGACCCTGCTGTACGCCATCCCCCAAATGATTGACCCCAGCGTCCCCCTTGGCCCCGACGATAGCTGCAATGTGGAGGTGGAGCGCTTTGGCGAGCCCGCCGTGCCGGAGTACCCCATCCCCTACCATGTGGAAATTATGGAGGCCTTTGAGGGGATTGACCTTGATGCCGCAGGCCGTGTTGCCGGCAACGGCTTCTACTACCTGATGGGCGATATTGCCCGCCTGCACGAGGCCGTGCTGGCCTACGCCCGCGATTTTATGATTGATAAGGGCTTCACCTATGTAATCCCCCCGTTCATGATCCACGGCAACGTGGTGCAGGGGGTCATGTCCTTCCCCGAAATGGACGCTATGATGTATAAAATTGAGGGCGAGGATCTGTACCTGATTGGCACCAGCGAGCATTCGATGATTGGCCGCTTTATTGACCAAACGCTGGAGGGCGCCAAGCTGCCCCTCACCCTGACCAGCTATTCGCCCTGCTTCCGCAAGGAAAAGGGTGCCCATGGCATTGAGGAGCGGGGCGTTTACCGCATCCACCAGTTTGAAAAACAGGAAATGATTGTGGTTTGCAAGCCGGAGGATAGCGCGGCTTGGTACGATAAGCTGTGGAAAAACTCGGTAGAGCTGTTCCGCAGCATGGAGATTCCGGTGCGGCAGCTGGATTGCTGCTCGGGAGATTTGGCCGATTTGAAGGTGAAAAGCTGCGATATTGAAGCCTGGAGCCCCCGCCAGCAGAAATATTTTGAGGTGTGCAGCTGCTCCAACCTGGGCGATGCCCAGGCCCGCCGCCTGCGCATCCGCTATAAGGATGCAGAGGGCAAAAGCCAGCTGGCGCACACCCTCAACAACACCTGCGTGGCCCCGCCGCGTATGCTCATCGCCTTTTTGGAAAACCATTACCAGGCCGATGGCAGCGTAACCATCCCCGCCGTGCTGCAACCCTACATGGGCGGCAAAAAAGTGCTTATCCCCAACAAATAACCCAAAATTCACCGCCCCTGCAAGGCCGCCACGCCTTGCAGGGGCGGTTTTTGGTGGGGCAGCCCCTAAGCCAATACCCGCCCCGGCAATAGAAAGCGGGTGCTATTTGTGCTATGATGATTGGTGGTGGGGGAGAGCGCGGCAAGAGCAGAGCCCTTGCCCTACAGCCGCACCGGGCAGGCAAGCCGCAAATGGTGGGGGCGCACCGGCACCTATAGAATTTGTGCCGCACCTACCCACACCTCCGTAGGGACAGGGCTCTGCTCTGTCCGTGGGTGTTTGCGATGGCTTGCAGGCTATAAAAATGGCTGCGGGCCTTTTCAATGCCATCACCCCCGGCGGCCTTGCCCAAAGGCAACCTTTCCACCCCCGCCAGCGCGGCAAGAGCAGAGCCCTTGCCCTACAGCCGCACCGGGCAGGCAAGCCGCAAATGGTGGGGGCGCACCGCCACCTATAGAATTTGTGCCGCACCTACCCACACCTCCGTAGGGACAGGGCTCTGCTCTGTCCCTGGGTGTTTGCGATGCCCGCAGGCTTGCAAAATGGCCACGGGCATTTGAAACGCCACCCGGCGGTGCCCCTTGCCCAAAGGCAAGCTTTCTGCCCCCGCCAGCGCGGCAAGAGCAGAGCCCTTGCCCTACAGCCGCAGCGGGAAGGCAAGCCGCAAAAGGCCGGGGGGCCGCATCCTATGAAAAACACGAAAATCTTAAAAATAACTTAAAAATAAAAAGATAAACCGAAAAACAAAACCACACGCAGGCTAAACATTTTTTTGGGGGAAACCATGAACAAAATACTGATTATCGATGATGATGTTGAACTTTGTGCGCTGCTTAAAAAAGCCGTCTACACCGAAAATATTCAGGCAGATTGCTGTTATTCCGGCAGTGCGGGGCTGGAGGCTGCCTGCTCGCAAAGCTACCAGCTAACGGTGCTGGATGTTATGATGCCCGGTGTGGATGGCTTTGCGGTGCTGGAAAAACTGCGGGCAAAGCGCAATGTGCCCATCATGATGATAACGGCCAAAAACGATAACGCAAGCAAGGTGCGTGGGCTGCGGATGGGCGCGGACGATTACCTGACAAAACCGTTTGAAATCTCCGAATTTGTGGCCCGCGTCCTCTCCCTTGTTCGGCGGTACACCCTGCTCAATACCGCCGGCAAGGGGCAGGTGCTGCAATACCGCGGCCTTACCATTGATGTGGAAAACCGCTATGTTGCGCTGGGCGGCGAGCCCGTCAACCTGTTGCCCAAGGAGTTTGAGATGCTGGTGTACTTTGCCCAAAACCAAGGGAAAATTTTGACCAAAAAGCAAATTTACGAGAACGTGTGGAAAAACGAGTACCTGTATGATGGCAGCAACATTATGGTTCAAATCAGCCGGTTGCGCAAAAAAATTGGCGCGGATGCAAAAGGCCCCAACGGGGCCCAATATCCCAATTATATCGAAACCATCAAGGGCGTTGGATACCGCTTTAACAAGGAGGTGTAGCCATGCTTGCAAACCTGCCGGGATGGATGGCGGTGGTGCTGTTGGGAGCGGCGGCAAGCGCAGGGTTGTGCGTTTATTGCGTGGTTCGGCTTTTGCACCTGCGCGCCAGGATGCGGTATATTTTGAATACGCTCGAGGATATGGAAACCGCCAACCCCAAGCACCGCCTGCTTTCCAAACCAACGGACGAAGCCGCCGAAATTTGTTACCGCGTCAACGAGATTGTGGCGAAGCAGCAGGGGCAAATTCTCCGGCTGGCGCAGGCGGAAGAGGCAAACAAGCAATTGATGACCAGCCTTTCCCACGATGTGCGCACCCCCCTAACCACCCTGATTGGCTACCTGGATGCCGTGCATTTGGGAATGGTGCAGGGCAACGAGCGGGAAAGCTACCTGGAAACTGCCCGCAAAAAAGCCTATGCCATGAAGGATTACATTGATGTATTGTTTGATTGGTTTAAGCTAAATTCAAACGAACAAACGTTTGATTTCGCCAACCGAGAGCTGGCCGAGGAAACCCGGGAAATATTGAAAAGCTGGGTACCCGTCTTTGAGGAGCGAAAACTGCAATACAATATCCAAATACCCGATGAAGATATTTTTTGTAGGGTGGATGCCGATGCGTACCAGCGCATCCTCAATAACCTCATTCAAAACGTGCTTGCGCACAGCCAGGCAACCGAAATTGAGTTGGGCGTGCAGCGGGCCGGTGGGCAGGTGTGCATTTGGGTGGCCGATAACGGAACCGGAATACCGGCGGGGGAGCTGCGTTATATTTTTGACCGCCTGTATAAATGCGATAAAGGGCGCACCAAAAGCGGAAGTGGGCTGGGCTTAAACATTGTGCAGCAGCTTGTGCAAAAAATAGGCGGGGAAATTTCAGCAACCAGCATCCCCCATTGCAGAACCGTTTTCAAGGTGCAATTTCCGGCGGTAACGGCGTGAGGTGGGCCGCTGCCGGGGGGAAAATTTTCCGCCTCCGCCAGCACGGCAAGAGCAGAGCCCTTGCCCTACAGCTGCACCGGGCAGGCAAGCCGCAAAGGGCCGGGGGCGCACCGCTATCTATAGAATTTATGCCGTACCCAACCATACCTCCGTAGGGACAGGGCTCTGCTCTGTCCGCGGGTGTTTGCGGCGGCCCGCAGGCTATAAAAATGCCCGCGGGCCTTTTTTCAATGCCGCCCCCCGGGGCCCCTGCCCCCACGGCAACCTTTCCGCCCCGCAAGCGCGGCAAGAGCAGAGCCCTTGCCCTACAGCCGTGCCGGGCAGGCAAGCCGCAAAGGGCCGGGGGCGCACCGCTATCTATAGAATTTATGCCGTACCCAACCATACCTCCGTAGGGACAGGGCTCTGCTCTGTCCGTGGGTGTTTGCGGCGGCCCGCAGGCTATAAAAATGCCCGCACCGCAATCCAAAATGTTAGGGTATTGTTAGGTTGCTGAAAGGTTCGCGCCCCCATTTTGTGCTAGGATAGAGGTAACACAAAACCGGGGAGGTTGCCATACAATGTGCAAATATAAAATAGAAACCGAACACCTTACCAAGGAATACGGTGGCAAAAAATGCGTGCAGGATGTAAACCTGCACATCCGGCAGGGGCGTATTTACGGCCTGATTGGGCGCAATGGCGCCGGCAAAACCACAACGATGCGGATGCTGCTGGGCCTAACACGGCCCACCTTTGGGCAGGTGTGGATGTTCGGCGTGCCGCTTGAAAAAAACGAGAGAGAACTGCTGCCCCGCATCGGCAACCTGATTGAATCGCCGGGGTTTTACCCCAACCTGACCGGGGCAGAAAACCTGCGCATCTTTTCGGAGCTGCGGGGCATACCCAACCGCAATGCGGTTTCGCAGGCGTTGCAGCTTGTGGGCCTGCCGTATAACGGCAAAGATAAAAAGTTGTTTTCGCAGTATTCGCTGGGGATGAAGCAGCGCCTTGCCATTGCGCTGGCCGTTATGCACGATCCCGAAATTTTGATTTTGGATGAACCCACAAACGGGCTCGACCCGATTGGCATTGCCGAAATACGCACCTTTTTAAGGCGCTTTTGTGATGAACAGGGCAAAACCATCCTTCTTTCCAGCCACATTCTATCCGAGGTTGCTCTGCTGGCAGATGATATCGGCATCATTGACCATGGCGTGCTGTTGGAGGAGCAGAGCTTAAAAACCCTCGAAGAAAAAAACGGGCGCTATATCCGCATCGTCATTTCGGATGCCGCCCAGGCGGCGCGCATTTTGGCGGAAACGTTTGGCCAGGAGGATTTCCGCATCCTGGACGACCATACCCTCCAGCTATACAACCTGGCGGTACCGACCCCGGCCCTGATTGAGGCGTTCGTCAAAAACCACCTGGCCGTGTCGGAGCTAAACAAGTGCGAGGATACCCTGGAAGATTACTTTAAAAAGGTGACAGGGGGTGCCGGCATTGCTTAGCTTGCTAAAATGCGAAGCGTGGAAGCTGAAACGCCAAAAGGGCATTGCCATCCTCACCTTGCTGGGGCTCTTGTTTCCGCTTTTGCTGTCGCTCCTAGAAAAATCCGGTTTTTCGGCCGATGGCGGCCGGGCCGCCTTTGAAAAAGAGTTTGATTATATTTTCCGGTGCAACCTTGTCTATAGCTTCACAATTTTTCTGCCCTGCCTGGTTGGCATCCTCGCGGCAATTTTGTTTTTTATGGAGCGAGATTGCGATACCTACAAAAATTTGCGCGCCGTGCCCCTATCTGCCCGGCAACTGATTTTTGCAAAAATTGGTATCCTGTATCTGTGGGCGGTTGTCTATTCCATCCTCACAACCCTGGCCACCGTGGCCTTCACCGCCCTGCTGGGCTGCGGGCTGCCGTACAACCTGCTTTTTAAATTTGGCATCAGCGTTTTGTGTGGCATCCTGGCAACCACAGCCTCCTTACCGGCGGTGGTGTTTGTTATTTATTTCAACCAAACCTATCTCGTTTCGGTGCTGCTTTCGTTCGGGTATGCAATTTCCAATTGGCTGGCCCTAGTTATATTCCGTGGCAACAATGCAATTTTAGATTGGCTGCCCATCAACGGAACGTTAAATTGGGTCGGCTTGGTGGTAATCAACCGCGAAGCCGCGCATTTTGGCACCGCGGCGCAACCCCTCACGCCGCAAAACACCCTGCACCTTGTGGTGCTTTTGGGGCTTACCTTCGCATTCTCGCTAGTTCTGATTATCCGATTCTACAAAAAGTGGGCGGGGTGATGGCCATGGGAAAACTGATAAAAACCGAAATTTGGAAGCTCAAGCGCTATTCCGTCCTCAAGGCGGGGCTGGCAATGGGTGCGCTTTCCACTGTCCTTGCCGTGGCGTTGACCTTTGCCAACGATGGCACGGTATGGAATATTTCCTTGTTCCTACGCAATATTCTTCTTGCCAATTGCACCTATTTTTCCCCCATAATCTTTGCGCTGCTGGGCGGGAATTTCATCTCCCGCGAATTTTCAGGCGATACCCTGAAAGCCATCCAAACCATCCCGGTTTCCTACCGGAAGCTGCTGGCCGGCAAGCTGGTGGTGCTGGCGGGCCTGGCCCTGCTGTTTGGGGTGGAAAGCTACCTGCTGGGGGTGTTGGCAGCCTGGCTGCTGGGCATCAGCATGGGCGCGGGGCCGCTGTTGCTGGCATGGGCGCTGCGCATTATTTTGGCAAATGTTTTGGTGGCGGTGGCAGTGGCACCCATTGTTCTGCTAACGGCATCCGCCACCTCGGCTTCTTTGGTGGGAACCGCCCTTGCCTTTGTGTATGGGTATTTCGGCAATGTCGAGTGGCAGCCGCTCAACTACCACCCCATCAAAGCCATTCTGATATTGCTTGACCCAGAATGTGGAACCGGGTTTGATTTTATCCACTATCAGCCGTTACCGGCGGCCCTTTCGCTGGCAGCTGCGCTTCTCATCACCTGTTTGTTGCTGGCCATCAAGGGGCGGGCCCCCGCCGCACCCAGGGCGGCCATGGCAAAAAATGGCGGCAGGCAGGTTCGGGCAAAAGGGTGGTCGTAAGGGGGGGAGGCAACACCTGCAACCCCCAACCCTTGCCGCCGCCATCTATAGAATTTGCGCCGCACCCACCCGCACCTCCGTAGGGACAGGGCTCTGCTCTGTCCGTGGGTGTTTGCGGCGGCTTGCAGGCTATAAAAATGGCTGCGGGCCTTTTCAATGCCATCACCCCCGGCGGCCTTGCCCAAGGGCAACCTTGCCGCCCCCGCCAGCGCGGCAAGAGCAGAGCCCTTGCCCTACAGCCGCGTTGGCAAGGCAACCCGCAAAGGGCGGGCCGCAACATCCGCCACCCCCACCCCCCAACCCTTGCCGCCGCCACCTATATGATTTTTATGCCCCAACCCTTCCCGCGCATATTTTGCACCGCATAGCGGCAACATAAAACAAGGGGCGATTAAAAGGGCATCAAAGCGGCAATAATTTTATTGAAATTGAAAATAAGCGCGAAAAACCACTTGACAGAAGGCACGCTGTTCTCTATAATAATAAAGCACCTTTTGTTGAGGTGTTTCAGCGATATGGCGGTATAGCTCAGTTGGCTAGAGCACTCGGTTCATACCCGATTTGTCACCGGTTCAAATCCAGTTACCGCTACCATATACAGGCTTTCGCTAAGGTACTTGGGGGGCTGGCCGCAATAGTGGCTGGTAGTTGTGCTTGCTATTTTAGCGAAATCCTGTATCTTTTTCGGCCCGTTGGTCAAGCGGTTAAGACACGGCCCTTTCACGGCTGTAACATGGGTTCGATTCCCGTACGGGTCACCAGCGAATAAAAACACCCTGCATCTTGCGATGCAGGGTGTTTTTTGCGCCGCGCCGCGCCGCGGCGGTTGCGCTGCCCAGCCTTCACAAAACGCGCCGCCAAGGCCGGAAAATCCGCGCCAAGGCCGGTAAAATCCCCGCCAAGCCCCGGCAAAGCCTCGGCAACCTCTCGCGAATCCCGGAGAATCCCCGTAAATCTTCGCGAATCCTCGCGAATCCGCAAACTCTCGTAAAGCCGCGCCAAACCCGTGCGAATCACGCGCAAAATCCTCCCACAAACCTTAAATTCTCAGCGCGAAATCCTCAGCGCGGTATTCGCAAAACCTCCCCCACAAAAATCAGGTTGGGGTTGGCAATGCCGTTCAAGGCCGCAATGGCGGCCACGGTGGTGCCAAACCGCTGCGAAATCCCCCACAGCGTATCCCCGGCCTGCACCGTGTAGGTGGTGCTGCTGGTTTGCCAGGTAACATCCATCGAGGATAGCAGCACATCCGCGGTAAAACGGTCAAGGTCCACATAGCCGTCAATGCCGGGGATGCTGCCGGTGTTCGAATACTGGAACCCCGTCCAGCCGCTCCAGGTATCGCTGCGCACATCGGGGGTCGTTACCCCCCAATCGGCCACCCACAGGGGGTAGCGCCCAAACCCGGTGTACCAAATGGCCTCGGCGGCGTAGGCATCGGTATACATCATGGGGGTAATACCGGTGCGGTCCTCCAGCTCGGCCATAAAGGCGGCCCCAATCTCGTTGATTTCAAACCGCGATGACCCCGAAAATTCCTCATAATCCATGGCCGGGCGGCAAGAATAATCCACCTGGGCAAGCAGGTTGGCAAAAAAATCGGCCTGGGCAATGGCTTCGTCAATGGTGGTGGCGGTCATATAAAAATAGCACCCAAAGGCTAGCCCGGCGGCCTTGGCATCGGCCGCATTCTGGAAAAAGCTGGAGCCTACAATGTCCGGCCCCAGCCCCGCGCGGATGTAGGCCACCTTGATGCCGCGATCCACCACCGCGTCAAAATCGATGTAGCCCTGGTTGGCGCTCACATCCATGCCCGGCAAAATGTCCGTTCGCACCGGCTCCAGCGCCAGGGCGGTAAAAGGGCAAGCCAACAGCCCGCCCGCCATGGCCAACCCCACCAGCAGGGAAGATATTCGTTTCATAAAACCAGCTCCTCTCTCCCCATAGTATGTCGGCGCGGCCAGCCGGGTGCGGGGCGGCGGTTTTTTGTGGCAACGCCACCCAACCCACCCGCAAGGCAGGCCGTTGCCAGGCGCGGGGCGGGGCAGCAAAAAGGGCCGCTACCAATTTGGTAACGGCCCCCGGCAGAGGTGTGCGTAAGGAAACAAAAAAGCGGTGGAAACGCGAAAAGACAAAAAATGCGGGCAAGCGAAAGCATCCCCCAAAACTGCCCCTTGTAGCGCGCCGCAAAAACGCCCTATATAATGTATAGGGGCAGGGGCGGTTTGGGGGGCAAAAGCGGGGTTACCGTTTTACGTTTCGCAGCCAAATGGCGTACAGGCCATCCAAAATCAGGGTTTCGCGGTACTCCACCGCGCAACCGCAGGCCTGGCGAACGCTCTCGGGCAGGGTGCCGGTGGCAATCACCGGGGCATCTGGGCAGTGCAGCGCCCGGCGGAACCGCCCCACCATCCCATCCAGCATGGCGGCGGTGCCGTTCACAATGCCGCTGTGCAGGCAGTCGCTGGTGTTGGCCCCCAGCAGGGCCTTGGGGGCGGCCTCCAGCTCCACCTGGGGTAGCTGGGCCGTGTTTTTTACAAGCGCTGCCAGCGATAGCTGCGGCCCCGGCAAAATGGCCCCGCCCAGCAGGCTGCCGCTCTCGTCCACCGCCAGCAGGGTGGTGGCGGTATCCATGTTCAGCACAATCAAGGGCGGGCTGGTGTGCTTCAGCGCGGCCACCACGGCGCAAAGCAGCTCGCCACCCAGCTGGGCCGGGTTATCCAGCCGGATGCGCACCCCGCTTTTCAGCCCGGGGCCAACCGTCATCACGGGGGCCTGGGTCATCCGGCCAACGGCCTCGCGCAGGCGGGGGGTAAGCGCCGGAACAACGCTTGCCATAATCACCCACCGGATGCTGAGGGGGTCGGCCCCGTACAGCGCCAGCATATTGATGATTTTATAGGTCAGTTCGTCCGCGCTGGCAACCGGGTCCGCATAAATTTTAGCCGAAAAAATCAGCTTGCCGTCCGGGGTGTACCCCCCAAAGGTTAGGTTTGAGTTCCCAATATTAAAAGCAAGAAGCATCGCGTTGCCCTCCTTCGTTACCTTTATAGTAGCCTATGCCGTGGCAATTTGCAATCCCAGCCTGCATTTTGTGGTGGATGGCGGGCAGCCCTACCAGATGTACCCGGGGTAAAATCGGATGCAAAAAAAGTTAAAAAACCTGTAAAAAATCGTTGACAATTGTCGCTTTGGGTGGTATGATAATCAAGCTGCTTCAAGAGATGCAGCGCGCCCCGGATGCGGCTAAAAAAAAGCTCAAAAAAGTGCTTGACAAACAGGTAGCTAACGAGTTATAATAATCGAGTCGCCCCAAGCGGGGTCGGCACACAGGACCTTGAAAATTGAACAATACTGAAACTTGTGGAAACCTTAATCGTGATGGAAATCACGTTAAACAATTCCAAAAAGTAAAGTAATTCACAGGACGCAAGCGATTGTGTCTGAGAA
>JAQUSS010000154.1 GCA_028710135.1 Gemmiger sp. | reverse complement strand
GCGCCCAAGTCACCGCGCCTACTGTATAGGGTGCATCAGCAGCAACCGTAGCCGTGGTATTAGGCGTGGCATTCTTCACGGGCACGGTGATGGTGACCGCCGCCGTGGTGATGGCCGTCTTTTTTGTGGTAAAGGTGAGGGACTTCATGCTGCTTTCGGCTTCCGTGCCCACATTGCCCGCGTTGTCGGTCACTGTCACCGTCGCGGTGTATTCTGTACCGGCTGTCAAGCCCGTAACATTAAAAACGCCGTCCGTGGCCGTCATGGTTTTGCCGTTGACCGTTAAGCTATAGCTGGCAATGCCGGAGCCGGGGTTCGCGTCGATTGCCGACGCCGTGATCTTGGCGGTGGTTTCGGTGATGTCCGTTGCGCTGGTCGCAGTATAAAAGATTGGCTTCGCCGCGTCCCTTTTAACGGTGGCCGTTTCTTGTTTAGCGGTGATGTGCCCGGCGGCATCTCTCAAGTAGTAGGGCACCTTTTTGCCCGCGGCATTGGTGTTCTTCGCGAATTTCATTTCGGAGAGCCATCCGTCGTCCGCCACACCACCCACTGTGCTGATCTGGCAACCCGCGGGGGGCGTTACGGTAACATCCCCGATGTACCAGCCGTTGTTACCTGTTGGGGTGTTCAACGTTGCGTCGCCAAGGCTGGTGATGTAGCTGATGGTGAATTCACCCACTTCCAGATCAGTCACGACGCCGTTTGCATCCGTGATCTTGACCGTGTAGGTGCCTGCTCTGCTGGGGGTCGCCATGCCGTTCGCATCATAATAGCTTATGGTGAGGGCGCCAACGCCAGCGTCGGTAGCGCTCTGCTTCGCTGTTACGGTAGCTGCCTTGGCGGTGCCCGTGTAGTAGAGGTCGCTCGGGGCGGTATACGTAAAATCAGCGGCAGAGATGGGGGGTGCCGCCACTGCATGCTCTAAGTTCCCGCCGCTGTTTTTCTTAACCACAAAACCATCGGTGGACGATTCAAAAGCACGCACATCCGTATCGGTGATGGTGTAGCCGGTGCCCGGTTTGGCAAACTCCACCGATGTACCGGAGACGGGGTCAACCTGCGTGTCAATGTATACCGTGCCACTGACAGCCCCACCGATTGTCAGGTACTTGCCTGACGGCACGTAAAGGTTGTCGTAGCTGTTGTAAGTGATTTCATTGCTGCCATGTAAGGTAACGGTTCCCCCGGCCCAAATACCGCCACCCACCCCGTTGGCATTGTTGTCCTTGATCGTAGCCCCATTGAGGGTGAGGACTCCAGAATTGTAGATGCCGCCACCCTTGTTCCCCGCGGAATTGTTGGTGATGCTGGTGTCACCGATCGTGGCGGTGCCCTCGTTCGCGATGCCGCCGCCGGACCCCGATGTAGCTTCGTTGTTGTGGATGGAACCGTTTGTGGTCGTTAGGGTTGCCCCGCTGGCGTTGTAGATACCGCCGCCATAACTACTACCTTCGGCTCTATTGTTCATGATTTCGCCGCCATTGATTGCAAGGCTGCCTTTGTTGTAGATACCGCCGCCATCTCTATCGGTGCTATTACCATCGATCGTACCGCCATTGATCTCAACGGTACCGCCGTTGTTGTAAATGCCGCCGCCGCTGAAGCCTTCCTTCCTATTGCCAACGATGTTGCCACTGTTCATGATAAAGGTGCCTGCGCTCTTAACGTAAACGCCGGTATTCTTTTTGCCAGAAGCATGGGTCACCTTGCCCGTACCTTTGCAGTCACACAGGACCAACTTCCCGCTTTCGACTTCAAGCACATATTGGGAACCATTCTGGATGATGGAGTGCCCATTCAGGCAAATACGGACAACCCCACCATCCCCGGCACTAATTCCGATGCTGCTCTCAATTGTCAAATCCCCGGTAAGGTAGTAGGTGCCCGCCGTCAGGTCGTCCCAACTCAATGGTTGGGCAAAGGTACCGTTCTCGCATTGATGGGCCGCCAGCAGGGCCACATCGCTTGCCTGCTGCACGGTTGCCACCATGGCGCTCCACTGGGCATACGCCTCGGCGAGGGCTGCTTTTTCGTCCTCGGCCAGTGCGTCATAGGCAAGGCCCGCGGCCTCCAGCTGTTCATACAGGGCCGCCTGCTCCTCCTCGGTCATGGCCTGCCACTGCTCCGCCGTCAGGCTTTGGGGCAGGGCCTCAAACAGCTTGCGCGCCGCCGCCAACGCTGCCGTGGCCGTGGGGGCCGGGGTAGGCGTGGCGGTTGCCGTTGCCGTGGGCGTGGGCAGAGCCGTAGCCGTGGGCATAGTGGTAGCCGTGGGCATAGTGGTAGCCGTAGGCATAGCGGTAGCCGTGGCGGCAGCCGTGGCGGTTGCCACCGGCGTTGCCGTCGGTTTTTGTGTTTGTTCCGGCACGGGGGTTGCCGTCGGTTCCGGCTCCGGGGTTTGTTCCGGCGCCGGGGTAGGGGTAGCGGCATCCTCGGGGGTAGCCGCCATTTCCACCGCAGCCACTTCCTCGGTGGGGGTGCCCTCTGCAAAAGCTGCGGTAGGGGCCGTGCTTAACAGCATACAAGCTGCCAGTAACCCGGCTAAAAAGCGTTTTAATTTCATTCTTTCTTTTTCTCCTTCAAGGCGTTTTTCAGGGCGTTTTTGGGGTTGCCTCATAGCGCCTATTATAATAGAAGGCGCAGCCTTTTTGTGTGGTTTTACGTAACACGCAGCTTTTTGAACGTAAGCCGCATGGATGCCTTGTTGCGCAATGCTTGCCCGTATGTTAAGCTAATACTAGGTAATTATGCCCTTGTGCTTTGCCACCAAAACCGAGCAAGGCTTACATAATGGAAAGAAGGAACCTTTACCATGCCAATTGCCGAAGTTGCCAGCCTGGTTGTCAATACCACGGTGTTGGTGGTTGCGCAAATGTTTTTGTTTGTGCAATTATCTGAGCTACGCTATGACCGCCGCAAGGTAGCCATCTTTACCTGTTTTGTTGCGGCGGTGTTGCTTATGGTTTGCATTGGCGGCAATTTGATAAAAGGCGGCTGGCGGGATGCCCGCTGGACGCTGATTACCCTAACCATACCAAGCCTTATCTATTTTTTTGTAATTTCGCGCTACCGGGGCATCAAATTTGTAATCACCTACTGCATCAGCGATTTAAGCATTGCCCTGATTGATTTTTTTGCCTTTATGGCCGCGTGGCTACTTTCGGGCGGGAACTTTTGGGTGGATACCCTGCTGCGCAGCGGCGGGCTGCTGCTGTGGTGCTTGGCGCTGCGCTTTTTGATAGGCGACCGTTACCGCAAAGCGCTGGCCCTGCTGGATAAAGGGTGGGGCATTATGCTGCTGACCACCTTCTCGATGTATGTGTTGATGGAGCTGCTTGCCGCCTACCCCACCGGCATCTATGAACGGCCACAGGATATGCCCATTGCCATGGTGATGGTGGCCGTGATGGAGCTGATGGTGATTGTGCTGGTGCAGGTGATTTACAACACCCTGGATGCCAAGGAGCGCGCCTTGCGCGAACAGGCCCTGCGCGGCCAGCTGGCCCTGGCCAAGCGCCAACATACCCTGATGGCCGAGCGGTACGACGAAGTGCGCCGGATGCGCCACGATATGAAATACCACATGAACATTTTGGCCGGGTATGCCTCCACCAAAAATTACGATAAGCTGCTTGCCTATTTGGCCGATTACCAGGCTGACCTTGCCGCTTTGAGCGAGGATATGCCCGTATACACCAAAAACGATACCGTAAATATTTTGGTAAACTACTACGACCATTGCGCCAAGGAGGCTGGCATACGCACCGAATGGAACCTGCAATTGCCCGAAAAGCTGCCGCTAGACGATGTGTATTTAACCACCCTGGTAGGCAACATCCTGCAAAACGCGCTGGAGGGTTGCCTGCGCTTGCCCCCCAGCGCCGAGCGGTACCTGCTTGGTACTTTTCAGGTGGCCAAAAACAGCTTGCTGCTGCACAGCAAAAATTCGGCCCAGCCGGTGCCCCTGAACGAGGAGGGGCGGCTGGTTAGCCAAAAAACCGGCCAACCGGGCCTTGGCCTTGCCAGCATAGAGTACATTGTGGGGCAATACAACGGCTACGTTTCCTATCGGTTTGAGGAAGACTGTTTTGTAATTGAGGCCGTGTTGCCCCTGCACCACACCGCAAAGGAGCCGCAATCATGTTAAGCATCGCCATTTGTGACGACCAACCCCATGAGCTTGCCATCCTGCAAAGCCTGCTGGAGCAATACCGCGATGAAAAAGCGGTGGATGTATCCATCACCGCCTACCCCAGTGGCGAAAGCCTGCTGGTGGATATACAGCAAAACGGTGCCAGCTATTCCCTGCTGCTGCTGGATGTATTAATGGCCGGGCTAACGGGCATTGAAACCGCCGCCTGCCTGCGGGAGGGCGGCTGCCAGGCCCCCCTTGCCTTTTTAACCACCACCCGGGATTATGCGGTGGAAAGCTACGAGGTAAAAGCGGCCGATTACCTGCTAAAGCCGGTGAGCCGGGCGCGGTTGTGGGCGCTTTTGGATGGCTTGCAGGATGCCCCCAGCCGCCCCTGCCTGCCCCTGCACATACGGGGGAACATCCGCTATTGCTTTTACAGCGACATTTTGTTTTTTGAGAGCTTAGACCATTGCATTTACCTGCACCAAAAGGACGGCGAAACGCTGCGCTGCGCCGAAACGCTGGCCGCCATTGCCGCCGCCCTGGCGGAGGACCCCCGGTTTTACCGCTGCCACAAAAGCTACCTGATTAATTTTGATTATGTGGACTGTGTGGAGGATACCTTTATTTTGGCGGGCGGCATCCATGTGCCCTACCGCATACGGGAAAAAAAGAAGATTGCCAACGATTATTACCGCTACCTGCTAAAAAAGAGCCTGACCCAAGGCTCCTGATATTTTTTGCCCGCCCTGCCATTTTGGGCGAAGCGCCCTGACCTGATGCGAAGCAAACTGCCGAAGAACCTTGCCAAACGGGTTCTTCGGCAGTTTTTTTGTTTGCTTTGTGTT
>JAQUSS010000153.1 GCA_028710135.1 Gemmiger sp. | reverse complement strand
ATAGACGGTGTGGTAGGTTTTATCCTTGGTGGCATACATGGCGGTTTTTACCCAGCTACCCAGCGGGGCGGCATTGGTATCGGTGGTGGTGGTGGCATCCAGCGCGGCGGAAACATCCGCAGCGCCGGTGGTGGCCGGCACCTCGGCCGGGGTGGTGGCATCGGGGGCCGCGGTCGCTTCCGCTTCGGCTTCCGATTCGGCCTCCGATTCGGCCTCCGGTGCTGCGGTGGCATCGGGTGCCGGGGTGGGTTCGGCTTCGGGGGTGGCATCAGGCTCCGGCCCGCCGGCTGCGGGCGAGGGGGTCAGGGTGCCAAACCCAGCCGTGTAGCGGATAACCGTGCTACCAGCCTCCGGGTGCTCAATATCCACAAGGATCGTTTTGCCATGCGTGGCCGATTCCTTGCCAAGCTGCATGGTGAGGACACCATTCTCGGTGGAGGCATCGATGGTGGTGATAAAGCGCGACTGGTCAATCAGCAGAACCATATAGCGCAGCAAATCTTCCTCGGATACAGCGCCCTCTTTATAGGTCATCGTTACATATTGGGTGTCGTTCTCGTCGCCCTTGTTGGTGGCGGTAATATCCCGTTTGCCCACCGCCGCGTACAGGGTGGGTACTTCATCGCTGCCCACCTGCACCGCGGGCTGGTTGGAGGAAGCGCAGGCGCAAAGCAGCACGCTGATGCACAGCGCCAGCACTGCGGCCAAAAATGCGTTTCTCTTTTTCATGGTTTCGTTCTCCTATTGTACAAAATGTTCGGCTACCTGTTTTCGCGCTTTTTTCGCGCTTTTGGGGTGGAAGCGGGTTATTTCCTGTTAATTTGCAACAGCCCATGCAAAATTTCCACCTTGACAAAGGTGCCGTTTTGGTAGGTATATTCGCGGCCAATCAGGTAGCGGCTTACCTCGTTCCATGCAGACACAGGGTAATCGTCTGCGCCAATGCAGGATAGTGCCTCAAACACCTTGCCTTGTTCTTCTTTTTTCAGTAAATCGCTAAGTTCCTCGCAGCCCACGCGCTTTGCCAACAGCTCTAACATTTCCTGCGCGTGGGAGCTGCTGACAGGACAGCTTTTTTCATCCTCCATAATGCTTACCCTTGCCTTTCTGTTTTTTCCGGCGATGCCGGTTGTTTTTCTTGCCCAAACCCAGAGGGAAGCTCTTTGAGCAGAACTTCCATACGTGCCTTTACATCCTTTTCGCGCTGAAAGTTGCGGCAATCGTCACAATTTTCAGCAAAGCGCCCCAAGGCGCACCGGCACCCGTTTTCGATAACCGCGTGCTTGCAAAAGCAACATCGATGGGCCAAAATTGTTTTTTCGCCCCAGGTGATTCCTATACGAAAAGGACGTGGCTTCATGGTTGTTCCTCCATTCCCAGCCGGTTTATGCTTACAAGCCCGGCGTATCGCCGTAGAACCCGCTTTCCCCCTGCATGACCCCACCCGGGGTGATAATCCAGGCATTTTCGGAAATTTGGTTGATGGCGTAATCCAGCACCTGTGTGGCACCGCCTAAATAATCGAGCAGGCGCTGTTTGTTTTCCGCGTTCATGCGTTCCAAATTCAGCACCAGGCCCTTTTGCTGTAACAGCGTTTGGGTCATATATTCCGCCTCTGCAAAGCTGGCGGGGCAAACGATGCTAAGCTTTGCCTTCTCCCGGGGCATTGCGGCATCGCCCGGGGTGTCATCCATTCTGGGCATCCTGGTTTTCCGCCAGTGCCGGGGCCGGGGCCGGAGCGACCGTGGCCGGAGCTGCCGAGGCCGCGCCCGGGCGCACAATCGGCATCCGCGTTTTCAGTATTTCTTCCATGCTCTTCAGCTCGCTTTTGTTGGTGTTGGAGATAACGCCGAAGGAGAATGCCAAACCAAGCACGTAGAATACGATGATGGAACCCAAATCCTCGCCCAGCCAAGACCAATAGGAGAGAGAGAAATTTTGGAAGGTGTAATAGAAGGTATAGCTGATGGCTTCCTCCAGGGTGTCGGTGTAGCCGCTAAAGTTCACCATCACATCCAGCGCCAACAGCAGCGCGCAAAGCCCAAACAGAGAAAATACCACCGAGCAGATGGGCGCGGCAATGTTCATTTTGCCGTGCAGCAGCTTGTAGCCATAGTAGGTGGCAATGGGCAGCAGCATAAACAGCCAGCCCGAAACCACGTTTAGGTAGTAGATGCCAAGCAGCGCGGGCAGCATACCAACCAGCGCCCCCAGCAGCGCGCCCAAAATGCCGGTAAGGTAGTTGCCGGGGTTTTTGCTGGCTTTATCGGCCAGGTTGTTTTGCATTTTGCTCATGCAGGATGCGTGTACCACATCGTAAAACTGGGGGGTGGTTTGGCGCATCATATAGGTATCGGCCCCGCCATCGCCGCAGATGCCGCAAAGGTAGGGCGGCTTTACCCCGCAAAATTCCAGGGCCGAAATCACTTCGTCCAGGCGGTTCATCAGGGTGTTGGTGCCATCCGCCCCGCGCACGGTAAGCACGGTGGTTGCCACCCGCCCTGCCACGGTGGCTTTCACGCCGCGCTCCTTCAGGTGGTGGCGCAACTCCTTGGCATCCGCTTTATCCAGGGGTACCTGCATGGTAACGGACATATAATATATTTTTTTGCTGTTGGGGTGCCGCGCAATCTCCACGGGGAAATCTTTGCGGTGGCCGTAGGCATTGTCGCCCACCACGCAAAAGGAATTGTGGTCAAGCTGCTCCAGTATTTCATTTTTCTTCATCTTCGTTTTTTCTCTCCTTGCGCCATGGCAAAGGGCCATGGCTACTTATTTTATATCGATGGTTTAACCAACCTTTTCCATCACGGCGTGTACCACAAAGCGCTGGTCGTTTACCGCAAAGGAGGAAGTGCAGGTGGAAAGTGTTAGAATCTGGCTGCCGCCGGGTACCTCCACCCCTGTATCGTAGAGTGCATTTGCCTTTAGCCCTGCCAGGTAGGCATCGTAGGCCGGGCCTTGTTGCCAATCCAGGGTATAGTTCTCGTCGCCATCCGTTGCATCGGCGCAGGCAAAAACCACACACTGGTAATCCCCCTGCGGGGTATAGAGCATAAACGCGGGGTTTTGGGCATAAAAGGCTTTATCCCGGTAGTTGGCCAATTGGCCAAACATGGTGCCATCGTGGATGTTGTGCCCGTAGATGACACGGTGCAGCCCCTCGGCCCAGCCGGCGGTATCCCAGCTTGCCAAAAACAGGCAGCCGCTGCTGTTGGGGGTGCCGTCAAAGCCATGGTCTAGGTAAATGTTGCCCTCTGCACTTTGGGTAACGGGCAGGGATACCCCCATGCCGGGGGCGGTTATCCACCCCACGGTATCCGGGTTTTGGGCCAGCAGGGCGCTAAAATCCAGCTGGGAACCCTCCTTGGCGGCGGGGGTACTTTGCGCCCAGTGCAGGTTGCTGTTGAGCTTTTGGTAGCTTGCGCGGCTGGCTTGGTAGCCCGCCCAAATGTTATAAAATACCGCCAACAGTACCAGCGCCACCACCAGCAGGGCCGCAGCCCCCACCTGCAAAAACAGGGTAAGGCGGGCGGGTTGCCCCCGGGTGGCTGTGCTGTGGGTGGCTGTGCCACGGCGCGTTTCGCTGCGGGGGTTGTTCACCCGCTCGTAGCTGTACACCCTTTTGGGGGTGGTGTGCTGCGGGGGCGGGGTTGCCGGGCGGTACGCGGTTTCAGCCGGGTGGTACGCTGTGGGTGCCGGGCGGTGGGCAGGTGGGGCGGTCTGGGGTTTGCCTGTTGCAGCGCTACCCTGGCTGCCCCGCTGTATGGCCACCGGCCTGCGCGCGGCTTGCACATCGGCCGCAACGCGGGGCGGCTTGGCCTGCTTGGCCGGGGCCTTGGCCGGAGTGGCCGGTTTAGCTGGGGCCGGGGCCAAATTTTGTGGTTTAGCCGGGGCCGGGGTGGCGGCGGGGGCTGGGGTTACCGGCGGCGCTTTTTTTGGTTCCCCACCCAGTGGCACAAAAACCACCGTTGGCGCGTCCATATCGGGGGCATGGTGCCTTGCCTTGGGGGTGGTGGGGCCGTTTTGCGGCGCACTATCCTGCCGGGCCAAATGCTCCAAATGTTCCAAATACGCCTGGGGTTCCATATACCCCGGTTGGGCCGGTTGGCCCGGTTGCGCCGAATGTGCCAGCGCATCTGCTACCCCGCTGCCCGGTTGCCCCGGCGCTGCCCCGCCTTGTTTTGCCGTATCGATACCTTGTTCACCTCCTGCTGCCGCCATGCCGCATTTTATTTTTTCTTTTTCTTTTGCAGGTACGCCACCACAAACAGGGTGGCTGCCCCACCAATGCAAATTACAGCAAGGGCCAAAAATATCCACATCACCGGGCTATCGCCGGTGCGCAAAATGGTTTTGCCGCCCGTGCCGGTGGTGCCGTTGCCGGTGCCATTGCCCGCGCTGGGGTCTACCGTTGTTGCACCGTTCACCGCGCCGCCATCGCCCCCTGCCGGGTCGCCACCGGTGCCGGGGTCACCCACGGTAACCTCGTTTTTGGTGGGGGCTTGTTCCTCGCTGGGGGCCTGGTTATCGGGCAGGGGTGCTACTTCCAGCTTATCCACCATCGAAACCAAGCGGTAGGGGCAGTTGGGTATGGTGCCATCACCGTTAAACACAAAGCGCAAATCCTCGGCCAATTGGTAGCCTGCCGGGGCGGCAACCTCATGCAAAACATAGGTGTGGCCACCCACCAGGGCAACGCCGGTGCTGCCCGCGCGGGTGATGGTGTGTACATCTTTATCCGAAACCCACTGCTCCACCAGCTCGCCGGTGGTTTCATCGGTCAGGGTAAGGGTAGCACCCGCCACCACGCTGCCGTTTTCGTCCACCTTGGCAATTTTCACATACAGGGCGTTATCCCGCAGGGTGATATTTGCCCCCTCCACCGCATCGGTGGTGCCGCTCACGCTCATATCGGGGTTGACGGTAAAGGGGATATCGGTGGTAACGGCATAGCCCGCCGGGGCCACGGTTTCACGCAATAGGTAGCTGCCGGCATCCAACGCCAGGATGTAGGGCGATTTGCCCGAAACC
>JAQUSS010000152.1 GCA_028710135.1 Gemmiger sp. | reverse complement strand
CGCCCAAATGCTGGGCGACCCGGACGGTGCAGCCGCCTTTGCGCTGGAGCGGGCCGTGAACAACGAAGCCTGCCTGATGAAGGAGTTTATCCGCTTTGAACAGCGGGGCGATACTTTGGGCGCCATTATCCACCCCAAGCACTGTGTGTTGCCCCTATTACGGGCGCATTTTTGCAACCGCCTGCCCGACGAAAATTTTTTAATTTACGATGCCACCCACAGCGCCGCCCTGCTACGGCGGGGGGAGCAGGTGGAATACCTGAGCATGGCCGCGTACGAGCCCACCCCCGATGCCGCCGAGCAGGATTGGCAGGCGCTGTGGAAGCGGTTTTTTAACGCCCTGACCATTGAGGAACGCCGGAACGAAAAATGCCAGATGAACCACTGCCATAAGCGTTTTTGGCGCGATATGCCCGAAATGCGCGGCTTTTAGCGGATAAATAGCGCCTAAATAGCGGATAAATATTGCGCAAAGCGCGCGGATTTGTGCTATAATACTTGGCGGGGATTTATGCTATAATACTTAGCGTATCCAAGCCCTATCGCTTCATGCCAGGCACCCCCGCCGCCCCGGCACTGCCGGCCCGGCAACCGGCTTGTGGCGGGCGGTTTTGGTATTTTGAATTTTGGCATTTTGAGCTTTGGCATTTTGGCATGTCGCCACCAAAGCGTATGCCAAAAGAAGCGCATTTACATTTCTGAATGCCGGGGCAATGCCACATCAAGCCATTAGGCGGAAATGATGCGGCGCTACCCTGGCGAAACAGGCAAGGCCGCCCCAGCAGGGGCACTATTTTAATGTTGGAGGAACTGCTATGAAAGCTGCGATAAACGACCCGCGCCTTGGCGCAATTCATGCCTTTGCGGAGCAAAACCGGGAGGCAATTCTGCGGGATATCACCCGCCTGGTGGCGGTGCCCAGTGTGGAAAGCACCCCCGCCCCCGGCGCACCCTTTGGCGAAGGCCCCAAGGCAGCGCTGGAAAAGGCGCTGGAAATTGCCGGGGAGCTGGGCCTTGCCACCCACGATGCCGATGGCTACATTGGCTGGGCCGAAACCGCAGCCATTGCCCCTGCGCAAAAGTTTTTGGCAACCATTACCCACACCGATGTTGTGCCGGAGGGTAACGGCTGGGATGCCGACCCCTACACCGTCCGCATGAAGGATGGCTGGCTGCTGGGCCGGGGCGTGGCCGATGATAAAGGCCCCACCATCCTGTGCCTATATGCCTTAAAATATTTGAAGGAGAGCGGCATCCCGCTGCACTACCCGGTGCGGGCCATTTTGGGCACCAACGAGGAAACCGGGATGGGGGATGTAGACTATTATGCCGCCAACTTCCCCATGCCCGCCTTCTGCTTTACCCCGGATGCTGAGTTCCCGGTTTGCAACGGCGAAAAGGGCGGCTTTAGCGGGGTGATTGCTTCCCACCCGCTGGAGGGCGGGATGATTGAGGCCTTTGCGGGCGGCGTGGCCCACAATGCCGTGCCCGACCGTGCCAGCTGCACCCTGCGGGTGGAGGCTTCGCGCTTGACGGCCCTGCCCGGCGTTACGGTGGAGGCCGTGGGGGATAAAACCATACTCCACGCGCAGGGCAAAAGCGGCCACGCGGCTACCCCCGAAGGGACGGTAAACGCCATTGGCCTGCTGGTGCGCTGCCTGCTGCAAAGCGGGGTGGTAACCCCGGCTGAAACGGCCTATTTGCAGGTGCTTGACAAGCTGCATAGCGCCACCGATGGCGCGGGGCTGGGCATTGCGGCGGATGATGGGCTGTTTACCCCGCTGACCATTATTGGCGGTGTGATCACGATGGAAAATGGGGTGATTCGCCAGGGCTTTGATTGCCGCTACCCCACAAACACCAATGCCGAAACCCTGACGGCGGCCATGCAGGCGGCCTGCGGTGATGCCGCATTGTTAGAAGGGGTTAGCAGCCGGGTACCCTTCTATATCGATGCAAACAGCCCGGCCATCCAAACCCTGATTTCCACCTACAACGAGGTGACGGGCGAGCACAAAACCCCCTTCACCATGGGGGGCGGCACCTATGCCCGCCATTTCCCCTATGCGGTCAGCTTTGGGCCCGAGGATACCACCCTTGCCATCCCGGAATTTGCAGGCCCCATGCACGGTGCCAACGAGGGTGCCCCCTTTGAAAAGCTGATGCAGGCGCTTGAAATTTATATTTTGGCGCTTCTCCGCTTGCAGGAAATTGCGCTTTAACCAAATGGTATATGGCCCCCGTGGCGGGGCTTGGCGGCAGCTTTGTGCGTGTTTTTGGCTTGGCCGGGTGAAAATCACCTAGAAAGGCGGAAAATACAGCAAAGCTGCCGTTTTTGTACACCGTTTTTTCATCGATTTTATAAAAAAACGTGGTATACTGTTATAATAGGCCGAATTATGGGGGAGATACGCGCGCCTGCCCCAGGGTGGCCAATACCAGAAATGGGGGACACGGCTATGCCAACACCTACTGCGTTTGTATCCTTTGATGGGGTTTGTAAATATTATCAGATGGGGCAAAACCGCCTTGCCGCGGCGGACCATGTGAGCTTTACCATTGAAAAGGGCGAGTTTTGCGTTATTTTGGGCCCTTCGGGCGCAGGCAAAACCACCGTGCTGAATATGCTGGGTGGGATGGATACCTGCGACGACGGGGAAATTTGGCTGGATGGGCGGGAGGTAAGCGCCTGCAACCAGAAGCAGCTTACGGAATATAGACGGTATGACGTTGGGTTTGTGTTTCAGTTTTACAACCTGGTGCAAAACCTGACCGCCCGCGAAAACGTGGAGCTTGCCAGCGAAATTTGCCGCGACCCCATCGACGCGGACTTGGTGCTGGAGGAAGTGGGCCTGGGTGAGCGGAAGGGCAACTTCCCGGCGCAGCTTTCGGGCGGGGAGCAGCAGCGGGTATCCATTGCCCGCGCCTTGGCCAAAAACCCCAAAATTTTGCTTTGCGATGAACCAACCGGTGCGCTGGATTATAAAACTGGCAAGCAGGTGCTGCGCCTTTTGCAGGATACCTGCCGCCAAAAAGGCCGCACCGTGATTGTGATTACCCACAACAGCGCCCTGGCCGCCATGGCGGATAGGGTGATACGCATCAACAGCGGCCGGGTGGTGGATATCACCCGCAACCCCGCGCCAATCCCCGTTGAAAGGATTGAATGGTGATGAAAACCTACCGCAAAAATATACGGCGTACCTTTAAGAATACCCGCAGCCGCTTTTTTGCCATCTTTTCGATTGTGGCGCTGGGGGTAGGCTTTTTGGCGGGGTTGCTTTCCAGCACACCCGACATTGAAGACTCGATGGAAAAGTACCTGGATGGTGCAAATTTTTACGATGCTAAGGTGGTTTCTACCCTTGGGTTGACCGATGCCGATGTGACGGCCCTGCGGGAAATTGCGGGGGTATCGGGGGTGCAGCCCGCCTATTCGGCGGATTTGTTGGTGGCGGCGGGCAACAATGATGCCACCGTGGCCCGCGCCCACAGCCTGCCCGTTGGCCCCGATGGCAGCCCTACCGGCAGCGCGGTGATCAACCGCCTGGAGCTGACCGAGGGCCGCTGGCCCGAGCGCCCCGGCGAATGTGTGATTGAGGCGGGCGCTACCATGGTGAGTGCGCACCTTGCCTGCGGCGATACCTTCACCGTGACCGAGGATAACGAGGATATAGAGGATACCCTTGCCGTTACTGAATTTACGGTGGTGGGCAAGGTGCTGAACGCCTACTACTTTTCCTACGAGCGGGAGCCTGCCAGCGTGGGCAACGGCAGCGTTGCGCTGGTTTTTTACATCCAGCCGCAAGATTTTGCGTATTCCGCCTATACCGAGCTCTACCTGACGGCGGAGGATGCGCTGGCCCTGCCCACCATGAGCGAGGAATATACCGCGGCGGTAAAAACGGTGACCGATGCGGTGGAGGGCATTGCCGATGCCCGCTGCCAGGCCCGCTACGATGGCATTTTGGCCGATGCCCAGGCGGAAATTGACGATGCCTGGCAGGAATATAACGATGGCAAGGCGGAGGCGGATGAGAAGCTGGCTGATGCCGCCGCCGAGATTGCCGATGGCAAAACCGCCATCCAGGATGCCGAGCAGGAGCTTGCCGATGGCCAGCAGGAAATTGAGGATGGGCAGCAGGAACTGGATGAAAACGCCCAAAAGCTGGGCGATGGCCGCACCGCGCTGGCGGATGCCTTAAACCAGCTGACGCTTGGCAAAGCCCAGTACGAGGAGAATGCCCAAAAGCTTGCCGAGGGGGAAACCCAGCTGAACGAGGGCCGCCTGCAACTGGAGGAGGGCCAGCGCCAGTACCAAGCCGGCATGGCACAGTACGAGGAAAACCTTGCCACGGTGGCGGCGGGTGAGGCTGCCTTGCCCGCCGCGCGGCAAAAGCTGGAGGCCGGGCAGGCTGCCTACGATGCGGGCGTTATGGAACTGGAAGCCTCCCGCGCGCAGGTTGCCACCGGCGAAACCGCCTATGCGGCCTTGCAGGAGATGAACACCGGGGAAAAGGCCTACCAGGCTGGGGTGGAAACCATTGTAAAAGCGGCGGCGGCCCAGGGCATTACCCTGACAGCCGCCCAGGCCGAGCAAACATTTTCGGATGCGGCGCTGGCGGCCATGCTGGCCTCCACCCCGGAATCTGCCATGAAGCCCGAGGAGCTGTACCGCTACCAGCAGCTTTCCGCCTTAAATGTGGCGCAAAAAAAGCTGGCGGGCGGCGTGACGGCAATCATTGCCCAGCAGGCCGCCCAAGGGGTGACGCTGACGGAGGAGGAAGCCCGGGCAACCTATTCGGATGCGGCGCTGGCGGCCATGCGTGCCAAGCTGGATGCCGGTGCCGCCGCGCTGGCGGCGGGGGAGGAAACGCTGGCCCAAAGCAAAGCCACGCTGGATGCGGGCTGGGCCGAGTATAACGCCGGTGCCACCACCCTGGCCGATGCCCGCGCCCAGCTTACTGCCGCGGCGGCACAGCTTGCGGCGGCCAAAACGGCGCTGGATGCCGGGTGGGCAACCTACAACGAGCAGGGCGGGGCGCT
>JAQUSS010000151.1 GCA_028710135.1 Gemmiger sp. | reverse complement strand
TACCGCAACGGCCACCACCGAAACCGCCCTGTTTGAAGAAGAGCTTGACACCCTAGCGGCGAACGATGTTACCGCGTTTGTAACCCGGCTGTACAAGGTTGCTTTGAACCGCAACCCCGATGGCCCCGGCCTGGCAGACTGGGTAAGCCGGTTAACCACCCACGTTGCAACGGGCTGCGATGTTGTGCGCGGCTTTATGCTCTCCCCAGAATACTTAAGCAAAAATAAATCTCGTGACCAAATTATCACCGATGCCTACAACGCCATGCTGGGCCGCGCCCCCGATGCCAGCGGTTTTGAACACTGGCAAATTGCTTTTAGCCTGCAAATGACGACCGAGGGCATTATTTCCGGGTTCTGCGGCAGCCAAGAGTTTATCCGCCTTTGCAATAGCTACGGCGTTATCCCCGGCACGCTGCAATCTCCCTATTACCGCGATGCCAACTTTGAGCGTACCTATTTTGTTTACCGCCTGTATGCCAACTGCCTTGGCCGCCCCCCCGAAGTTTCCGGCTTGGAAAACTGGTGTGCCGCCCTTGCCAGCGGCAAATCCGGCATTGAAGTTGCCAACGGCTTTTTTAACAGCACCGAATACCAGGCCCACGCTTACGATAACAGCTCCTTCATCCTCACCCTCTACCGCACCCTGTTGGGCCGCGAGCCGGATTACAGGGGTTCGATTGAATGGGTTACGAAATTGAACGCCGGTGCCAGCCGCGCCTCCATCCTGAACGGCTTTTTCGGCAGCCAGGAGTTCATGCTACAGTGCCGCACCGCCGGTATCGTGCTGGGCAACTTCCTTTCCGTGCCGGATAACACCACCTCCTGGAAGCTGAACGCGGCCATCCTTACCTATGCCAACTACAAGCGCTCTGCTGCCGGGCTTAACAAGCTGGCAAGCTATGATAACATCTATAATGCCGCGCTAACCCGCGCCAAGGAAATCACCAGCAACAACAGCCACACCCGCCCCAACAACACCGATTGGACTACGGTGTTGCGCGATAATAACATTCCTGCCACCATCCTGCCCAGCAGCTATTGGGCGGATGAAAATATTGCAGCAATTCCGCTTTCCAACACCCTCAACATCTCCAAGTCGGTAACCGCTGTTGCGGAGGCCGCCGTGGATGCCTGGTTGAGCAATGATGCCACCAAGGCCAAACTGCTGAACGGCAACTACAACACCATGGGTGCTGCCTTCTACGAGGTTCAAAAGGCAGGCAAAGGCTATTACTACATTGCCCAGTGCCTGATGGCCCTCTCCAACAACCGCTAAACCTTCCCCCCGCTAGATACATTTCGGCTGTTGCAACCAGTATTCTACACCACAACGTAGAATACCGGCTGCAACAGCCTTTTTGTGTATCCCCCTCCCCCGTTCTATAATTCTATGGTTCTGTGGCATTGCCTTGCAATAAAGAACCCCCTGTGTGGGCAGCGCGCGGTTTACGCGCGGCCCACACAGGGGGTTCTTTTATTTCGATTACGTTCACGAACCTTGCGGTTCCGCTACGTTAACCCTTATTTTTTATCCGCTTTTTTGGTGGCTGCCTTTTTGGCGGCGGGCTTTTCTTCCGCCTTTGCCACGGGGGCTGCCTTGGCGCGAGGCTTGCGGGCAGGCTTTGCCGGGGCTGCCACGGGGGCGGCAGGGGCAGCGGCCTTCACCTCGGGTTTGGGCTCCGCTTTCACCTCCGCCTTGGCGGCGGGGGCGGGCTTGGCTTCTGCCTTAGGTGCCGCTTTGGCGGCTTTCGGTGCCTCGGGTGCCTTGGGGGCTTCAGGTGCTTTAGGGGCAGCGGGCTCAACCACTTTCGCAGCCTTGGCGCGGGCGGCCTTCACGGCACCGGCAACCGATTTTTTCTCGGGTGCCTTTTCGGCCTTGGGCGCGGTAGCCTTGGGGGCGGCATCCGCAAAATCAGACACAGCCTTCACCGCGGCATCCACCAGCTTACCGGCGTTCTCGGTGGCATCGTTCCACACGGCGGCGGCCAGCTTAACGGCATCGGTGGCGGCATCGCCCAAGCTATCGGCAGCGGCCTTCACCTCGGCCTTGGCCTTGGCGGCGGCAGCCTTTGCGCTGGGTTTGGGTTTGCGGGTAACGTCGGTAATGTACCAATACTGGTTTTCGCCATCCAAATCGGCCCAAATTTGCACCAGGGCACCGTTATCGGTGTTGGTGGCAACCAGGTCCAGGCATTTGCCGCTCAGGTTGGATTTAATTTTTACCCGCCCATCATGGATAGGCTCCACCACCCAAAGCTGGCTGCTGGCCTGTGCGCCCTCCCACTGGTGAACCCGGGTGCCATCGGTCACGCCGCTGCAATCCAGGTCCAACATTTTGCCGGTAAAGCGGTTTTTGATGCGGTAGACACCCTCGCCCGCACGGACGAAGCCCCACTGCTGCCACTCGGCATTTGCATCATCCCAAAGCTGGATTTTAGCGCCATTTTCGGTGTTATAATCCGCAACTTCTACCACCCGGCCGTTTGCGGCGCTGATGGTGTAGAACTTCCCCTCCGAGATCACGGTTTGCGAAACTTTTTTGTCAGTCTTTTTCACTGCCATTCCGAACCCCTCCCAATCAGGTTTCGATTCCTAAATTTGCGGTAATGCACCGCTCGGATACTAGTATTATAGCCATTATTTGTCAGTACGTCAAGTTTTTGCAGTTTGCCTGCGGGTGGCGCACATTTTTCCGGCCCGGCATTTATCAGGAATTTTCCGCAAAATTACCCGTATACAGTTTATAATAGCGGCCTTTTTCGGCAATCAGTTCATCGTGGGTGCCGCGCTCCACAATGCGGCCCTGCTCCAGCACCATGATGCAATCGGCGTTGCGCACGGTGGAAAGCCGGTGGGCAATCACAAAGGTGGTGCGGCCATACATCAGCCCATCCATCCCCTGCTGCACCAGCCGCTCGGTGCGGGTATCGATGGAGGAGGTTGCCTCGTCCAAAATCAGCACCGGGGGGTCGGCCACGGCGGCGCGGGCAATGGCAAGCAGCTGCCGCTGGCCCTGGCTCAGGTTGGCGCCATCCCCCGTCAGCATGGTGTTGTAGCCATCCGGCAGATGCCGGATAAACTTATCGGCGTTGGCAAGCTGGGCGGCCGCACGGCATTCCTCATCGTTGGCATCCAGGCGGCCGTAGCGGATATTTTCCATCACCGTGCCGGTAAACAGGTGGGTATCCTGCAAAACAATCCCCAGGGAGCTGCGCAGGTCTGCCTTTTTGATATCGGCAATATCCAGCCCGTCGTAGCGGATGCTGCCCTGTTGGATATCGTAAAAACGGTTGATCAAGTTCGTGATGGTGGTTTTGCCCGCGCCGGTAGAGCCTACAAACGCAATTTTTTGCCCCGGCCTGCCATACAAATTGATATCGTGCAGCACAATTTTTTCGGGGTCGTAGCCAAAATCCACATTTTTAAACACAATATCGCCCTTTAGCTCCACATACCGTGGGGTGGCGCCGCGTGCATCCTTCCAGGCCCACAGCCCTGTGCGGCTATCGGTTTCGGTAACGGTATCATCGGGCAAGCGCTTGGCGTTTACCAGGGTGATGGCCCCCGCATCGGTTTCGGGCTTCTCATCCAGCAGGGCAAAAATGCGCTGCCCGCCGGCCAACGCCATAATAATGGAATTGAACTGCTGGGAAATTTGGCTGATGGGCATATTAAAGCTTTTGTTAAAGGTTAAAAAGCTGGCCAGCTTGCCCAGCGTCAGCCCGGTCATGCCCGAAAGTGCCAGCGCACCGCCCACCATAGCGCAAAGCACATAGCTTAGGTTGCCCAGCTGGGTGTTGGCGGGGCCTGCCAGGTTGGCAAACCGGTTGGCCTTATCGGCGCTGGCAAACAGGCCATCGTTCAGGGTATCAAAGGTGGCAACGGCCTGTTCCTCGTGCCCAAACACCTTGATGACCTTTTGGCCGTTCATCATCTCCTCAATAAAGCCGTTCACAGCACCCAGGTCTTTTTGCTGGGCGGAAAAATGCTTGCCCGCGTTGGCGGTCAGGTAACGTGTTACCAGCAGCATCACCCCCACCATGGCCAGGGTTAGCAGGGTTAGGGGAACATCCAGCATCAGCATGGCAATCAGCACGCTGACCACCGTGATGCTGCTGTTGAGGAGCTGCGGCATCGACTGGCTGATCATCTGGCGCAGGGTATCGATATCGTTGGTGTAAACCGACATGATATCGCCGTGGGCATGGGTATCAAAATAGCGGATGGGCAGCGCCTGCATATAGCAAAACAGCTCATCCCGCAGGGATTTTAGGGTACCCTGGGTCACCCTTGCCATAATTTTGCTTTGCGTAAGCGAGGCCGCCACCCCCACCAGGCAAAAAATTGCCAACCGCAGGATGGTGAAAGCAAAACCGGTAAAATCGGTGCTGCCGCTGGCCAGCATGGGCAGGATATAATCGTCAATCATCACCTGGATGTACAGCGTCATCTGAACGCTGACCATCACGCTGACGAAAATGCAGCACACCACCGCGCCAACCGCCAGCTTGTACCGCGCCAAAATGTAAGAAAGTATCCGCTTAAAAATTTTGCCGGGGTTTTGCACCTTGGGCCGGGGGCCGCGCATGCCACGCCCGCCGGGGGCTTGCACAACCTTTGCTCTTGTTTCAGCCATTTGCTTGCTCCCCCTTCTCGTCAAAATCTCCGGCAGCCTGGGTTTGGCTGCGGTAAACCTCCTGGTAAATTTCGCAGCTTTGCAGCAGCTCGGCCGGGGTGCCAAACGCATTGACCGCCCCGTTATCCAGCACAATCACATGGTCGGCATTTTCCACGCTGGAAATGCGCTGTGCGATGATAAACACCGTGGTACCGGGTATTTTTTCGGCAAACGCGCGGCGTATTTTGGCATCGGTGGCGGTATCCACCGCCGAGGTGGAATCATCCAAAATCAAGATGCGGGGCTTTTTCAGCAGCGCCCTGGCAATGCAAAGCCGCTGCTTTTGCCCGCCCGAAACATTGGTGCCCCCCTGCTCGATGTGGGTGTTGTACCCATCGGGCAGCCCGGCAATAAATTCATCGGCGCAATCCCGGGCGCAGGCATCGC
>JAQUSS010000150.1 GCA_028710135.1 Gemmiger sp. | reverse complement strand
ATAGCAGAATTTCTTGGCACAGCGGTGCTCGTAATCTTTGGCTGCGGCAGCGCCGTGGCGGCAAACACCCTGTTGGGCAATGCCAGCCAGCCGGTGCCCCTGGCCTTCTCTACCTTGCTGATTGCCTTTGCGTTCGGGCTTTCCATTGTGGCCATGGCCTACTCGGTAGGCAACGTTTCCGGCTGCCACATCAACCCGGCCGTTTCCATGGGGATGCTGGTTGCAGGTAAAATGTCGGTGCAAGATTTTATCGGCTACGTTGTCGCACAGTTTTTGGGCTGCATTGCGGGCGCAGGGCTGCTTTGCGTTTTCTTTGGCAGCAATGCAAGCCTTGGCACCAACGGCTATGGTGAAGCCAGCGCGCTGGGCATCAGTGCCATGCAGGCGCTATTGGTTGAGGTTGTGCTGACCTTTGTTTTCGTCTTCCTGATTTTGGGGGTTACCTCCAAGGTGGAGAACAGCGCGGTTGCCGGTTTGGTAATCGGCCTTACCCTAACGCTGATTCATATTTTGGGCATCCCCTTCACCGGTACCTCGGTCAACCCGGCCCGCAGCTTTGGGCCAGCCCTGCTTGCAGGCGGCCAGGCACTTTCCCAGGTGTGGGTGTTCATCCTTGCCCCGCTGGTAGGTGGCGCCTTGGCAGCCATCGCCTACAAGTTTTTTGCCGCAGAGGATACCAAAGCCTAACAAGTAGCGCACTTTATTACTTAAATTTTGCCGTAGGGTTTTTAAAGCCCTACGGCTTTTTTATGCCCAAAATCAGCGTTATAAAATGCTGGCAATGTACCGGGAAAAAATTTTGTACAAAAAAGCGCCGGGCCTGCAAAATGCAGGCCTAGCGCTGATTTATGGGGTTGTGTGAAATTAGTTGGGCATTCTACCAAGAGCCTCCAATACCAAAATATAAGAACGCAGTTTTTCCTGCTCGAATGGAACGCCGTCGAAACAGTCATCATACTGATGGTCAAGGTCGTGCGTGCGCACATACTCCCGCATTTCAGCGATTTCCTGTTCAGTTGGCGGTGTAAAGAAGCCCATATGCGTCAGCCCCTTCCAAAAAATTCTGGACTAGTCCTTGTATCGCTTCATTCGTTTCAGCTTTGCCGATTTCAGATTTAAGTCGTCTTTGTGCATTGCGCAAAGTGGTGGCGTCGAAATCCGGCGTCTTTTCCATGGTGTACACGGTGCCATCGTTTCCAACGGCGGTTAAAACCTTCAAATTTGGCCGCTTAATAAACTGCCGGATATCACCGGGCGAGAAGGTCAACTCGCTTGCATGGTTGTGCGCCCCAATGTAAGGAACATCCAAATCCGGCAAGCGTACCTGACTGGGCCTTGCGCTACACACCATATCAGATGCAGGGTTTCCATCCATAGTATAGCACCGCGCCACCACGTTGCCAACAGGAACTTTTTGGGCCGCACGTAGCAGCGCCTTTATTTCAATCGCCTTGCATGGTAGGCACCGAAAGCTGAATGCCTTGCTTTAAGGCATAGGTACCCCGTGTAGAGCGGCGCTGGCATTGCCCCAAAACATCAACCCGCGGCAAGCGGCCGAAAGGTGCTTTGCCGGGAAGCGGAAGCTAGCAAAAAACTGTTTTTTTACATTTTTTTGCCCCGCCTACTTGACTTGCGCCAAAAGTTTAGTATACTTATATTGTTGTGCTTGTGTGGCTCAGTCGGTAGAGCAGCTCACTCGTAATGAGCAGGTCGTCCGTTCGAATCGGATCACAAGCTCCAAAAAACCAAGCCCCAAAAATGCGGTTGCATCTTTTGGGGCTTGGTTTTTCGTTATAGGCTGTATGCCTGGTATTGCGCTATATTGGGGCCATATGGCCGGGCAGCGTTTCAGGGGCAATTACAGCACAAATGCAGGAGGAAAATCTATGAAACTGATTTTTGTTCGCCATGGCGACCCAGATTATACCCACGATAGCCTGACGGCGGCGGGCCGTGCCGAGGCCGCAGCGCTCAATCAGCGCCTGCGTAGCTGGCAGGCCGCAGGCATGGCGTGGGATAGCTTTGTATCGCCGCTGGGCCGCGCCCAACTGACCGCCCGCCTTGCGCTGGAGGGTACCGGCAACACCCCGGTAACGTTGCCCTGGCTGGAGGAGTTCCGGGGCAGGCTTGCAAACGGCGATATCTGCTGGGATTTGCCGCCAAAACGCTATGCGGAGGATAAAGCCCTGTTCTGCGGCGAGGATTGGATGCAGGCACCCATCTACCAGGGCACCAATGTGGGGGCCATCCACGCGGAAACGCGCGCGGGGCTGGATGAACTGTTGGCGGGCTACGGCTACCAGCGGGAGGGGCGGCTTTACCGTGTGGCCGCCACAGCCGCTACCGAGCGCATTGTGGTGCTGTTTTGCCATATGGCCATCACGCTGGATAGTGTGGCCTGCCTGTTATCCCTGCCCGCGCCGGTGCTGTGGCAGCAGGTGCTGTTGCCGCCCGCCTCGCTAACCATACTTGGCACCGAGGAACACCAGCCCGGCTATGCCCAGTGGCGGGTGCAGTGCATGGGGGATGTGCGGCATCTATCGGCGGCGGGGGTGCCGGTATCTTCCTCCGGCTCCTTCACCCCGATTTTTGCGGGGTAAGGCTGCCAATCAACCTGCCGGTGGCACCGGCAGCGCTACACCGGCACCGCTGGCGGGTAAACCCGCAGGCCGGCTGCACCCGCTACACTCCCTATACCCGGGGCCATGCGGGGGCCTTGCCGCCATGCGTCCACTTAGCCGTGGATGGCATCGGCCAGGGTGCGGTAGAGAATGGCGGTATCAATGGGTTTGGCAATGTGCCCGTTCATCCCGGCAGAGAGTGCCGCCGAAACATCCTCAGTAAAGGCGTTGGCCGTCATGGCAAAAATGGGAATGGCCTTGGCATCCGGGCGGGGGAGTGCGCGCAGCGCGCGGGTGGCCTCGTACCCATCCATCACCGGCATCTGCACATCCATCAAAATGGCATCGTAATAGCCGGGCTGGCTTTCAGCAAAGGCGGCAACCGCTTTTTCGCCGTTTTCCACGCGGGTTACCGCCAAATTTACCATCTCCAAAAGGTCGGTGGCAATCTCGGCGTTAATCTCGTTGTCCTCGGCCAGCAGCACCCGGTGGCCGGTAAAATCGTAGCGATCCGGCGCGGTGGCCACCGGTTTCGGCTCGCCGTGGGTCAAATCCATCAAAACATTAAATAGGGTAGATTGGAACAGCGGCTTGGCCACAAAATGGTTGGCACCGGCGGCGTGGGCTTCCGGCTCCACCTCGTTCAAATCGTAGGCCGAAATCAAGATGATTAAGGTTTCGTTGCCGCTCTGCATACGTATGCGCCGGGTTAGCTCAATGCCGTCCATATCGGGCATCTTCCAATCCAGCAGGCAGATGCGGTAGGGCTGCCCGGCTGCCGCCGCATCCTGAAGCATTTGCAGCGCGGTATTTCCGTTATCGGTTGAATCGTACTTAACGCCCATCCGGCGTAACACCAGGGAGGTATATTCCCGCGCGGAGATATCATCATCCACCACCAGCACCCGCAAATCTTTCAGGCCGGTGGCGCCGGGCAGGGTGGGCTGCTCGGGGATGGTAAAGGGCAGCTCCACCGTAAAGGTGGTGCCCTTGCTCTTTTCACTGCTGACCGAGATGGCACCGTGCATTAAATCCACCAGGTTTTTGGCAATCGAAAGCCCCAGCCCGCTGCCGCCATGCTTTTGGGCGGTACCTGCGGTTTCCTGCTCAAAGGGTTTGAAAAGGCGCTGCTGCATCTCGGCGTTCATGCCGCAGCCGGTATCGGCAATGGTAAAGCGCAAAAATGCGGTGTTGTCACGGCGGGCAGTTTCTTTGACGGTAATTTGGATGGTGCCGCCCCGCTCGGTAAACTTATAGGCGTTGGAAACCAGGTTTAATAAAATTTGGCTTACCCGCAGGCTATCGCCCAACAAAATTTCGTTTTCAAGGTCAGCAATCAGGGTAAAGGTAACGCCCTTGCTCTCGCACTGGGGGTAATACAGGGTGGTAATGCTCGATAATACCTGCTTGATATCAAACTGCGAGCAGTTGATTTTAAGCTTGTTGCTCTCAATGGCCGACATATCCAGCACATCGTTGATGATGTTGAGCAGCACCTTGGAGGAGGTATCGATTTTTGTGAGGTAATCCTCCACCTGCTGTGGGGCGTTGATGTGCTGGCGGGCGATGGCGGTCAGGCCGACAATGGCGTTCATGGGGGTGCGTATCTCGTGGCTCATCCGGGATAAAAACTGGCTTTTGGCGGTGTTGGCGCGGTCTGCCTGGGATACCGCCTCGGCCAGTTGCGCGTTTTTGACCGAGAGCGCCTTGTTTTTGGCGGTGGTAGCCCACTGTGCATAGGCCAAAAAGCTGATGATAAGCACCACCAACAGCAAAATCAGCAGCAATACCGCGGCATATTTGCGCACAAGGTCCATCAGGCTTAGGCGGTAGTGGGCGTTCGAGGTATTTTTGATGATGATGTTATTGAGCTCATCGTTCGATAGCTGCTGAATCGATTTATCGATAACCGAAACAAACAACCCATCGTTCAGCTGGCTGCAAAGCGGGCTGTCATCAATCTCGGTGGAGGCAATGCACAGTTCATCGCTCAATAGCTGGATGGGCAGCACGGTCAGCTCGCTGTAAAGCGGGTTTTCAAGGGTGCAATCTGCCACATAGCGGTTGTGGATGGTGGCATCGGCCTTGCCTTCCTTAACGGCATCAAAGCATTCGGCGGTGGTGGCGTAGGTTTCAATCGTGAATTTGGGGTAGGCGTTGGTAATTACCTTGGCCAACGTGCCGGAGCCGGTGGCAAGGGCTACCCGCAAAGGGGTATTGGTATCAAACGCAAGGTCGGTGCTGGTAACCAGCACCTTTTCGGAATTGAGGTAGGGGGCCGATAGGTGCATGGTGGTGATGGCGCGGTTGGTTTCGTTATATTCCACGTTGGAAAGCAGATAAATATGATGCTCGCGCAGGTAATCGTAGGTTACGTTGGTGGCGGGCAGGGCTTCGTATGCAAATTGTATGCCCGATAATTCCGAGATACGGTCAAGAATATCGCGGGTT
>JAQUSS010000149.1 GCA_028710135.1 Gemmiger sp. | reverse complement strand
AGCAATGCGTCAGCTACTCCCTTATTGTTTGGGTATGGTACCATGCTGTGGCAAAGTTAGTCAAGCATAACTTCGCCTGCGAAAATAACCGAGTGCCCGGCATTGCGCAAATGGCCAGTTTGGGGTACAATAGTATCAAATATACTAAATTTGGAATATAAAGGTGACAAACAGGATGCAATACAAGGTTTTGGCCCTCGATTTGGACGGCACTTTGACCAATTCCCGCAAAGTGATTACCCCCCGCACCCAAGCAGCGCTGCGGCAGGCAGCGGCGGCGGGGGTGCGCATTGTGCTGGCAAGCGGGCGGCCCACCGTGGGCATTGCACCGCTGGCAAAGGCCCTGGCCCTGCAAGAAAGTGGGGGCTGCATCCTAAGCTATAACGGCGGCAAAATTTTGGATTGTACTACCGGCGAGGTACTGGTGCAGCACGCCTTCCCCCCGGCGCTGGTGGGGGATGTTTGCGCCTTTGCCCGCCAAAATGGGGTGGCGGCCCTTACCTACGATAGCGGCGGCGTGGTGAGCGAACACCCGGGCGATGCCTACGTGCAGGAGGAAGCCCGCATCAATGCCATACCCATCCGCCAGGTGGCGGATTTGGCCAAAGCGGTAGATTTTGCCGTCAACAAATTTTTGCTGGTGGGCGACCCTGCCCGGATGCCCCATGTGGAGGAGCGGATGCAGCAGCAGTTTGCGGGCAAGCTTTCCATCTACCGTTCCCAGCCCTTCTTTTTGGAAATTATGCCCCTTGGGGTGGAAAAATCGGCCTCGCTGGGGCTGCTGCTTGGCCGCCTGGGCTTGACCCCCGCCAACCTGATGGCCTGCGGCGATGGCTGGAACGACCTACCCATGCTCCGCTTTGCGGGCCTTGGCGTGGCGATGGAAAATGCCGTGCCCGAGGTGAAGGTGGCGGCAGATTATGTTACGGCCGATAACGACCATGACGGTGTGGGCCTTGCGGTTGAAAAATTTATTTTGGGGAAGGAGGGCTGCGTGTGAACTTGATCGTATTTGATTTGGAGTGGAACATCGGCTACCAGCCCAAAACCTTCCACTATCACGATATCGAGCTTACCCTGCGGGGGGAAATTATCCAAATTGGCGCGGTGAAAATTGACCTTGCGGGCAACGTGCTGGATACCTTTGAGATGACCCTGAAACCCCGCATTTTCCGCAAGATGCAATACCGCATTGCCCAGGTAACCGGGCTTTCGCAGGGGGATTTGGAGGCCGGGGTGCCCATTGTGCAGGGGCTGGCCAGCTTTAAGGAATGGGCGGGCCCCGATGCCGAATTTGCCGAGTGGGGGCTGGACGATGTGCCGGTGCTCAAGCAAAACCTATTTTTGTGCGGCCTGGATGAGCGCTGGCCTGCCCACTGGTACGATTTGCAACGGGTATTTTTGGCCCAGTATCCCCGTGGCGAGGGGGAGGGGATGACCCTGGAAAGCGTGGTGGATAGGCTGGGCATCCCCAAGGAGGAACCCTTCCACCGTGCGCTGGACGATGCGCTTTACACCGTGAAGGTTTGCCGCAAGCTGAACCTGGCGGCAGGGCTGGAAGCTTACCCGCGGGAGGATGCCCTGCTGCGGGAGGGGCTATTGGTTGACCCCGAAGCCCAATATTACGATGTGCAAACCTTTTTTGGCCACCTTGGCCACGACGATTACAAAAACGACCCCGCGCTTACCAAGGTGGAGTGCCCGGTTTGCGGGCACCCCCTTACCCCCGATGCAGTGTGGTTAAAGCGGGGGAACACCGGGTACTATACCCTGGTGCCCTGCCCCGAGCATGGCCCCTGGTTTTTGCGGTTCAAATTATCCCGGCGGGATGGCCTGCACTGGAATATTGCCCGTTGCCTGGAGGCACCCCGCCCCGACACCTTAGAACGCTGGAACCGCCAGCGAGCGCAGTATTTAGAGCGCCAGAAAAAGCGGGAAGAAAAAAACAGTGCGGCACCGGCGGCCCAGCCGGTAACCCGCACCCCATGATAGGGAGGTAGCACGATGGCATGGATGATCGTTTCGGATTCCTGCTGCAATATCCATGAGCTGGAAAACCCCGCCCCCGGCGTAGAGTTTGCGCTGGTTCCCTTTAAAATTCGGGTTGGCACAAGGGAATATGTGGATTTACCCACCCTGAACGTGGCCCATATGTTGCAGGCAATGACCGATTATAACGGTGGCAGCGCTACCGCCTGCCCCAGCCCCGAGGAATGGGCCGAGTGCTTTTTGCAGGGGGATGAGGTGATTGCGCTAACCATCAGCCACAATCTTTCGGGCAGCTACAACGCCGCCCTCAGCGCCCGCCAGCTGGTGCTGGAGGACCACCCCGAAAAAAAGATTTTTGTGCTGGATACCTTGAGCTGCGGCGGTGCGCTTGCCAGCGCAGCCTGGCTTGCCAACCGGCTGATTGGCCAGGGCCACAGCTTTGAGAGCGTCTGCCGCGAGCTGGAGCACCACAACCGCACCGGCCATATTTTGTTTGCCCTTGCCAGCTTTGATAACCTTGCCAAAGCGGGGCGGGTAAGCAAGGTGGTGGGCTTTATTGCGGGCCGCCTAAATATGCGGGTGCTGGGCCGCGCCAGCAGCGATGGAAAAATCGACTTTTTCTTCAAGACCCGGGGCGAAACGCGGGTGCTTGCCAAAATGCTGGAGCAGATGGTGGACGATGGCTACGATGGCAAGCGGGATGTGTGGATTAGCGATTGCAATAACGCCCCCGCTACCGAGATGCTGCGGCACGGCATCCTGGCCAAATGGCCGGGTGCCCCGGTGCATGAAAGCCCCTGCGGTGGCCTTTGCAGCTTTTATGCCCAGGATAAGGGCCTGATTATGACGTACTAAAACACGATGCACGATGGCACGATGGCACGATGCACGATGCACGATGGAATATCAAGTGAAAAATGGCGATGGCGGCCGCCATTCGTAAAGGAGAACAGCGTACACCATGGCAGATTATTATACCTATCACAAAGAAACCCTCAATAAGCGCCGTAGACGGCGGGCCTTTATCGCCCTGCTGGTGGTGTTGGTGTTGTTGTGCGGCGTGGCGGGCTTTTTCTGGTTTGAGCGGCAGAGCGCCGCGCTGCCGGTAGAGGGCACCTCCACCCCGGCGGAGCCGATTGCCACCGCCGAGGCCACAGCGGAGGCTACGCCGGTGAGCGCGGGCGTGGCGGCCACCCCCGAAATTGCCGCCACCCCGGCACCGGCCCCAGCCCCCGGCCCCGCCACCCCCGAGGCTGCCGCCCCCTACACCCCCGCGCGGCTGCTGCCCGCGGTGGATACCGCCGCCTGGGATACCTTGACCCCGGTTGCCCAAACCATCGATACCGAGTATTTGAACACTGACCACCGGATGGTTGCCCTGCCCGCAAACGGCACGGTATCCACCAGCTATTTTGATACCGTCACCTTTTTGGGGGATAGCCTGACCCAAGGGCTGGAGCTGTACGATGCGGGCATCAAAAATGCCAAATACTGCGCCTACAAGGGCATCGGCCCCAATTCGGTGGTGAACGGCGCTGCCTGTACCGATGAGATACGGGGCGTTACCGAGGTGCCGCTGGATGCCCTGGTGGCCACCCAGCCCGACTATGTGTATATCCTGTTTGGCACCAACAGCCTGGTGGTGCCGGGCAGCGAGGAAGGCTTTATTGCCTACTTTGACAAGATGATTGATATGATGCGCGAACGGCTGAACCCGGGGGTTCTCTATTATATCCAGGCCATACCCGGCGTGCAGGAGTGGGTGAAGGATAACCAGCCCGGGCTAAACAACGAGCGCATCCGGGTGGTGAACGACCTGCTGGCAAACCTTGCCCTGCGCAAGGGCTGCTATTTTGTCAATTTGCAGGAGGCCCTTACCCAACCCGATGGCAGCCAGATTGATGAATTTGAGGTGAAGGACGGCATCCATATGCAGCCCTCCGGCTATGCTGCGTGGAACACCTACCTGACAACCCACACCGCCTGGAACCGCCGCACGGCCTACCAGGGCGGGAACCCGTATTATATTTTAGGAACGTAAAGCATTATTTTTTTGCGTCTGCTAGGCATGGATACGCCGGGCGGGCGCTTTTTTACAAGCTGTTTTTACAAAAATTGCCCGATATAACAAGCAAAACCTAAAAAAGATGGATAAACTGCACAAATCGACAAGCTACAAATTAATTATTTTAGCAGTTTATAACAGAAAAGCCTTGAAATTCCGTGCGGAAACAGGTAATATAAAGATAGCAAAATGAGGGCGGTATAAGCAGCCGCCGTAAGGGGAGATTACGGTGAATAAAGCAAAAACTGCAAAAGCAGCTTCAGAGTACCCCGTATACCTGTTCCGGCAGGGCAACAATGTGGAGGCGTACCGCTTTTTTGGTGCGCACCTGCAAACCCAAAAGGGCGAAAACGGGGCAATGTTCCGCGTGTGGGCTCCACACGCAACCGCAGTATCCGTCGTGGGGGATTTTAACCGCTGGGTACCCGGCAGCCACCCCATGAAACAGGTGTCGGAAGGAATATGGGAACTTTTTATCCCCGGCATCCAGCAATACGATATCTACAAATATTGCATTACGTCCCCGGCGGAGGAGCTGCTTTTTAAAGCGGACCCCTACGCCTTCCACGCCGAAACGCGGCCCTCCAACGGCAGCAAGGTGTACGATTTGGACGGCTACGCCTGGGGGGATGCCAAGTGGATGGATGCCCAGCAAAAGCAGGATATCATCAACACCCCCGTCAGCGTGTACGAGCTGCACATTGGCAGCTGGAAGCTGAAAGAAAACGGCGAGCCTTACAATTATGCCGAGGCTGCCGACCAATTGATACCCTACATACAGCAGATGGGCTATACCCATGTGGAGCTGATGCCGATCATGGAGCATCCCTACGGCGGCTCCTGGGGTTATCAGGTGACAGGATACTACGCGCCTACCTCACGTTACGGCACTCCAAAGGATTTTATGGCGTTTGTGGATATTATGCACACCGCAGGTATCGGCGTGATTCTGGACTGGGTACCCGCCCACTTTCCGAAGGACGAACACGGTCTTTGCGAATTTGACGGGAAACCGCTTTACGAATATCAGGGC
>JAQUSS010000148.1 GCA_028710135.1 Gemmiger sp. | reverse complement strand
AAATTTGCACCCGGTACCATGCCCGCCGCTGCCCGGCCACCATCACCCCCACCGCGGGGGGCTTTGCCGCCCAGCCCGATACCCCGCTGCGCGCTGTGACCCCCGGCCAGGCCGCCGTGGTGTACCAGGGGGATACGGTGGTTTGCGGGGGCACCATTTTGGGGTGATGCCACTTTTTGAGGGGCGTGCCGCCCGGCGGGGCGCATTGAGTTTTTCAGGGCGCGTTAATTTTTGATTTTTGGCTTTAGGCTATTTTGAACGGCAACGCAAAAAGCGCATGGCGGTTGCCCCGCCGGGAAAGAAAATGTGCAACCCGCCAAAAATAAAAAAAGAAGAAAAAAGTGCTTACAGCGGGGCCTGCCAATGTGCTATCCTAAGGTTTGGAAAACTGAATACCCCCGTTTACGCAGTGAGATGTACAGTTTAATGGAAGTCGCAACGAGTAGCGACTTCTATTTTTTTGTACGTCTTTTTACGTGCGGCAACTGAAAGGAAAAAAGCATGAACCAAACCTCCCATACCTACCTAGCCGAAGAAAAAATTGGCAAGCTGATGCTGCGGTTCTCCGTCCCCTGCATTATGAGCCTGCTGGTATCCTCCCTCTACAATATTGTAGACCAAATTTTTATCGGGCGCGGGGTGGGCTACCTGGGCAACGGGGCCACCAATGTGGTGTTCCCCATCACCATCATCACACTGGCACTCGCCTTGATGATAGGGGATGCCTGCGCCGCCTACCTCAGCCTTTGCCAAGGCCGCCAGGATGCCGAGGGCGCGCACAAATGCGTGGGCAACGGCATCACCCTATCGGTGGGGGTTAGCCTTCTGCTTACCCTGTTTTTTATCCTGGCCAAAAACCCGATTTTACACGCCTTTGGCGCTACCGAGGCAAACCTTGCCTACGCGCAGGAATATTTTGATGTGATTGTGCTGGGCATCCCGTTTTATATGTTTACCAGCGCCATGAACTCCATCATCCGGGCGGATGGCAGCCCCCAGTTTGCCATGTTTTCCACCCTGGCGGGGTGCGTGCTCAACATGATTTTAGACCCCATTGCCATTTTTGCCCTGGGCTGGGGGATGCAGGGCGCGGCCCTTGCCACCATCATCGGGCAGATTGTTACGGCGGTGCTATCGGCCGGTTACCTGCTGCGGGTAAAAACCTTTGCGCTGCATAGGGCCAGCTTCCGCCTTTCCCCCCGGCTGCTGGCCAAGGTGCTGCCGCTGGGCATTAGCAGCCTGCTAACCCAACTTTCCATTGTGGTGATTATGGGGGTAATGAACAATGTACTGGTAAAATACGGCGCACAGTCGCCCTACGGGCCGGATATCCCCCTTACTGTGGTGGGCATTGTGATGAAGGTGTTCCAAATTGTAATTGCCATTGTGGTTGGCATTGCGGCGGGCGCGCAGCCCATTGTGGGCTACAACTACGGCGCGGGCAGGTATGGCCGCGTAAAGCAAATTTATGCCGCCATCATCAAGGCCGAGTGTGTGGTGGGGGGCATTGCCATGCTCTGCTTTGAGGTGTTTCCCCTGCAAATTATTGGCATTTTTGTCAGCGAGGATGGCCTGTATAACGAATTTGCGGTGCTGGCCTTCCGGGTGTTCCTATCCACCATTCTGCTTTGCTGCCTGCAAAAGGCAACCAGCATCTTTTTGCAATCGCTGGGCAAGCCGGTGCAGGCCATGGGGCTATCGCTATTGCGAGATTTTGTTCTTAGCGTACCCCTAACCCTGCTGCTGCCCCGTTTATTTGGCATTGTGGGGGCGCTGTATTCGGCCCCGATTGCCGATGTGGTTTCGGTGCTGGTGGCCGCTGTGATGATGGTGGGCGTACTGCGGGATTTAACCCGCCGCGAAAATGCAGCCGCGCCCCTGCCCGCGCCCCAACCGGGCGGCAGCGCCGCCCCCTGCCCGGCGGAAGGGTAAGCGCCCCGCCGCCCAACGCCTAAAAAATAAAAGCAACCAAAGCCAGGGCCACCAGTTTTTTACTGGTGGCCCTGGCTTTGCATTTTGCGCCTTAAACGCCTACTTTTTGCTTCTCTTTTTGGGGTTTTGCGGTGGTAAGGCAGCGCAAAACCTCCCACAAAATACATTGCAGAACGAAAAGGGCAAGCTGCTTTGCAACGCACCACTTGGCAAGTACATCCTTGGGGTAGGCCCTAGCGGCAAACCACTGCGCTACCCTGGCGGTTAGCACCGCGCCCAGGTTGCCCCACCAGGCAAAATCGCTCCAGCGGGTCGGGGTAAGCCAGCTTGGGATGTGGGCAAGCAGCGCGGGCAAGCCTAGCGCAAGCAACAGCAAAACGGCAAACAGTGCCCCGTTGCGGCAGTGCCAGGGCCAGCGGCGGCTTGCCTTGGCAGCCGTGGCCCCCACAAGCAGCGCCGCCAGGCAAAGCGGCACCCAGGCCAAAAAATTGGCCACGGCCCCAAGCTCGTTGCCGTAAAGCTGGGTGCTGGGGGCGGCAAACCCCGCCGTTTGGAGCCAGGCGCGCACAAAGGCTTCGGGGTCGCGGTAGGGGCTGGCCCCGGCCCCGGTATTGGCGCTAGTATTGGCACCGGGGGTAATTTCAATGGCGGTAAAGCCATCCATCCTGGTGGTGGGGGCCAGCAGCAAATTGTTTTGCCCCGCCATCACCCCACAAATGGTATAGGGCGTTTGCCCCACCAAAATGCGCAGGCCCACCACCTCCACACTGCCAAAAAGCTGCCATGCCAGCGGTGCCGATACCGCACAATCGGCGCTGCTTAACGGGGGCGGGGCCTGCCCGTAGCGGTAGACCCCCGGCCAAACGGTTTCGGCATTGCCGGTGTAAAACAAAACGGGCACGTTATTTAAGGGCGCATCTTCCGGCTGGGCGGCGCGGCGCACCTGCGCGGTGGTTTGCCCCCAAAAGCTTACCCCGCCCGCCTCTTTTTCGGATACGGTTTTAACGGTTTCGGCGGGCAGGGCCGCCTCGTACCGCAGGCTGATGCCGGGGTAGATGGCACCCAGATACGCAGCCCCCGAAAGGGTGAGGGATAGCAGCAGCAAAAGGCAAAGGCTGGCCGCCACCACCATGGCCCGCCTCACGCTTGCACCCGCACGGCGGCACCGGGGGCAACGGTACGGTCGCTTTCTGTAATGATTTTGCCCGCAAAGCTGCCCAGCACCGCGGCGGTAGCGCCATCGCTTGAAACCTCCAAAACCGTTACCGGCACACGGGTTGCGGTGTTCGTTACCCCAAAGGCCGTTTGCGTTTGCGCCACCACCAGTACATAGCGCCCGGTGCTATCCTGCCGCACGGCCGAAGCCGGCAGGCAACAATCGTACGTTGCTTGCGAGAAGGTGATTTCTATTTTTAGCGGCTGCCCCAACGGCCACGCCCCGGCTTCCTCCTGCGGCAGCGCCGCCAGAACCTGGGCGGTTTCACCCCCGGCGCTGCCCGCTACACCGCCCGCGGCATCACCGGTATATACCACCGATTGCACTGTGGCGGCAAGGCTGGTGGTTTCGTGCTGCACCGCAACGCTTTGCCCGGGGGTAAGTAGGCGTGCCTTCTCCTGCGGCAGGGTAAAGGCCGCCAGCGTGCGGCTGGTGGCATCCGTCAGGCGCAGGGTGGCACCGCCCTCCCCGGTTTTTTGCCCGGGGGTAAGTGTACACGCCAAAACCGCCGCGCTAGAGGGGGAAAGTAGCTTGCCATCCTGCTGTTGCAGCGCGGTAAGCTGTGCAATTTCGCCCTCCAAACGGTCAATCTCCAGCTGAACCAGCGCGGCATCGGCCTGGTTGCTTTGGGCCGTAACGGCGGCGCTGGCCTGGGCCTTCTCATAATCGGCCTGGGCCTGTGCCAGGGCGCTTTGGGCATTCTCGGTGGCGCGGGCGGTGCCCAACAATGTATCGTCCATCGTTTGTATGGCCGCCGCCACGCCTTGGGTGGCGGCGGTGGCGGCCTCCTTGGCGCGCGCAAGCTGCTCGTTCGCGGCGGCAAGCGCGTCCTCATCCGCCGGGGCTTCCTGCTGCACAAGGGCGTTCAGGGCCTCTTCAGCGGCCTGCTGCGCCGCCAGCGCGGCAATCTGCTGTGCCTGTGCCGCTTCCACAAGGGCCTGCTGCGCGGCTTCGGCACGGCGGTCATCCTCCTGCGCGCGCGCCAAATCGGTCTGGGCTTTATCTAGGGCGTAGGCATCGGCGGTTACGGGCAGGCTGCCCGCCGCCAGGGCGGCCCGCTGTTTTTGCAGGGCCGCATTTTTTGCGGCAAGCTGGGCCGCAATATCCCGGGTGGAAAAGGTGGCCAGTACCTCCCCCTCGTGCAGGGTTTGGCCCCGTTGCACGGCAAGGCTTTCCACCTCCAGCCCCTCCGGCAGGGGCAGGGCCTGCCCACCCTCGCGCTGAACGGTGCCGTTTACCGCCACCCCCTGGGTGATGGTGCCGCTTGCGGGGCTGCACAGGCTTACCACCGGCATGGTGGCCCCGGCGGTGCCCCGGGCAACCAGGGTAAGCACCAGCATCAGGGCAAAAAAGCGTAGCACATTGCGCAGGGCGGTGGGCGGTGCATCGCCGGTGGAGAGGGCTTGCGGGGCCGGCGCGGGCGTGTTGGCGGGGCCAAAGCGGGAAAATTGGGCAAAACGGGCAAAATTTGCCAAGCAGGCGCGTTTTACACGCAAAACCGGGTGCTGCTTTGCGGGGCAGGGCCCGGGCGCACCGGCATCCAAAAAGGTGGTGGCCGGGGCGCTTTCGGGCGCGGCTGTTTCAGGTATCGTTTGTTGTTCGGTCGGTTCCATGTGTTCCCCCCTCATTCCTTCACCCCGCCCAGGGAAATGCCCTGCGCAAGGTATTTTTGCCCCAGCAGAAACAGCAGCAGCGGCGGCAGCAGCATCATCAAGCTGGCAACCATTGCCTGGCCAAGGTCCTCGGCGGTGATGTTTGCAAGATACAGGCTGAGAGGCCATTTCTCCCGGCTTTTTAAAAACAGCATCGGTTGCTCTATGGCGTTCCAGGCCTCCAAAAAGCCCAGCGTAAGGGCCGAAAATATGCCCGGCAGCCCCAGCGGCAGCCCGATTTTTATAAAGCTGCAAAAAGGCCCGGCACCATCCAGGGCGGCGGCCTCCAGCAGGGCCCCGGGTATGGCATCAAACC
>JAQUSS010000027.1:17706-24705 GCA_028710135.1 Gemmiger sp. | reverse complement strand
AATTTGAAGCCAAGCAGCTACACATTGGGCAGGAGGATTACGACCACGCCACCGATGCCCGCGCCGTACCCATCTACCAAACCACCTCCTTCGTGTTCCGGGATTGCCAGCACGCGGCCGACCGTTTTGCCCTGCGGGATGCGGGCAACATCTATGGCCGGTTAACCAACCCCACCGAGGATGTGTTTGCCACCCGGATGGCCGCCTTGGAGGGCGGCGTTGCCGGGCTGGCGGTGGCATCGGGCGCGGCAGCCGTCACCTACGCCATCGAGAATGTGGCCCAGCGGGGCGACCATATTGTGGCCGCCAAAAACATTTACGGCGGCACCTACAACCTGCTGGCCCACACCCTGGCCGATTACGGCATTACCACCACCTTTGTAGACCCCCTGGCCCTAGATGGCTTTGAGGCGGCCATTCGCCCCAACACCAAGGCCCTGTATGTGGAAACCTTGGGCAACCCCAACAGCGAGGTGACGGATATTGACGGCATTGCCGCCATTGCCCACCGCCACGGCATCCCCCTGCTGATTGATAACACCTTTGGCACCCCCTATTTGATTCGCCCCATTGAGCACGGGGCTGATATTGTGGTGGAATCGGCCACCAAGTTTATTGGCGGGCACGGCACCACGATTGGCGGGGTGATTGTGGATGGCGGCAAGTTTGATTGGGCCGCCCACCCCGATAAATTCCCCCAGCTTACCCAGCCCAACGAGAGCTACCACGGCATCAGCTTTGTGCAGGCGGCCGGGCCTGCCGCCTTTATCACCCGCATACGGGCCATTTTGCTGCGGGATACCGGGGCCACACTCTCCCCCTTTAGCAGCTGGCTTTTCCTGCAAGGGCTGGAAACCCTTTCCCTTCGGGTAGACCGCCACCTGGAAAATACCAAAAAGGTGCTTGCCTACCTGCAAACCGTGCCCCAGGTGGAAAGCATCAGCCACCCAGCGCTATCGCCCGTGGCCGAGCAGCAGCGCCTTTACCATGCCTATTTCCCCAACGGGGCAGGCTCCATCTTCACCTTCCGCATCAAAGGGGGCGAGAAGGAGGCCAAAGCGTTTATTGATAAGCTACAGCTATTCAGCCTGCTGGCCAATGTGGCGGATGCCAAAAGCCTGGTGATTCACCCGGCCAGCACCACCCATGCCGAGCTGAACGAGGCCGAGCTGCGGGACCAGGGCATTTACCCCAACACCATCCGCCTTTCCATCGGGCTGGAAAATGCCGAGGATATTTTGGCAGACCTTGCCCAGGCTTTTGCCGGGTAAGCCTATCTACTTGGGGGCCGCCAAGGGGCCGGGCAACGCCATTTTTGGGTAGCCGCTGTTTTTTTGCTTGCATTTTTGCCAAACATCCTGTATAATACTAACTTGTCGATGAGCTTGATGATGGGCCGTCGCCAAGCGGTAAGGCAGAGGACTTTGACTCCTCCATCGCAGGTTCGACTCCTGCCGGCCCAACTTTTTAAAAGCCCTGCATTTTTAGCGGTAACACGTTAAAAACGCAGGGCTTTTTTGTGCTTTTTATTTTATCAAGGGGGTTTTACCGGTGGCAGTGGAACGGGGGTGCCCCTTACAATTTTGTAAGGAGGAAGAAAAAGCTACCGCTACGCCCGATTTTTCACTATAATAAAAGCGACCGTAAATGCCAGAAATACCGCAGCCCAAAACGCCACCGGCAACCCCGCCACCATTAGGGGGTGCTTGCTTTTGGACTGCTTTTACAAGGAGGTACGCCCTATGCCCGCGCTTTTACTGCTGGAGGATGACCAAAGCCTGATTGACGGGCTGGAATATGCGCTGACCAAAAATGGTTTTACGCTGACGATTACCCGCAGTGTAGCGCAGGCGCAGGCCGCCCTTGCCCACCCGCCTCTGCACGGGTTTGATTTGCTGCTGCTGGATGTAACCCTGCCGGATGGCACCGGCTTTGCCGTTTGCGAAAGGGTGCGGGCGGCGGGCAATGCCGTGCCCATCTTATTTTTGACGGCAGCCGATGAGGAGTATAGCATTATGCGCGGGCTGGACCTTGGCGGGGACGATTACCTGACAAAGCCCTTTAAGCTGGGCGAGCTGTGCGCCCGCATCCGCGCCCTGCTGCGCCGTGCCGGGGCGGCGGCAAGCGAAACAACGCTGTGCAGCGGCGAACTGTGCATTGATTTGGTGCGCAGCAGCGTAACGCTGGCAGGCAAGCCGCTGGAGCTGACGGCGGCGGAATACCGCCTGCTTTGCCTGCTGGTGCAAAACGCCGGGCACACCCTGCTGCGCAGCGCGATTTTGGACGCGCTGTGGGACGGCAACGGCGCGTTTGTGGACGACAACACCCTCTCGGTTTACATCCGCCGCCTGCGGGAGAAGCTGGAGCGCGACCCCTCCCGCCCCGCGCATCTGTTGACGATACGCGGCTTCGGCTACCAGTGGAAGGAGGCGCAAGGATGAGCTTTTTACAGGATCGAGCCACCCGGCGGCACCTTTTTGCCGGGCTGGGCATCGGGGTGCTGGGGCTTTTGCTTTGCGCGCTGTTCTGCCGGTGGGCGCAGCAGCAGGCCGCGGCGCTGCTGCTTTTGCGGGAGGGGCAGCTTGTTTCGGCCCTGCTGACGCAGGGGGTGCCGGTGACCACGCTGGCGGCGGCACTGCCCGCCACGGGCGTGAGCGCGGCGGGCGCAGCGCTGCTGCAAAAAGCGGGCGCAGGCAGCCCGTTGCAGCCGCAGCTGGCGGCGTTTTACCGCGCGGCGCTCTGTGTGGCGTTGCCCGGCGCGGCGGTGGTGGCGGGGCTGTTTTTGGCCGAGATATTTCGGTTCTGCCGCGGGCGGGAGCGGTTGCTGCGCGCCGCTACCGGTGCGGTGGCGCGGTTTGCGCAGGGGGATTTTAAACGCCACCTGCCCCGCGGCGGTGAGGGGGCCTTGTACCGGCTGTTTAGCGGCATCGACGGGCTGGCCACCGCTTTACAGGCGAAGGGCGAGAACGAGCGGCGCGGGCGGGTGGCGTTGCAGGACGCGGTGGCCGATATCTCCCACCAGCTAAAAACGCCGCTGGCCGCCATCTCGATGTACACTGAAATCATGGCCGGTGCGCCGGAGGACGCCGGGGCGGTGCGGCACTTTACCCAAAAAACGCAGCAATCGCTGGAGCGGATGCAGGCGTTAATTTTTGCGCTGTTAAAGGTGCTGCGGCTGGACGCGGGGAGCGTGGTGTTTGCCGCCCAGCCCACCCCGGTGGCCGAGCTTGCCCGCCGCGCCGCGCAGGAGCTTGTGACAAGGGCCGGGGCCGAGGGCAAGCAGCTTTGCTTTGCCGGGGACCCGCAGGCCGTGCTTTGCTGTGACGCCCAGTGGACGGCGGAGGCGCTGGCGAACCTAATCAAAAACGCGCTCGAGCACACCCCGCCGGGCGGGCATATCTGCGTGTACTGGCAGCGCACCCCCGCCATGCGGCAGCTTTGCGTTTGGGATGATGGGGAGGGCATTGCGCCGGACGATTTGCCCTTCCTGTTCAAGCGTTTCTACCGCAGCCGCCACAGCACCGACGCGCAGGGGGCCGGGTTGGGCCTGCCGATGGCAAAAGCCATCGTTGAGCAGCAGGGCGGCTTGCTCGACGTGCAGAGTGACGCGGCGGGTGGCACGGTGTTCACGATGTCGTTTGGGGTGGGGTGAGAGGGTTTGCCGCGCGTTGCGGTGGCAACGGTACGCCTGTGCCTGTGCCATGGCGGGGCATTGCGGCGGTTTGGGGAAATCGTAGGGGCGTGCTTTGCACGCCCGGGGGTGTGGCGGGCGGCGCGAGATGGCACGGACGTGCAAAGCACGCCCCTACAGAGGTAGATGCTAGATTGGGGGTGCCGAGATGAACCCGGTAACCCCCACCTTACATATCCGTAACCTAAAATTCACCGCGTTGTAAGGCGGGCGGGGTAGACTGTAGCCACACCAAGAAAGGAAGGTGCTACCATGAATATTTTACAGGTAGAACAGCTTTGCAAAACCTACGGCAGCGGCGCGAACGCGGTGAAGGCGCTGCAAAACGCGAATTTTACGTTGGAGAAGGGCGAGTTTGCCGCCGTGGTCGGGGAGTCCGGCTCGGGCAAAAGCACGCTGCTCCACTGCATTGGCGGGCTGGACACCCCCACCGCCGGGCGGGTACTGCTGGACGGCGAGGAGCTTTTCGCCATGAAGGAGAAGGCGCGGACGGTCTTTCGGCGGCGGCACATCGGGTTCATTTTCCAGTCGTTCCACCTCATCGCCGAGTTGACGGTGGAGCAGAACCTGATTTTCCCGCTTTTGCTCGATGGCCGCAAGCCCGACCCCGCCACCGTTGACGAGCTGCTGGGGCTGCTGGGCCTGAGCGACCGGCGGCGGCACCTGCCAAGCCAGCTTTCGGGCGGGCAACAGCAGCGGGTGGCGATTGGCCGGGCGCTGATTACAAGGCCGATGCTGGTGCTGGCCGACGAACCGACCGGCAACCTAGACACCAAAAACAGCCAGGACGTGATGGACCTTTTGTACAAGGCGTCCCGCCGTTACCAGCAGACGGTGCTGATGATTACCCACAACGTCAACCTGACTGCCCGGGTTGACCGAGTGCTGCGCGTGCAGGACGGCGTGGTAAGCGACCTGGGGGGTGTGCGGGAATGAGAAGCTACCTGACCCTTGTTCCCCTCTCGGCCAAGGTTCACCACCGCCAAACCCGGATGACGCGGGTCTGCATCCTGCTGGCGGTCTTTCTCGTCACCGTCATCTTTGGCATGGCGGATATGGAGCTTCGCTCCCAAAAAGCGCAAGCCCTGCAAAGCGATGGCGCATGGCACGTCTTTTTCCGCGGCCTATCGGACGAGGACGCCATGCTGCTGGCCGCCCGGCCCGACGTCGCTTTGAGCGCCCGGTACGACGTATTCAACTACGGGTTGGACGAGGACTGCGCCATCAACGGCGTGCAGACCGTCCTCTGCGGCTTTGACGAGGCGCTGACCGCCATGATACCGACGGCGCAGATTGCGGAAGGAAGCTTCCCCGCCCCCGGCCCTGATTCCAATCCTGGCACCCCCGGCGCTGTCGTAACGCCGAGCGTGCGCGACCGGCTGGGCCTTGCCAACGGGGATAGCTTTGTTCTGACCGGCCCCCCCGGCGCGGTCGTAACCCCAAGCGTGCGCGACCGGCTGGGCCTTGCGATTGGGGATAGCTTTGTTCTGAGCATTCACGGGCGGGACGAACCGCTGACCGTCACCGGCTTCGCGGGTGAAAGCTCGATGCTGACCGACAAGGACGCGTTCGGCATCTACCTGAACACCGCCGCCTACCGCCGTTTAATCGGCACCGACGGAGCGGACACCGTCTGCTTCGTCCAGTTCGCCACCACCCGCCACCTTGAGCGGACGATTTCCGAGGTGGCCGCATCGTTCGGCCTGCCGGACGACCAGATTACCCGCAACGTCAAGCTGCTGGGGCTGATGGGGCAAAGCCGGGATTCCTACATGGTCAACCTCTACCTGACCGCCGGGGTGCTGGCGGTGCTGGTCATCACGGCGGGCGTGCTGATGATCTCGGGCAGCCTCAACAGCAACATTGCGCAGCAGATCACCTTTTTCGGCACGCTGCGCTGCCTCGGGGCCACCCCGGTGCAGATTCGGCGTTTCGTCCGGGCCGAGGCGCTCTACTGGTGCCTGACCGCCGTGCCCGCCGGGGCGGGGTTGGGCGTGGTGCTGGTGTGGGTGCTCTGCGCGGTGCTTAAAGCGGCCAGCCCCTCCTATTTTGCGGGGATGCCGGTCTTGGCCGTCAGCGGCATCAGCATTGTTTTGGGCGCGGTGGTGGGCTTTTTCACCGTGCTGGTGGCGGCGCAGGCCCCGGCCAAAAAGGCGGCCCGCGTTTCGCCCTTGGTGGCTGTTTCGGGCAACGCCGATACCGCAGCCCCGGTGCGCCGCGCCGCCAACACCCGGCTGATGCGGGTTGAAACGGCGCTGGGCGTCCACCACGCCTTCGCCAGCAAACGGAATTACCTGCTCATGGTGGGGTCGTTCACCCTCAGCATCGTGTTGTTTTTGGCGTTTGGCACGGCGATTCCCTTCCTCAACCACGCGCTTAAGCCGCTAAAGCCCTACACGCCGGATGTTTCGGTCATCAGCGCGGACAACACCTGTTCCCTGCCGGGCACGTTGGCGGGCGAGGTAGCGCAGATGGCCGCCGTCAAGCGGGCCTACGGGCGCAGCTTTGCGTATGGCGTCCCCGCGGCGGTGGCCGGCGGCGAAAAGACCTTGACTGTCAACCTGATTTCCTATGAAGAAAACCAATTCGGCTGGGCGAAAAATTACCTGCTCGCGGGCAGTATCGCCGAGGCCGAGGCGGGCGGCGGGGTGCTGCTCGTCTACGCGGCAGACAGCGGCGCGGCGGTGGGGGATCTGCTCCGCGCGGATTTCGGCGCCGGGGAGCAAGCGGTCACGGTCTGCGGCACCCTCTCGGATTCGCCGTTCGACCGGGACGAAAACACCGAAACGCTGATCTGTTCGGAGGCGTTGTTCCGGCAGCTGACCGGCCAGGCGGGGTACACGATTCTCGACATCCAGCTCAAGTCGGATGCCACCGATGCCGATGTGGCGGCCATCCGCGCTGCGGCGGGTGAGGGGGTCACGATCTCCGACAAGCGGCTCTCCAACCGGGATGTGCGGGGCGCGTATTATTCGATGGCGCTGTTTTTGTACGGGTTTTTGGTCGTGATTGCGCTGATTTCGGCGCTCCACATCATCAACAGCCTCGCGATGAGCGTTGCGGCGCGGATGCACCAGTATGGCGCGATGCGTGCCATCGGCATGGGGGACGCGCAGCTGGGCCGGATGATTGCGGCCGAGGCGGCGGTCTATGCGGGCAGCGGGATGGTGTTGGGCTGCGTGGCCGGCCTGCCGCTGCACCGCGCGCTGTTTGGCTGGCTGGTCACTGCCCGCTGGGGCACCCCTTGGGCGGTGCCGTTCGCCGCGCTGGCGGTCATTTTTGCAGTGATTGTCGTGTCCACCGCCCTA
>JAQUSS010000027.1:0-17696 GCA_028710135.1 Gemmiger sp. | reverse complement strand
CCCTAGCCGTTGCCGGCCCGCTGCGCCGCCTGCGTGGGCTTTCCACCGTAGAAACCCTGCGGGCCGATTAAGTTTGCAGCTTTTGATTGCTATTTTGTGTGGTAGGCTATTTTGCGTGGTGGATAGTATCCTTTGTAAATGCAAATGCCAAAAAAATCCCCTGGAACCAAAGTTCCAGGGGATTTTATTTGTGGGGTGCCCAGTGGGTTTCGAACCCACGATCTCCAGATCCACAATCTGGCGCGTTAGGCCAACTACGCTATGGGCACCATATGGCGCGCCCGAAGGGACTTGAACCCCTGGCCCACTGCTTAGAAGGCAGTTGCTCTATCCACCTGAGCTACGGGCGCATATCCCTTGAGGGCGTATGTAATGGTACCATACTTGCGGGGGGTTGTCAACACCAAAATTTGCATTTCCTGTTTTTTGTCGCTTTTTATCCCTGCGCCCCGCCGTGGGGTTGGCGCAAAGCGGCAAGCTCCGCCGCCGTCAGCTCGCGCCACGCGCCGGGGGCAAGGGCGGCGTCCATGGCCACCGGGCCTATTTTTTCACGGTGGAGGGCATTTACCCCCGCGCCATACACGCCAAACATCCGCTTGATTTGATGGTACACCCCCTGGCGCAGCGTTACCCGCGCTTTGCAGGGGTCCTGCCCGGGGCCGGGGGCATCGGCAAATTCAGCCACAGCGGGGGCCATGGCCTGGCCATCCGCCAGGGTTACCCCTGCCGCAAACCCGGCCATCATCTCGGGCGTTAGGGGGGTATCCAGAGTGACGATATACTGTTTTTCCACATGGCGGCCGGGTGCCAAAATATCGTGGGCAAAGCCGCCATCGTCCGTCAGCAAAATAAAGCCGGTGCTGGTTTTATCGAGCCGCCCCGCCGGGAATAAGTTCCGCCGTGGGTAGGCATCCCGCACCAAATCCGCCACGGTGGTATCCCGCGCATCCCGGCTGGCCGAAACCACCCCTTGGGGTTTGTTCAGCATCAGGTAAACATACCGCTGGTATGTTGTGGCCAACGCCCTGCCCTCCACCGCCAGGGCGGCGGCCAGGGTGGGGTCGTTCTCGTCAATTTGGGTATCGGCCTTTTTGCAAACCACCCCGCCCAGCGCCACCCGGCCACCCGCAATTTTTTTGCGGCTTTCGCTGCGGGGGATGCCCAGCGCCGTTGCCAGGTATTTATCCAACCGCATCATGGCTGCACCGCCCGGTGGTTGCCGTGCCCTTCGCCGGGGCCGCCTGGGGCGGGCGTTGCCGCGCCGTTTGTGGTGATGGCAATATCTGCCGTGGTGCCGCCTGTGGCGGCCAGCAGCCCCGCCGGGGCAACCTCAATTTGGGTGCCAATGCGCCCACCCGATACCAAAATGTTTGCCTGCGCCAGGCAGCTTGCATCAAAAACGGTGGTAAACTGCTTTTTCATCCCCACCGGGCTGCAACCGCCCCGGATATACCCGGTAATTTTGTTGATATCGGCCACATGAATCATGGCAATGCTTTTGGCACCCACGGCCTTTGCGGCCTTTTTTAAATCGAGCTCGGCCAGCACCGGCACTACAAACACATAATAGTTTCGGTCGGCCCCTTGGGTGACAAGCGTTTTGTATACCCGCGCCGGGTCCTGCCCTGTCAGCCGTGCCACGGTTGCACCATCCACCGCCTCGCCCGCCTCGTGCGGGTACTCGTGCGGCTGGTAGGGTATTTTGGCCCGCTCCAGCAGGCGCATGGCGTTGGTTTTTGCTTCTTTACCCATTGTAATCCCCCCTGTTTCCCTTTATTATAGGGGTTATGCCCCGCCTTGTCAAAGCCGCAACAGCCGGGGGGTTGACTTTACCAGTTTACAGTGTTAAAGTGTATACACTGTATGATCCACGTATAGAATTCAATTGTAAATAGGAGATAAACCATGATTGTCGTATTAAAACAGCACGCCCCCGCCGCCCAGGTGAAGGCTTTTTGCCAGGAACTTGAGGGTATGGGCTTTGAAATTAACGATTCCACCGGCAGCGACACCCATATTTTGGGCTTGATTGGCGATACCAAGGCCCTAAGCCAAAGCTGGTTGTTGGCAAACCCGGTGGTGGATACCTGCCGCCGGGTATCGGAGCCTTACAAAAAAGCCAACCGCAAATTCCACCCGGACGATACGGTGGTTTCGGTTGGCGGCATAAAAATTGGCGGTGGCAACTTTGCGGTGATGGCCGGCCCCTGTAGCGTGGAGTGCGAGAGCCAGATTGTGGAGGTTGCCCAGCGGGTGAAGGCTGCCGGGGCCAGCATCCTGCGCGGGGGGGCGTTCAAGCCCCGCACCAGCCCCTACTCCTTCCAGGGGTTGCGGGCCGAAGGGTTGGAGCTGATGGCCAAGGCCCGCGCCGTGACGGGGCAGCCTTTGGTTACCGAGCTGATGAACAACGAGCACATCCCCCTGTTTTTGGATGAGCAGGTGGATATGATTCAAATTGGCGCGCGGAATATGCAAAACTTTGAGCTGCTGAAGGCCGTGGGCCGCACAAACGTGCCGGTGCTGCTGAAGCGCGGGCTATCCTCCACACTGGAGGAACTGGTGATGAGCGCCGAGTACATTATGGCCGAGGGCAACCCCAACGTGGTTTTGTGTGAGCGGGGCATCCGCACCTTTGAAACCAGTATGCGCAACACGCTGGATCTTTCGGCGGTGCCGATGCTGAAAAAAATGACCCACCTGCCGGTGGTGATTGACCCCAGCCATGCCGCCGGCATCGCCTTTATGGTACCCAGCCTGGCCCAGGCCGCCGTGGCCGTGGGGGCCGATGGGCTGATGATTGAGGTGCATAACGACCCTGCCCGCGCCAAAAGCGATGGTGCCCAAAGCCTGACGCCCGACCAATTTGACGCTTTGATGGCCGTTATCCGGCCCGAGCTTTCGTTTTTTGGCAAAACCTTAAACTAACCCCCAAAAGCAAACGCGCCCCCTTTTGTGCTGGGGCCGGGCCGCCGGGCAGATAAACCGGCCCCGCCCCGCTTGCGCTTTGCCCCGGGCAACGCCGGGGGAAGCCGAGGGAAACCAACTGGTGCCTATGGCCGGCGCTTATTGCTTAAATTGCTGTATTTTAAAAAGGAGCCACCATGCCGCAGCTTACCCTTTCCACCCAGCGCCCTGCCCTGCTTTGCGGGGTAACCTGCCACCCCTCCCCCATCGGGCCGCTGTATTTGGCAGCCGATGCCGTGGGGCTGTGCGGGCTTTCCCGCACGGCGATACCCGGGCCGGTAGCGGCCCCCGGCAGCCCGGCAGAGGCCCTGCTGCACCGGGCCGCCACCCAACTGGATGAATACTTTGCCGGGCAGCGCCGCACCTTTACCATCCCCCTCTCCCTGCATGGCACGGCCTTCCAGTGCCGGGTATGGCAGGCCCTTTTTGAGATCCCCTATGGGCAAACCCGCAGCTATGCCGCGGTTGCCGCCGCCATCGGCACACCCAAGGGTTGCCGCGCCGTGGGGATGGCCAACCACGCCAACCCCATCCTGCTTATCATCCCCTGCCACCGCGTTATTGCGGCGGGCGGCGGGCTTGGCGGCTATGGTGAGGGGCTACCCACCAAGCGCTGGCTGCTGCGGCGGGAGGGGGTTTTGCTGCCGGAATAAGGTGGCCACACCCCGCCCCCGGCGCACAACCGCAATTTTTGCCTTTTCCCTTACAAAGATTTGTGCTATACTACACCGTGACTGGTTATGTAAAAATCATGTAAAGGAAGTATTGGATCATTTTGAGGGAAACAACAAAAGCAAGTACAACAGCGGCGGTAACCCCGCCGCTATTTAGTCGTCAGGCACTGGTTGCGTTGATTTTGCCCCTGCTGGCCGAGCAGTTTTTGAGCGTGAGCATGGGCATGGCCGATACCATTATGGTATCGGGCGTGGGGGAAGCCGCGGTATCCAGCGTTAGCCTGGTGGATAGCATCAACGTGCTGATTATCCAGGTGCTATCGGCCCTGGCCACCGGGGGTGCGGTTGTAAGCAGCCAGTACCTTGGCCGCAAGGATGGCGAGAATGCCCAGCGCAGTGCCGCCCAGCTCTACACCGTGCTGGCAGGCTCCACCCTGGTGGCTGCCGTGGCGACCTTACTTTTTTGCGTGCCGATTTTGCGGGGCGTTTTTGGCAGCATTGATGCCGATGTCATGGCCTATGCCGAGGTTTATTTTCTCATCAGCGCCATCTCCTACCCGTTTATGGGCATCTACAACGCCGGGGCGGCCCTGTTCCGGGCGCAGGGCAACAGCCGCATCAGTATGCTGGCAAGCCTTGTGATGAATATTATCAACATTGTGGGCAACGCCCTGCTGATTTATGTGTTCCACCTCGGGGTGATGGGCGCGGCCCTGGCCACCTTGGCGGGGCGCGTTTTTGCGGCCATTTGGGTAACCTGGCAGCAGCAACAGCTGATAAACCCGCTGCGCATCCCCTCCTTGGCGGCCATGAAGCCGGATAAAAAGATGATTCGCAGCATTTTGGGCATTGGCATCCCCGCCGGGCTGGAAAACGGAATGTTCCAAATCGGCAAGCTGGTGATCAGCCACCTAACCTCCACACTGGGCACCGCGGCCATTGCGGCCAACGCCGTTGCCAATGCCATTTGCGGCATGGCAAACATCCCCGGCAACGCCATGAGCCTTGCCATGATACCGGTGGTGGGGCGGTGCCTGGGCGCGGGCGAGCGTGGCCAGGCGCGCAGCTACAGCAAAAAATTGCTGGGGCTTTCGTTCCTGGGCATTTGGGCGGCCAACCTGGCCGTGTATTTTACCATCCCCTGGCTGGTGGGGCTGTTCAGCCTTTCGCCCCAGGCAGCCAGCCTTTGCATCACGGTGGTGCGCGGGTTCAACCTGTTTAGCGCCGTATGCTGGCCTTTCAGCTTTACCCTGCCCAACGCGCTGCGCACCGGGGGCGATGCCCGCTTTACCATGACGGTTAGCATTGTGAGTATGTGGTTGTTCCGGGTGCTGCTTTGCTATGTGTTTGTGCTGCAATTTGGCCTGGGGCTAAACGCCATCTGGCTTGGGATGTATGTGGATTGGGCCTGCCGCAGCCTTTGGTTTATCTGGCGGTTCCACACCGATAAATGGATGGAGCATAAGGTGATTTAGCGCCAGCCGCCAGGGCGTAGCAAGGTGGTTTACGCCACCCCAAAAACGTGCTATACTACGTTACAGAACGAAGGAAGCGCCTGATAAACTTGTAGCGGATGCCCTTGCGCAGCAAGGTGGCACCGGGCGTTCATCGGCGCTTGCCTTATGCAGGGGGGATTTTTCGTGGATCATATTGACCGCAAGATTATCGATATTTTACAGTCCAACGCGCGCGCACCGCTTAAAGAGATTGCTGACCGTGTGTTTTTATCCTCCCCCGCCGTATCGGCCCGGATTGACCGGTTGGAGGCTGCGGGCATTTTAACGGGCTACCAGGCCCAAATTAACGCGCCCGAGGTTGGCTACCGCGTAAAAGCCTTTATCAATTTGGATATGGACCCCCAGCGCAAGCCGGAATTTTACCCCTATGTGGAAACCTGCCCCAACGTGGTGGAGTGCAACTGCGTTACCGGGGATTACAGTATGCTGGTAGAGGTGCTGTTTGCCACCACCCAGGAGCTGGATTTGTTCATCAACCACCTGCAACAGTTTGGCCGCACCCGCACACAGATTGTATTTTCCACCTCGGTGGAGCACCGGGGTGTGCCGGTAAGCCCACCCGCCGAAGAATAACCATCCCCACCAAATTGCAGCCCCGCGCCATAGTATTGGTATGCGCAGGGCTGCAATTTTTTTTGGCTGCCCTATTGACAGGCCGTATATACCCGTGTATACTGTGTATATCATATATGAACAGTTGCAACAAGGGAGGCCATACCCATGGAGCTTTATATCTCCAACGTCGGGCAGGAGCCAATTTATGCGCAAATTACCCGGCAAATCAAAGATAAAATCCTTTCGGGGGGGCTGTGCGCGGGGGATGCCCTGCCCAGCATCCGGCTTTTGGCGCGGGAGCTGCGCATCAGCGTAATTACCACCAAGCGCGCCTACGAGGAACTGGAGAACGAAGGGTTTATCACCACCGTGCCGGGGCGGGGCTGCTTTGTGGCCCCCCAAAACCCGGCGCTGCACCGCGAAGAAAATTTGAAAAAAGTGGAAGAACATCTGCAAAATGCGGTGTCGGCTGCCCGCCAGGGCGATATTACCCTGGCGGAGCTAACCGAAACACTGCGCCTTTTATGGGAGGGTTAAGCCATGGCAAACGAACTACTGGCCGCCGCGCTTTGCGGGGCCGAAAAGCACTACCCCGATTTTACCCTGGGCCCCTTGAACCTACAGGTGCCCCAGGGCAGCATTGTGGGCCTGGTGGGGGAAAACGGCGCGGGCAAAACCACAGCGCTTAAGCTGCTTACCGGGGTAAACCAACCGGATGGCGGCACCATTACCCTGTTGGGCGGCAACCCTGCCGACCCTGCCACCCGGGCCGAGCTTGGCACCGTGTTTGAGGATGCCTATTTTTACGAGGGGCTGACCGCCGCCCAAATTGGCCGAAGCATGGCCGGCATTTTTGCCGCCCGCTGGGACGGCGATTTGTATGAGCAATACCTTGGCCGGTTTGCCCTAAAGCCCAACCAGCCGGTAAAAGCCTACAGCCGTGGGATGCGGATGAAATTGAGCCTTGCCACCGCCCTGGCCCACCACCCCCGGCTGCTGGTGCTGGACGAAGCCACCAGCGGGCTGGACCCTGTGGTGCGCGGCGAGATGCTGGAGCTGTTTTTGGATTTTATCCAGGAGGAAACCCACAGCATTTTGATGAGCAGCCATATCACCTCCGACCTGGAGCAGGTGGCCGATTCCATCGCGTACCTGCACGGCGGGCAGCTGCTTTTTCAGGCGGATAAGGACGTTTTGCTGGGCGAGTATGGGCTGCTGCGCTGCGCAGCCGAGGATTTGGCCCGCCTGCCGCAGGGGCTGGCGGTTTATACCCGCCGGGGCAGCTTTGGCTGCGAAACCCTTGTAAAAGGGCGCGAGGAAGTGCGCGCCCTGCTGCCCGGCGCCGTGTGCGACCGTGCAAGCATTGACGATATCATGCGCTTTTATTACGGGAGGGACGCAAAATGAGCGGGCTTTTGTATAAAGATTTTATCACCATCATCAACAGCTATAAGCTCAATGCCCTGCTGGTGCTGGGGGTGTATTTGGGCGTTGCCTTTGTTTCCGATACCTATTTTTTGCTCTACGCCATGATTTTTTTGATGGGCCTTTACCCCCTAACCTGCCTTGCCTTTGACGAAGCCAGCCACTGGGATGTGTACGCCCGCACCCTGCCGGTAAAAACCTGGCAGCTTGTGGGGTGCAAATATATTTTGGGCCTAAGCTTTATGGCGGGCGGCTGCGCGGTGGCCCTGCTGATGGGGGTGCTTATTGATATTGCCAAGCAGCGCCCGGTGGCCGCGCAGTTCCCCAGCAATTTGGCGGGCTGCCTTGCCAGCTTCTCGGTTGTGCTGGTGTACTACGCCATCTCCTTCCCGCTCTCCTACAAAATCGGCTCCAGCAAGGCCCGCAGCACGGTGATGCTGGTTATGGCGGCGCTGTTTGGCGGGGTGTTTGTTCTGTTCAAATCCGGCTTGGTTCCCACGCAGAGCCTTGCCGCGCTCGGCGCAATGAGCGATGCCCAGGGGATGCTTTTGCTGGCGGGGGTAACCGGGGCCGCCCTGCTTGTTTTTGCCATAAGCTGGGCCATCAGTACCCAGATTTACCGCCGGAAGGCGTATTGACGCGCCCTGCCCGCCCCTGCCTGCCCGGGCGGGGCAGTGGCTCGGCATCCAGCGAGCCTACCAGCCGCTCTACCAAATCGCGGATGGTTAAAATGCCCCGCATACCGCCGTATTCATCCAGCACCACCGCAAAATTGTTGCGGGTCTGCTTCATATTTTGGAACAGTACATCCGCCTTCACACTTTCGGGCACAAAGTAGGCCGGGTGCACCGCATTTTCCAAAACACTTTCCCGGCTTTTATCCGCCAGGCGGAAATAATCTTGGGTATCCAGTATCCCCACCACGTCGTCCACCCCCGCCCCGCAAACCGGGTAGTGGGTGTGGCGGTTCTGGTGGATGGTACCTGCCCAGGCTGCCATATCCTCCGCCAGCCACAGCAGGGTAACCTCGGTGCGGTGGGTGGCAATCTCCCCGGCGTTCAGGTCATCAAACTCAAAAACATTTTGGATAAACGTTTTCTCGGCGGGGTCAATGGCGCCCTTCTCGCTGCCCACATCCACCATCATGCGGATATCTTCCTCGCTGTAATGCTCTTCCTCGGCGTTGGGGTCAATGCCCAGCAGCCGCAGCACCCCGTTGGTGGAGGCCGTTAGCAGGCTGACAAGGGGCGCAAACAGCCGCGAGATGCCATAGATTAGCCCCGACATCCCCAGCGCCAGCCCTTCGGCGTTGCCCATGGCAACCCGCTTAGGCACAAGCTCGCCAAACACCAGGGTAAGGTACGATAAAACCAGGGTGATGGCCAGCACGGCCAGGGTATCCAGCGTTTTTACCGGCAGGGCAACGCCCAGCCCCACCAACCACCCCACCACACTATCCGAGAAATGGTCGGCCGCAAAGGCGCTGCCCAAAAAGCCCGATAGGGTGATGGCCACCTGGATGGTTGCCAAAAAACGGGCGGGCTGGCTGGTAAGGCGGGCAAGGCGCAGCGCCCGTTTATCCCCCTCGGCGGCCAGCTTAGCCAGCTTGGCATCGTTCATGCTGATAACGGCAATCTCGGCGCTGGCAAACACAGCGTTTAGGGCGATCAGCGCCGCCTGTAGCAGCAGCAAAAAAACAGTTGAATCCTCCACGGTAGCCTCCTAATATGGTTGGGGGTAAGCCCAAAATGATAGCCAATTTTTATATCCAATTTTATCAAAACGGAACGCCCGCAAGCCAAAAAACGGGCAAAGGGGCACAGCCTGCGGCGCGCTTTTGCAAGCCCAGGCTGTGCCCCTATTCTATCTTTATGATGGTGCGGCGGGTTTTATGGTGGTTGGTGGTATGGCGGGTGGTGTGGGTAGGTTCCGCCTCGGCAGGGTCGCTGTCGTCCATGGGGTGGTATCCTTTCTGGATGCACGGTTGCATCGGTGCTTTTTGTTATTATACGAAACTTGCCGCCGCCCGTCAAGGCATCACTATTGCATCCCGGTGGCAGGGCGGTTATAATAGGCGGCAGTACACAAGAAGCCGTACGCCCCGCCACACGCCAAGCCATATGCAAGGAGCCGCCCATGCGCTATTATTTTGCCCCGATGGAGGGTTTGACCGATGCCATCTGCCGCCGCGCCCACCACCAATTTTACCCCGGCAGTGTTGACCGTTACTATGCGCCCTTTGTTTCCCCCACCAAGGAAAACCAGCTAAACCCCCGCAAATTGCGCGACCTTTTGCCCGAAAATAACGTGGGGGTGCCCGTTATCCCCCAGGTGCTGTGCAAGGATGCGGCGGTTTTTCGCCGCTTTGCGGCAGATTTGGCGGCCATGGGCTACCGGGAAGTCAATTTAAATTTAGGTTGCCCTTCCGGCACGGTGGTTGCCAAGGGCAAGGGCGCGGGCTTTTTGCGCGACCCTGCCCTGCTGGACGATTTTTTTGCCCGCGTTTTTGCCGGCCCACTGCCGTTGGCGGTATCCGTAAAAACCCGGCTGGGCATTGCCGACCCGGCGGAATTTTACCCCCTGCTTGCGGTTTTTAACCGCTACCCCATTGCGGAGCTGACCATACACCCCCGCGTGCAAAAGGTGAACTACAAAGGCCCGGTTGCCCTTGCCCCCTTTGAACGCGCCCTGGCAGAATCTCCGCTGCCCATCTGCTACAATGGCAGCCTGGCCACCGCCACGGCCTGCGCCAGCTTTGCCGATGCCCACCCCGGCCTTAGCGGCATCATGCTGGGGCGGGGATTGATTGCCAACCCCGGGCTGCTTTGCCCGCTGCGCGGCCTGCCCACCGCCGGGGCCGATACCCTGCACGCCTATATGGACGAGCTGTACCAGGCCTACGCCCGCGAATTTGGCAGCAAAAAAAATGCCGTGCGCCGGATGAAGGGCTTTTGGAACTATACCATTGCCCTGTTTGACCACCACGAGCAGGCCGAGAAGGCGATGCACCACCTGCGCGAGCCGTGGGAGTACGAGGCCCTGACGGCCCGCATTTTTGCCCAGCTGCCCCTGCGCACCGACGCCGATGCCGCCCAGTGGGAGCGCCCGGCGCAGCCGTAATTTGCCCCGGCAGGGCGCGAAAGTGGCGCAGGGTTTGCCCGGCCTAGCTTTTTTGCTTGCATTTTAAGTGTACTACTGCTATAATACATACAACCCACAGTGGAAGGAGGTGCCCCGATGGTTAGCTTTCAAGGGCTTGTTTTTCACGACCGCGCCCCGGTTTACCTGCAACTGAGTGAGCATTTAAAGCGGCAGATTCTTTTGGGCACCGCCGCCCACGGGGACCCACTGCCCAGCCGCCGCGAGCTTGCCGCCCAAACGGGCATCAACCCCAACACCGCCCAAAAAGCCTACCGCCTGATGGAGGAGGAGGGCCTGGTGGAAACCCACGGCAACAGCGCCAGCACCGTGCGCCTTACCCCCGCTTTGCGTGCTGCCATTGAGGAGGAGCTTACCCAGGGCTTGGTAGAGCAGTTTGTGCGGGAAGCCAAGGGCAACCATCTCTCCTACAAGCGGGTAATTGCCCTTATTAGCGAGCTGTGGGGCGATGACTAAACTAGTTTCCCGCTTTCTTTTGCCTCTGTGTGTACTATATGTATAGTACGCAAAGCCCCTACACCCCGCATTTACCGTTGTTTTTCGTTTACAAGGAGGCGTTTTACATGAAAACAGCAAAAACCTTGCTTTCCCTTACGGGGTGGAACTGGTGGATGTTCCGCCGGCAATTTTTTATGGTGGCCGCCCTGATGGGCGTGGTGCAGACCGCCACCCTAACGGTGCTGGCGCTGCCCCGGGTAAGCGCCGGGCTGGGGTTTGCGGCGCTATGCAATGCAGGCAAACTGTGGGTCAGCTTTTCTGCCGCCTATTTGGCGGTTATTGCCGTCAGCCTGCGCCCCACCCTACAGCTATGCGGGAAAACCCGGGCAGGCTACACCCTGCTTACCCTACCCGCCCCCCGCAGTTTGCTATTGCTGGGGCAGGTATGCGCCACCGCGCTGGCCCTGGTGCTGCTGGTTGCCTGGCAGGTTGTGTTGGCAGCGGGGCTTTACTTCCCCATCACCGCGCTGCAAGGGTTTGTGGGCCGGGGGTTGATTGTGGGCTTGCCTGCGGGGCAGGGGCTGTTTGTGCGCCAATTTGCCCGCAACCTGTTGCTGCGGGTTCTGCTACCCAGCAACGGCCAGGGGCTTTTGGCCATGCTGCTTTGCATTGCCGCACCCGCCGTTTTGGCACCCGCCGCCCTGCTGCTAAAGGGCTGGCGGCGTGTGGCCGGGCTGTGCCTGGCAATTGTGGGGGCCGGCTGCTGTGCCGCCCTGCTGGCAACGCGGGGTGCCCCGATGCCGGAGGTAGGCGTACTGGTTGCCCTGCTGCTGGCGCTGATGTTGGCGGCCTGGTGTGCCACTTTGCATAGCCTGCGCACCGCGCGCGCACTGTAGCCGCCACCATAACGAAAGGAGAACGCCCCATGCTGTTACAACCTGTTGAAAGCCCCCAAAGCACGCCCCGCCACAAGCCCCAAGCCACCCTACTGGGCCTTGGCGCCGGGGCACTGGCCGTGTTGGTGGCTGCCACTGCCCTTTTACACGCCGCGCCCGGCAACCATTTTTGCCTTGTGGAGGAAACAGGCAGCCGTTCGGCCCTAGTAGGCTTCACCCTCTCGGGCGGGTACCGCGATTATGGCCAGACCGGGCATTTTACGCTGGCAGATGGGGTGCTTACCACCGCCACCACCCTAAATTTCGATGCTCGCGCAGGGGGCACCGGCGGCAGCGACAGCAGCTCCGGGCACAGCGACCTCCGCCTTGACTGGGCCCTGCCCCTAGACGCTTACCCCGCTGCAAACGCCGCCGCCTTCTGCTGCGGTGGCGGCACCGTTGCCACCGGCCCCTTTTGGGCCAGGCAAATAGCCGAAAGCGCCACCTACCGAAGCCTGACCGATACCCTGGTTGCCATGGCGACCCTTACCTTTCCCGATGATACCACGGTTGCCTTCCCCCTACAGGTTGCCGAGCTTGCCACCCCGGTGGGTATCCAGTGCAGCTACGAGCAACTGGAGGATGGAACCCTTTTGCACACGGCGGATTATGGGCCCACCAGCACCGCGCAAACCGGTGATATGAACAGCCCGTTCTACCTCAGCGGTTACTATTTTAGCCCCAATGCGTTCAAGCTGAACGGCAATTGGTATTTCCGTTTAGAGCACTATACTTCCGCCCGAGGGGATGCTGCCACCACGCTTTGCCCGCCGGGCATCTACCGTGCTACCGAAACCCTAACCCTGGCCGAGCAGAAGGCCCTGCCCCCCAACGCCCCGCTGGTGGATACCACCGTGCTGGCCAGCGCCACCCCTTATGGCCGGGTGGAGCCGGTTTACCCCCTGCCCAGCGATGCTGCAATTTATTTGGTTGGCCACGCGGCCGGCAGCCTGTGGCTGCTCTACGAGCACAACAGCCGGTTGGTTGTGGATATTGTATCCTATGCGGGCCAAAGAACCGACCAGCTTCTGCTTTCCACCGACGGTGGCAGCGCCGATTCCTTTACCCAACTGGATGCCACGCAGGCCGCCTTCGGCTACAGCGATGGTGCGGGCAACCGCTACCTGGCCGCCCTGCGTATTGCAAACGGCAAAATTGTGGCCAAGGGCATCCATAGCCTATCCGCCGATCTCCCTGTGGGAACCGAAACCACCCACGGCGTCAGTGCTGTGTTGGGCCCGCAAAACGATACCCTGCTTTCCATCCGCCCCGTTTTCCGCAGCTACACCGTCACGGATGGGCGGGATGGCCCCCATACCCTCACCTTCAACGAAGGGTTTTGGTTGTCGGTTTACCCGCTGCATGGCGGCGGCACAGCCGGGCCCGCCACCTACACCGCCCGGCTGGATTGTGGCCAAGCGCAGGACTGGGCCCTGCACGATAGCCAGCTTTTCCTCTATCATGGCCTTGGCCGCTACATCCACGAAAACGGCTACCAGGCACAGCGCTACCTTTACATGGAGGGGCTGGGCGAAACCAGCGCTCTGTTTGCCTAAGGAGGGGCATGGTATGTTGCAAGTAACCGATTTGAAAAAAGTGTACCACCGCCACGGCAAGGCCGTGGGGTTGGTAGGGGCAAGCTTTACGGTGCCGGATGGGCAGGTTGTGGGGATTTTGGGGGAGAATGGGGCGGGCAAAACCACCCTGCTGCGCAGCTTGGCGGGCCTGCTGCCGGGGGTTACCGGCAGTGCCCTGTTTGACGGGCTGCCCGCCGCCAGCACCTACCGGGAAATTAGCTACATGACGGGTGAGGGCAGTTACTTCCCCTGCTTGACGGTGGGCGAATACGGCCAGTACCTGGCCGATTTGCACCCTGCTTTTAGCCCCGCCCGCTACGTGCAGTTTTTGGATTTTTTCCACCTGCAATACCGTGATGCGATCCACAGCCTTTCTACCGGGCAAAAGGCGCGGGTAGAGCTGGCGGCGGGCTTTGCCAAGCGCTGCCGCTATTATCTGATGGATGAACCCTTTTTGGGCAAGGACGTTTTTACCCGGCGGGATTTTATTAAGCTGATGAGCGGCACTTTGCACGGCGGCGAAACGATTTTGCTTTCGACCCATTACCTCGATGAGGTTGAGTATTTTTTGGACCGTGCGCTGGTGATGCAGGAGGGTGCCATTGCCCGGGATGTGCTGCTGGACGATTTGCACGCCGAGGGGCAAACCCTGCTACAGTGCTGCGCCGATGCCTGCGGCTGGCAGCCGGAGCGCCGCTTGCGCCTGCCGCTATAGCCCCCTAATGCTGCCCGGCATTTTTTTGAGCTTCCACTTTTCCCCACCCCGCAGGGCCGCCCTGCGGGGTATTTTTGCCCCTTGACAGGGGCGAAGCAAGATGGTACAGCAGATACATACCGTCAGTATGTAAACAGCGCAAGCGGGTGCCAACCGGCGCAGCCGTAATTTGCCCCCGGCAGGGCGAAAAATGGCGCTGGGGTTGCCCGGATAAGCGCGCGGTGGAGCAGCGGCTACGCCATTTTCCCCGCTTTCTTTTGATTCTTTTTGTACCAAGCGAAAGGGTGAAGAACCCATTTAAGAAGAAAACGAGTAGCGAATTTGGCCAGCTAAATATTGTACCATTTCCTCTTCCATCTGAACGGGTTCCTGATTCATTTTTTCGGCGCACCTTGAAAATTGCAGAAACATACCGCCAATCAGAAATTGAAGCTTCATACGATTCAACGCCGTTCTTTCAATTGCGCCTACGTTAAAAATGTTTTCCATGATTGCATCCACAATCATGGAAAACACATTCTCACAAAAGCGGATATTTTGTGGGCTAAATAGTACCGCCCCTGCATCCGGCAGCGCATCCGATGTAGGGGTAAAAAATGCACGTACAAACGCTTCTGGGTTATCTAACATTTGTTCGTAATTATTTGAATGGGCGGCAATCCTCCCAACCTGCTCTTGCAGTAGTTCAGCATATAATGCATAAACATCTGAATAATGGAGATAAAATGTGCCCTTATTGATTTCTGCCGCCTTTGCTAATTCTGTTACGGTGATTTTATCAAGATTCTTTTTTTGAATCAGCTGAAGAAATGCGGATTTTATAGCGCGCCTGGTTTTAATCACGCGAAGGTCTGTTTTCGTATTCATCCCAATCCCCTTCACCAATAAACAATTTTGTAAAAGAGTCTATTATACGCATCTATTGAATTATCGCCCATTGCATAATAGACGATTGTCGTATATCTTACAAATATACCAAAAAAACAAATGTGAAGCAAGGGGATTACATTATGAAACTATTTTTAGCCTGTATTCTTAGCAATTTGCCAGGGTTTATTTTGCTTGTTTTGCTTATCCGGCAATCTCGAAAGGAAAAAACGCCTGTAAGGCCATTGTCCTTATTAGTCATTTTCGGTTTTTTAGCAATGGTTCCCATCGTGGCATTGCAAACTGTCGTCGGCTATGCCAATGAAATTCCTTTTATCGGGAGCCATGCTTTACTGAGCGAAATTCTGATGACGGTCATTCGTTTGGCGTTTATTGAAGAATTGTGCAAACTTGCCGTAACCGCAATCCTAACCTGGAAAGGGAACTATTTTGTAACCCCTTTACAAGGGATGATGTATCCGGCCATTGTCGGCTTATCCTTTGGAATACTAGAATCTATAGCCTATATGGCGCTTTCCATTCAACAGTTCCCCACCGAATTTTGGTCGATTGTATTGATGCGCGCGCTTCTTGGCGCGCCTGCGCACGGGGCCTATGGCCTCATTATCGGTATCTATTATGGCCGTGCCAAACAGGCAGCAAGGCAGCACAATACCGTTTCCAAGCGGAAAAATCTTATGCTGGCATTGTTCATACCAACTGGGATTCATGGCCTGTATGATTGGCTTGTTTCCAGCCAAATCATAAAAATAGGAGATACTTCCATCGTTACCGTTCTTGTAATCCTCATGGATATTTTCGTTATTTTCTATGCGTACTATGCTTTCTATAAACAGTGGAAGCAAAAAGCAACGGCGATGGAATAGCCCCCTAATGCTGCCCGCTATTTTTTGGCCCCCTTTTTTCCCCACCCCGCAGGGCCGCCCTGCGGGGTATTTTTGCCCCTTGACAGGGGCGAGGCAAGATGATATAACAAATACATACTGGCAGTATGTAAACAGCGCAAGCGGGTGCCAACCGGCGCAGGTTGGCACCCGGCACAAGCAGGAGGTAGCTATGGCCCGCAACAAATACCCCGAGGAAACCGTAGAAAAAATTTTGGATGTTTCCACCCGCCTTTTTATGGAAAACGGGTACGACCAAACCTCCATCCAGGATATTATTGACCAACTGGGCGGCCTTAGCAAGGGGGCTATCTACCACCACTTTAAATCCAAGGCGGATATTTTGCTGGCGATTGTAGACCGTGTTTCGGCCGGGAAGGCGGAGGAAATGCAGGCCATTGTGGCGGATGCCACCCTGACCGGCGCGGCCAAGCTGCGGCAGATGTTCCTATCCTCCTTCAAAGATAGCACCCAGCGGGAGCTGATTGCCTCCATGCCCAACCTGGTAAAAAACCCGCAGCTACTTTCCCTCCACCTTTCCAACACCATAGAGGATGTGGTGCCCCATTACATTTTGCCCGTTATCCAAGAGGGTATTGACGACGGCTCCATCCAGTGCGATTACCCGCAGGAGATGGCCGATGTTTTGATGCTGTTAACCAACGTATGGCTCAACCCGCTCATCTACCCCGCCACCCAGGAGGGTATCCGCCGCAAAATTGCGCTTTTCAACCAAATTTTGGCCAGCCTTGGCTTCCCCACGCTGGAAGCAGGGCTGGACGAGCATATCCAGCTTGTGGGCGAAAAAATGTCCCGCCTGCAAAACAAGGATGTGTTGGACACCTTGGAGGTTCACCTGCTGTAAGGGGCCGCAAAGGCCCTAAAACGCCCACGCGCCCCCACGCGAAAGCTCCACGAGATTCCCGCGGCAAACCCGCCCAAAGAACTGCCGCGCCAAGCCCACGCGCCCCCACGAAAGCCCTGCGCAAAGGCCCGTGCAAAGCCCTGCGCAAAGGCCGCGCACAAGGCCCCACGCTGCGCAAATTTCGTATAGCATTATAGCAAGTGCCCCCTAGTGTGCCTTATGCAACACGGTGCCCCCCTATTCGCGCCCCCTGCAACGCCCGGAACACCCGCCCCGGCACCCCAGTACCCCGCCCCCCTAACGCCCCCGGCACACGCCAACGGGGCATTTTTCAAAAAGCAATACATACCGTCAGTCGGTATTATAAATCAGGAGGTTATTTTATGTCAACCACATCGAACCCCCCTACCCCTACCCCCACATCCACACACGCGCCCACGCCCGCCACCGGCACAGCCCCGCTTTTCCAGCGGGATTTCACCCTGGTGGTTATCGGGCAAATTATTTCTTTATTCGGCAACAATATTCTACGGTACGCGCTGCCCCTGTATCTGCTCAACCAAACCGGCTCGGCGGCCTTGTATGGCGCGGTGGCGGCACTCTCCTTTTTGCCCATGCTGCTGTTATCCCCCGTTGGCGGCATTGTGGCCGACCGTGTAAATAAGCGCAACGTTATGGTTTGCCTTGATTTTTTTACCGCCGCGTTAATGCTGGGGTACGCCCTCACCTTTAAGGTTGTGCCCCTGGTGCCTGCGCTGGTGGCCGTACTGATGCTGCTTTACGGCATACAGGGCAGCTACCAGCCCGCCGTGCAGGCGGCCATCCCAGCGCTGCTGCCACCCGCGCGGCTGCTGGATGGCAACGCCGTTATCAGCACCATAAGCTCCCTTGCCGGCATCCTTGGGCCGGTGCTGGGCGGGCTGATTTTTGGCTTTTGGGGGCTAACGCCCATTTTGTTCATCAGCGTGGTTTGCTTTTTCTTTTCTGCGGTGATGGAGCTTTTTATCCATATTCCATTCCACAAGCAACCCGCCGAAAAGGGGGTGCTTGCCACCGTGCGGGCCGATATGCGCCAAAGCTTTGCCTTTATCCGCCATACC
>JAQUSS010000147.1 GCA_028710135.1 Gemmiger sp. | reverse complement strand
GCCAAGGATGGCATTGCGGATATGGCCCCCATCGTAACCAGCAAAAACACCTTTATTGCCGCCTTTGTGAACGCCGAGCGCCCCCAGTACCTGGTGGTGGAGGATAAGTTCCCCAATGGCCGCCCCCCGCTGGAGAAGGCCGGTGTTTACCTGACCGACCGCGATACCGTCAACAAAACCGAGCGGATGAAGGTTACCACCTGCCTCAACCCCCTGCACACCGCCATGAGCGTTTATGGCTGTATGCTGGGCTACGAGCTGATTTGCGAGGAGATGAAGGACGCGGATATCGTTGCCCTCATCAAGCAGCTTGGCTATGTGGAGGGGCTGCCCGTGGTGGTGAACCCCGGCATTTTGGACCCGAAAGCGTTTATTGATGAGGTGGTGGAGCAGCGCCTGCCCAACCCCTTTATGCCCGATGCCCCCCAGCGCATTGCCACCGATACCTCCCAGAAGGTGGGCATCCGCTTTGGCGAAACCATCAAAAGCTACCTGGCCGCCGGCCGCGATTTGAACACCCTGGTATCCATCCCCCTGGCCCTGGCCGGTTGGCTGCGCTACCTGCTGGCGGTGGATGATAACGGCAATGCCTTTGAGGTTTCGAGCGACCCCCTCAAGGACGATTTGCAGGCCAAGCTGGCAGGCATCGTGGTGGGCAAGCCCGAAAGCTACACCGGCCAGCTCAAGCCGATTTTGGCCAATGCCTCCATCTTTGGCACCGATTTAACCAAAACCCTGCTGGCCGATAAAATTGAAGCCTATTTTGTGGCCGAGCTTGCCGGCCCCGGCGCGGTGCGCAAAACCCTGCACGATGCCCTTGCCTAAATAAACCCGGCGGCAGCTGCCCCAAAACCCGCTTGGCGGGGCAACACCCGGGGCAGCGCCCAACCACCACCCCGGCACTTTAAAAAACAAACGCCCGCCACCGCAGGCGGCGACAGAACCGATACCCCCCAAACAACAAACAGGAGGATTTCTTATGAAAATGACATTCCGCTGGTACGGCGAAGGCCGCGACCCTATTTCCCTCAAGCAGATTCGCCAAATTCCCGGTATGAGCGGCCTGATGGGCGTGCTGGACGAAAAAGCCGCCGGTGAGGTGTGGCAGTACGATGAGTGCAAAGCCTATGTGGACCATGTGCACGAGGCGGGCCTTGAATGCGAAGTGATTGAGAGCGTAAACGTACACGAGGACATCAAGATGGGCTTGCCCACCCGCGACCAATATATTGCCAACTACTGCGAGAGCATCCGCAACCTTGCCAAGGTGGGCGTAAAGGTTATCATCTACAACTTTATGCCGGTGCTGGATTGGCTGCGTACCGACCTTGCCCGCGTTATCCCGGAGGATGGCTCCAACAGCCTGTATTTTGACGAGAAAGACCTTGGCAACATGACCCCGCTGGAAATTGTGCAAAACACCGCCAAATCCTCCAACGGGTTCAGCCTGCCCGGCTGGGAGCCGGAGCGCCTGGCCGAGCTGGAAAAGACCCTGGCCTTCTACAAAAACATCACGGTGGAGGATATGCTTGCCAACTACAAGTACTTTTTGGATGGCATTATCCCCACCTGCGAGGAGGTAGGCGTGAAAATGGCCTGCCACCCCGACGACCCGGCCTGGCCCATTTTTGGCCTGCCCCGCATGGCCCACAGCCAGGAGGGCTACGATAAAATTGTAAAGCTGCACGATAGCCCCTGCAACACCGTTTGCCTTTGCACCGGCTCCCTTGGCAGCGACCCCAACAACGATATCCCGGCCATCATCCGCCATTTTGGTGAGATGGACCGCATTGGCGCCATGCACGTTCGCAACGTAAAGTATTTGGGCTACCATCACTTCCGTGAGGCCAGCCACCTTTCGGCCGATGGCGATTTGGATATGTACGCCATCATGAAGGCCATTTACGATACCTGCCCCGATACCTACATCCGCCCCGACCATGGCCGGATGATTTGGGACGAGGTAGGCCGCCCCGGCTATGGCCTGTACGACCGTGCCCTGGGTGCCACCTACCTGAACGGCCTGTGGGAAGCCATTGATAAAAACGCCAAAGCCGCAAAATAAGCCACCAATTTTTACCGCCCGCACGCCAGGGAACCCCCCTGCCGCGCGGGCGGTTTTTTGGTTGCCGCCAAAAAAAGAAAACGTCCAATGCGACATAAACCTAAAAAATTAACAATTTGTATAAAAAATAACCCGACAGATATGGTATGATAATACCCTGGAACAAGTTCACAAGTGAACCATTGGCCTACTTTTGGCAGGCAGTTGGATGGCCCTTGGCGGGCCTCGGCTGCCGGGCGTTGGCCGCCCTTTGGCGGGTAATTGCTGCCCCTTGGCTGCCGTTTGGCTACAGGGTTTGGCCATTTTCGGCTCGTTTTTGGCTTGTTTCCGTTCATTTCGGCCCTGTTTTGGCCCCGATTTTGGCCCACTTTCGGGCCGATTTTGAGCCCGGTTCGGCCATATTTTTATGGTTTTGATGTTTTTATGGTTTGCTTTATAGTTTGCTTTATGGTTTGGAGGTCCCCCCATCATGATGCCCCAGGTATCGGAATTTATATTGGCAGGCCAGCGCACCCGAAAACTGCTGGAACGCGCCTGCGAGGAAAAATTGCCCACCTACGGCCTGCGCCGGGTAGAGTGGGAGATACTGTACTACCTTGCCTGCATCCAGGCGGGGGATACCGCCCGCCAAATTTTGCACGACCGCCATTTTTCCAAGGCACACATCTCCAAATCGGTCGAAAATTTGCGCACCGGGGGGTATATTACCCTGGATGAGGACGATGACGACCGCCGCTGCCTCCACCTGCGGCCAACGGCGGCGGGCCGGGCGGCAGCCGGGGCCTACAAGGCCGTGCGCGAGCAGGTGTTTGCCCAGGCGTTTGCCGGTGTAACCGAGGCCGAGTGGGCCTGCACCTGCGGGGTGCTGGCAAAGCTGAACGCCAACCTAAACCGCGCCCTGGGCTGATTACCCCCCGACCCAACACCCCGGCTGGTTGCCCCAAAAACGCCCCCGGGGCCGGTTGCCCCCCAAAAAAACACCTCCCAGGGCTGGGTGCCCACAAAAAATACGCTGGGGCTGATGCCCCCCACCAAAACACCACCCCCGGGGCGCAAGCCTTGGGTAGCATGGATAAAAACCGCCCCGTACCCACCCCAAACCCGCCGCCCACCCGGGCGGCGCACCACACGCGGAAGAAAGGAGCCCAGCGATGGCAGAATACGGCAAAATCAGCAAAGATACCAGGCAGCTTGTCAAAATATGCGAGCAAAACAACCAAATCGACGCGGCACTGTTTGCCAACTACCACATCAAGCGCGGCCTGCGCGATAAAGATGGCAAGGGGGTGCTGGCAGGCATCACCAACATCTCTCGCATCGATGCCTTTGAGGAGGTGGATGGCAAATCGATCCCCTGTGAGGGGCGTTTGTTTTACCGTGGCTACAATGTGTACGATTTAATTCGGGGCCTTGCCCCCCATAAACGCTTTGGGTTTGAGGAGGGGGCCTACCTGCTGCTGCTGGGGGATTTGCCCAACGCCCAACAGCTTGCCGATTTTGACAGTGTGCTGACCCGTTGCCGCTTTTTGCCCACCAATTTCACCCGCGATGTCATCATGAAAGCCCCCAGCAAAGATTTAATGAACTCGCTTACCCGCAGTGTGCTGACCCTTGCCTCCTACGACGATACCCTGGGCAAGCAGGATATGCAAACCCAGCTGGAGCAGTGCATTAAGCTGATCAGCGTGTTCCCCATGCTGGCCGTGTATGGCTACCATGCCTACAATTATTACCTGCAAGATGGCAGTATGTATATCCACCGGCCCGACCCTAAGCTTTCCACCGCCGAAAACCTGTTGCAGATGCTCCGCCCGGACGAAAGCTACACCCCGCTGGAGGCCCATGTTTTGGATGTGGCGCTGCTGCTGCATATGGAGCATGGCGGCGGCAACAATTCCACCTTCACCACGCGGGTGGTTACCTCGGCTGGGTCGGATACCTACTCGGTTATGGCGGCGGCGCTTTCCTCCCTCAAGGGGCCAAAGCACGGCGGGGCCAACATCAAGGTGGTGGAAATGATGAACCACCTGCGCCAAACGGTGGAGGACCCCACCGATGAAGAGCAGGTGCGCGCCTATCTTTCCAAGCTGCTGGATAAAAAAACCTTCGATAAAAAGGGCTTAATTTACGGCATGGGCCACGCGGTCTATTCGCTATCCGACCCACGCGCCCAGGTGTTCAAAGGGTTTGTGGCGCAGCTGGCCGAGGCCAAGGGCCGCCAGGATGATTTTGCGCTCTACAACATGGTGGAACGCCTTGCCCCCGATGTAATTGCCGAAAAACGGCATATCTACAAGGGGGTAAGCGCCAATGTCGATTTTTACAGCGGCTTTGTGTACAATATGCTGGATATCCCCCTGGAGCTGTACACCCCCATTTTTGCCATTGCCCGGATTGTGGGCTGGAGCGCCCACCGGATGGAGGAATTGGTAAACACCGATAAAATCATCCGCCCGGCCTACAAAAGCATTATGCAAACCCGCCCCTACCGCGAGATGGAGGAGCGCTAAACCGCCCGCCAGCCTTGGCGGCCCGCTGAACCCGCACCAAAAAAATACCGCAGCAGCCCCCCGCAAACCGTTTGGCTTGCCGGGGGCTGCTGCGGTATTTGCTGCTTAAAATTTGGCGTGGAAGCGTAAAACAATAAAGCGGCTGGGGCGGCGCAAAGTATAAGCGAGTAGAAGAAAATAGGAAAAGTAGAAAAAGCAAAAAACTACAGACGGGCAGGGGCGTGGGGCCTGGCGCGCCGGGCGCGGCATTCGCACGCCGTTAGCGCGGGATTCGCGCGGCATTCGCGCAACGTTAGCCAAGCGCTACATCCAGCACCATCATCAGGGCAAAGCCCAGCGCGGCACCAATGGTGCCAATGTTACTGTGGGGGCCGGCCTGGGCTTCGGGTATCAGCTCCTCCACCACCACGTAGATCATGGCACCGGCCGCAAAGGCCAAAATGTAAGGCAAAATGGGGGCGATCAGCCCGGTAAGCAGCAGGGTGGCAATGGCCCCCACTGGCTCCACCACGCCCGATAAAAACCCATACCGGAAGGCCTTGCGCTTGGATAAGCCCGAGCTTACCAGCGGCATCGAGATAATGGC
>JAQUSS010000026.1 GCA_028710135.1 Gemmiger sp. | reverse complement strand
TTGAGAATGACCGAGAGGGTGGTTGTCATGCTGCCTTGCGCCAGCTGCAAAAAGATGGTTTTGCCCACGCTATCGGTTGTGTAAATCAGCACAAACATACTGGCCATCGTCATGATCAAAATGGAAATGTGGGTGAACTCCCCATAGCCGATGGTGAGGATGAGCGCGGCGGGCACCACGGCCATAAATACGGTAAAGGCCGCCAGCCCCACTGCCAGGTGCTTTTTGCTTTTGTAGCCCAGCCCATATGCCCGGAACAGCACCGAGAAAAACGCTGGGATAAAAAATTTTAGGACGTAGATGGCCAAGGTCAGTATGCTCATAGAAAAGCCCCCTCGGAACATAGAATCAAAATCGGCGTTTTGTAAGCTTTGGTAGCCCCGCTTTGGGCACCGGGCGGCGCCGGGCAGTGCCGCGTAAAAAACTTGGGTGCAGTATAGCATTTTGGGGGCGGTTTGTGGCATTTTTTGCACCAAACAGCGCTTTCTCTGCACCAAACGACATAAAAAGCGCCGCCCGCCCCCTTGACAAACGGCAAAGGGGTTGGCGGCGCGTGTGCGACGCGTGATGGATGTGCGGCGCGGGGTGGGGGTGCGGCGGTTTTACGACGGGGGTAACGCGGGGAAGAGAACTTGCGCGAAGAAGGTGCTCCCCTCTTGCTTAAAGCGCAGCATTCCGCCGTGGCTTTTTACGGTGGCGGCCACGCTTTTGGTGCCGGTGCCGCCCCCCTGCTTGGTGGAAAGTGGCAGCCCGTTTTCAAACTGCACAACGCCTGCCACGCTGTTGCGCACCTCCAGCCGGAGGCCGGTTTCATCGGTTTTCGCGCAAAAGGCAAGGCTGCGCGCGCCCGGGGCAACCTGGGCGCAGGCTTCCACCCCATTTTCCAGCAGGTTGGAAAGCAGCGCGCAAAATTCCGGCTCGTTCATGGGCAGGGTGGCGGGCAGGGCCGCGCTGGCCGAAAAGGCAATGCCGCCCGCCTGGGCCCGCCTGCTGTAGATGCGCAGCACGGCATTGGCCGCGGGGTTTGTGGTAAATTCCGGCAGGGCGCTTTCGGCCAGTGTTTTTTCGTTGGTGCGCAGGTAGTCAATCGCGCCCGCCACGTTGCCGGTTTCAAGGTAATCGAGCAGCAGCGCGTTGTGGTGGCGTAGGTCGTGCCGGCTTTGCTTGGCGGTGGCAAGGTAGCCGTTGTAGGCTTCCAGCTCATTTTCCAGCAGCTGCTGGCGCATATTTTCGCGGCTGAGTGTGGTGATTTCGCACAGCGAGCGGTAAAGCCCGTGCAGGTAGGCCACAAACGAAATTTCCAGCAAGGAGGTTACCGCAAGCATCATCAGCTCGTTGTAATGTTCCTCCATGCCAAACCACATGGATACGGCAATGCCCGCCAAAATAATGCCGCCCGGCACCGCCAAAAGCCCCAGCCAGCCGGTGCGGATGGTTGCCCCCATAAAATATAGGGGCTTGGCCCAATAGCGCAGGGCAACCGCGTACAGCCCGGCGCAAAAAACCGCCAAAAGCACCGTTTGCGTCAGGTACGAAAGGTCCAGCATCCGCCGCAGGGCGCTGAAAGTGATGCCAATCCAAAAAAGGATGTTGGCCTGGCTTAGGTGCATAAAGCAGGTTTTGAAAAACCCATCAGGCGAGATAATCAGCACCGCAGCGTTCGCAAGGGTGATGACAAGGGCGGAATACCGTTTATATTCGTCGTACCCCACCAGTGGGATGCACACCAGCGGCACCAGCGCCCCGACCGCAAGGTAGAACGCCATGCCCGCAATGGCGGCTTTTTTGCTGCGCGCCCCCAGGCCAAAAATGCGGAACAGCATGGAAAAAAAGCCGGGCACCACATATTTTGCAACCACGGGCAGCAGCGCCAAATCCATCATTTTAGCAAACCCTCCCCAAACATATAGTCAAAATGGGCGTTTTGCAAGCTGCGGTAGCCCCGCTTGGGGATGGGGATGGTTACGCCGCATTGCAATACAATTTGGGTGGGTTCAATGGCGCGGATGGATTTGTGGTTGACGATAAACCCCTTGTAGGGCATGATGAATTGCCCGGGGGATAGCGCCTCCAGTTCCTCCAGCAGGCGGGCAAGCGAGCGCTGCCCCTCGGTCAGCAGGCCTTTTTTGGTGTGTACGCTCAGTTGGTGGCCCCAGCTTTCTATGTAATCAATCTGCTCAATATCCACGCTCTGCGCGCCGCCGCCCTCCGGCTTAATGGCAAGGCATTTTGCCGCATCGGCCGCAAACCGCGCCATGGCACGGTCCATCGCCTCGGCAAACTGGGTGCTATCAAACGGTTTGAGCAGGTAGTGCGCGGCTTTCAGCGCAAACGCATCCACGGCATATTCCCGGCTGGAGGAAAGGAAAACAATCTCCGTGTTGCTGTGCCGCGCGCGGATTTCCTCGGCAACCTCGGTGCCAAGCAGGCCGGGCATACAAACATCCAGCAGCACAATATCGTAGCTGCCGGTTTTATCAAGCTGCTCCAAAAGCAAAAGGGGAACCGCGTAGCAATCTATTGTTGCCTTATACGCGGGGCGAGCCGCAAAATATGCTTCGGCGGCATCCCGTATTTTTGCAAGCTGTGCGGGGCTATCCTCACAAATGGCGATTTTCAGCATGAAATTCCTCCCGTGGGGCATATTTCGGCGGTTTCATCGTTTCACAATTTCAATCTTTTCCCCCACACTATACCGCCATTTTCAAGCATTTGTCAACCCGCCGCGCCGGGGTGCCAGCGAAGGTAGCGGTGCCGTAGCCCCCCGTTAACCCCCGCCCCTGTAGGGCAAGGGCTCTGCTCTTGCCGAAGTTTGCCCTGCCCGGGGGACATACGTTCCCCAGGTAACCTGCGGGCCTTCGGCAATACGCCTGTAGGGGCGTGCTTTGCACGTCCGGGGAACGTAGCGGGCGGCGTAAACCTCCACGGACGTGCACAGCACGCCCCTACAATTCGGATTTACCGTGCGGTTTTTTAGGAAGCCTTGCAAATACCCTTTAGCATCCACGGCAAGAGCAGAGCCCTTGCCCTACGGAACCCCACCGGGCCCATACGCCCGCCGGGGAACCTGCGGGCCTTCGTCAACCCCCACAATTGATTCTACCACGCGGCCTTTTGGCAAACCTTGCAAATGACCTTTAGCATCCCCCCGTATTGTAGGGCAAGGGCTCTGCTCTTGCCGCGCCCTGCCCTGCCCGGGGCCTAAAACAAGGCGCCCCCTCCCCCATCGGGCTCATAAACAGGGCTTACAAAAAATTTGCCGTGATATCGCGTGCCTCGTGCAGGGCCTCCAGGTATTGATGCTTTAAAACCCCGTGGAAATGGTAGGTATCGCAGTCGTACCGGTACTCGTTTTGCCCGCCGGGTTGCGCGCTATTTTGGCAGGTGATCACCCCAATTTCTTTGCTGCCCACCGATACGGTGCAGGGCACAACCGGGCCATACCCAAACTCACATTCCAAATAATCAAACGTTTTGCAGTGCGGGCAAAAAACAATCAGATTTACGCCGCCTTGGTATTCATATTCCTTCTTGCAATGCTTGCAGGTTTTGCTTTTTAACATCGTGTAGCCCTCCTTGTTTAGCCAAAGTATTTCGGGTTGTTATCGGTTCCCTACAAATCCAGCTTTTGCCCACAGCTTGGGCAAAAAGCCGGCTTTCGCATCCGTGTGTTCAGCACCCGGTTGCAGCGCGGGCACCGATAAAATAGCAGTGCTTGAAGCAGCCCACCCGCTAGAATCAGCAACCCACTGCCCGCCAGCAACAAGCTATCGGTCGGCATGGATAAGCAGCCAAGCGCGCCCCCCGCGATAAACGCCCCCTGCAAAATACCATAGCTCCTTTTATAATTCACGTTTGCACCTCCTTTTTTAACGCAAAGCCGGAAAAATGCCCGGCTTTTGCTTCTTCCAAAAAACCATCCGCTTGCTTGTGCCCCGTCAAGGTATCGGGTAGGTCAACCAGTGGAAGGTTTCAATCAAAAACGAGAAAAACGCCATGCCCAGCACCTTTACCACAAATAAGCCATGGGCAAAAAATGCTACCCCCATGCCACACGTCCCCGCCAAAAGCGGCAGCAGGGCCGCCACAACGGCCCGTTTGTTTTTGGCGGCAACGCTTTTTACGCACCGTATCCCGGTTTTGGCAAGCCAAACAACCCACAGCACCGGCAGGATGCCCAGCAAAACATTGCCAAAAAATTGGCCCGCGGCGGTATATTCCATCGATGGGTCGCCATAGCCGCGCCACGGGCTCCACGCATAGCTGGTTAGCATCCCCACCTGGAACGCCGCCAGCAACGCGCAGCCCACAAACACCGCCAGCAAGCCAAGGCAACGCCGCGCAAGGGGGTGTTTTTTGGGGGGCGGCTCCAGGGCTTGCTCCAGGTATTTTTCGAGGGCTTGCTTTTGGATTTGTTCGGGGGTTTGCGCGGGGGTTTGTTCCGGCTGCTGTGCAGGCGGGCGGGCTTCAAACATTTGTTTCTCCATTCTTTTTCCTCCAGCAAAATTGCGGCGCGCCCTTTTTTTGGGGGGCCACGCTCCCAGCGGTAAAAGCGCCGGGCATCCGCCCAAGCGCCGCCGGATTTTGCGGGTTTCATCCTATTTTTTCGGCTTTTTATCGGCTTTTTATCGCTTTATCAGGCCGAGTTACTGTTATTATATAACAAACAAAAAGGTATTGCAATAATAGGGGTTATACCTATTTATAATATAGCCTCCCTGCCGCAGCCGCTGCGCCCCAAAAAAGCATTTGACAAAGCGGGTTTGGTGGGTTATGTTGGTTTGCAAGAGTAGAGGAATGTGGTTTTGCCACCTGTTGTGGCCTGTGCGCCGGGGGTAACGATGAAAATTTTGGTATGTGATGATGATGCGGCCTTTGCCGGGCACCTGGCCCGGCTTTTGCAGCAGTATGCCACCGCGCTGGGCACCGTGGTGGAGCTGTGCCCGGTTACCGACCCCGCCACCCTGGCGGATGCGCGCCTGGCCATGTTTGACCTTGCCTTTTTGGATGTGGATATGGGGGCCGTTAGCGGCATTGCGGTTGCCAAGCGGCTGCGCGCCCTGCGGGAGGATGCGGTGATTGTGTTTGTAACCAATTACATTGAGTATGCGCCCGCCGGGTATGAGGTGCAGGCCTTCCGCTATTTGATAAAAATTTGCAGGGGTATTTTTGCGCCGCCCTGGCGGAATTTACCGGCAAGCACCGCAGCTACACCATCCGGGTGGAGGGCGAGGAAATTGCGCTGAATATGGATAACATCCTGTACCTGGAGGCCCAGCAGCGGCAGGTGGTGGTGTACCTGCACAACGAGCCGCGCACCCAATACCGGTTTTACAGCACCATGGCCGCCCTGGAGGATGCCCTGGCGGCCCAGGGCTTTTTGCGAATTCACAAAAGCTACCTGGTCAATATGCAGCACATCCACGCGCTGCACGGTGGAGGCGTAAGCCTGCAAAACGGCAAGCTGCTGCCGGTTAGCGAGCGCCGCTACGCCGAAATTAAAAGCCGGTACCTGTTGTGGAGGGGGCAAAGCAAATGTCGTATTTATTAAGCGCGGTATTCACCGCCCTGCCCGGCTTTGCCGCCGTTTTGTTTTTTGATACATTTTTTGAGCGCCGGTGGCAGGGGCCAACCTTTTGGGGCTGCTATGCCCTGTGGGTCACGTTGGATTTTGCGCTGCTGAACAGCCTGCAACTGCGGCCCAGTGTGCTGCACACCCTGCTGGGCATTGGGTATTTTTTTGCCATCAGCTTTTCCTTCCGGGGCAAACTGGCCATGAAATTTTTGTTTTCGGTCATTTGGTACGCCACCACCTATTTGATGGATTTTTTGTTTGCGCTTGGCACCCTGGCCCTGTTCCATATGGATATGCAGGATTTGCGCGCAAGCCCCCTGCTTTTTACCACCGAATGCCTGATCAGCGCCTTTTCCATATTGCTGGTGGCGATGGCCGTCAAAAGCCTTTCGCGCTTGCGCAAGGGCGGCGGCATTGCCTGGCCCCGCGCCCTATTATCGGGGCTGTACCCCCTGGCCACCCTGATGGTGCTGCTGGCTTTTTTTGATTTTTCGTCCAACAACCCCCTTGGCACCGATTTTTTATCCGGCTGCCTGGTTTTTTTAATTGCCGCCACCCTGGCCGTTTTGCTGCTGGTGGATTGGATGGAGAAGGCCGAGCAAAAAAATGCCGAAAATTTAAGCCTGACCCAACAGTTGAGCACCCAGGCCGAAAATATGGACGCCCTTGCCAACGCCTACGCCGCCCAGCGGAAGATGACCCACAATTTTAACGCCTACCTTAGCACCCTAAACGCGCTGTTGCAGCGCAACGAAACCGCCGAGGCCGCCGCCTACCTGAAGGAGGTGCAGGCCAACCAAACCGAGCGCATTTTGATTGTGAACAGCCACAACCCGGCCCTGGATGCCATTTTGAACCAAAAGGCTTACCGCGCCGTAAAGTACGATATCGATATTCAGTTTGAGATAAACAACCTGGCGGATTTAAAAATCAACCCGGTGGATTGTACGGTGCTGTTATCCAACCTGCTGGATAACGCGATGTAGGCCTGCCGAAAGCTGCCCGCCGGGCGCGAAATCCACGTAAAGCTGGTGCTGGAGGAGCAGTTGTTTCTCTCGGTGCGCAACACCAGCAACCCGGTAAAAATTGTGAACGATTGCATCCCCACCACCAAAGCCGACCCCGCGCTGCACGGCTTTGGGCTGGCCACCGTAAAAACCATTTTGGCGCAGTATGGCGGGGAATATGCCATGGGCTACGAGAACGGTTGGTTTCAGTTTGCAGCCGAAATGAAAAACACCCCGCGTTCATGACAACTCCACCCGCATTCATAGCAATTTTATGGTTTTTGGCCCACCAGAATGCTAAAATACCACCAAAGGACGGGCTTCACCCATGTATACATTGTCAAATGCCTTGACCCAATATTTTATACGTTGCCACATCCTTACGCCGGACCGTGCGCAGTGGTGCACCTACGCCCTGCAAAAGCGGTTAACCTCCTTCTGTTCGCTCTGCCTGCTGGTTGCGGTGGGGTGCCTGCTGGCCCCCCTGCCCTGTGTGCTTGCCTTTGTAATTGCATTTACCTTTTTGCGGGCGCGCACCAACGGCTACCACGCCAAAACCTTTGTGGGCTGCGCGGTGGTTTCCGCGCTGGTAATGTCGGCCAGCCTGTTGGCCGTTCCGCGGATAACGGCGGCTGTGGCGCTGATTTTGCTTTTTGGCGGAGCCTCTGCCGTGCTTGCCCTTGCGCCGGTGAACGATGGCGCGCTGCACCTAAGCACAGCCGAGATGCAGGCCATGAAGCGGCGGGTTTGGGTGCGCCTGGCGGTGCTGGTTGCCCTGGCCCTGGTATGCTTTGTTTATGCAGAACCCATTGCCGTTACCCTGGTGATGGCGGTTTTATCGGATGCCCTGCTTTTGGGCATCACCTATATCCGCAAATAACGCAAACAACATAGAGGAGGAATTTCCATTGAAAAACGGTAACAAGTTGGCTGCCCTGGCCCAAAAGGCCGTAAACCACATGGTAAACGCCGAGCTGTATGATTGGCCCCCCTACTGCCCCCTGCTCTCTTACCAGCCGCACCGCCCTGAGCAGCGGCCCCAAACTGCCCCCCAGCATGAAAGCGCGGATACCAACCCTGCGCAGTAATGCTTTTTGCAACCTTTTCTACCCTGCAACCTACTTCTAAAACGCAGCGGCACCCTCCCAAAGGAGGATGCCGCTGCGTTTTTTATTGTTCTGTTTTTGCTGTTTTTTGGCTAATTTTTTGCGGTTTTGCAGTTTTTGCGGGCTTTTCGGCCCGTTTTATCCCACTGCGCCGCGGGGTTATTCTACCTCGGTTGCCGCCATGGCCATGGCCTCCTGCTGTGGCGCGGGGGCCGCAGGCGTGGCAGGCACCGGCGCACCAGGCGCGGGGGTGGGCAGGGGCTGGCCCTCGGCATCAATGCCGCGGCGGTTTAGGCACCACTGCACAATCTCGCGCAGAACACCATACAGGGTGGCAAACACCGGCACGCCCAGCACCATGCCCACAAGGCCCAGCAAATCTCCGCCCAGCACAATTGAGAACAGCACCCAAAGTGCCGAGATACCGATGGAGTGCCCCAGGATTTTGGGGCCGATAAAGTTGCCATCCACCTGCTGGATGCAGATAATCAGCACCAAAAATTCAAGCGCCTGCAATGGGTCCACAAACAGCAGCACCAACACCCCGGGCACCGCGCCGATAAAGGGCCCGAACACCGGGATGATATTGGTGATGCCCACCACCACGCTGATAAGGGGGGCAAAGCTCATGCCCAGCACCTGCATCAGCACAAAGGTAAGCACGGCAATAATGGCCGAATCTATAATTTTGCCGGTGAAAAAGCCGGTAAAGTTCTCGTTGGCAATATGGCAGATGCGCAGGGTGTTGCGCGCAACCGGCTTTGGCAAAAAGGCGTGGGCCAGGGTGCGAAGCTGGCGCAGCAGCTTTTCTTTTTCGGCCAGCATATAGATGCTGCCCGCAAGCGCTGTGAAGATGGATACCACGTTGGAGGCAACCCCCTGCGCGTAGGCCACAATTTGGGGGATCATGGCGCTGGCGGCGCCCGAAATTTCGTTGATGACCTGCTGGTAGTTGCCCAAGGCCGCCACCGCACGGGTTAAATCGGCCCCTGAAAACTCCTGCAATTGCAACAGCATACTTTGCACATTGCCAATGTACACCGGCAGGTTGGTAATCAGCATGGTAATGCTGGAAACCACCTGCGGAATAACCAGCGAGGCCAGCAGCACCAGCACCAGCACAAACACCAGATAGGCCGCCAAAATGGCCAGCCAGCGCAGCCGGGTGTTGCCCTTTAGCACCACCTTGGTAAACCACCGCACAATGGGGTCCAGCACGTAGGCCAGCACAATGGCCCCCGCAAAGGGGGATAAAATGCCCAGCAGCTTGCTGCCGCCCCCCCAAAATACATCTAGGTGGCCAGCAACCAAATAAAACGCAATGCTGCTAAAAATAATTAGCAGCCAATCGAGTGCCGACTCGGGCTTTTTGTCCAGCCATATCCTGCTCATATTGGTGTACTCTCCGCTTCTTGTTGGTGGCAACCGCGCCGCAAATGCACGGCCCTATTGCTTCTATTGTAAGGCGGGTACGCCAATAGTTCAAGTGCCTATTTGTGAATAATGCCAAGTTATTTTTTGCCGCCCGCCGCCTTGGGCGGGGTGGCAGGCGCGGGCGGGGTGGCTTGCAGGGCGGGCACCGGGTCGCCGTTGGCATCCACCCCTTTTTCCGCCAGGGTTTTGGTTACAAACTGCCGCAAAAGGGTGTAGGCCACCGCAAACACCGGCACGCCCACCACCATGCCGCCCAGGCCGAACAAATCGCCGCCTACCACAATGGCAAACAGCACCCAAAGCCCCGAAACGCCAATGGCATCGCCCAAAATGCGGGGGGCAATAAAGTTGCCGTCAATCTGCTGTATCACCAAAATCAGCACCACAAATTCCAGCGCTTGCAGGGGGTCGGCAAACAGCAAAATCAGCGCACTGGGCACCGCGCCGATAAAGGGGCCAAAAATCGGGATAATATTGGTTACCCCCACCAGCACGCTGATGAGCGGGGCAAAATGCAGCCCCAAAACCGACATTAACACAAAGGTTTCGAGCCCAACCAGCAAAGCATCCGTCATTTGGCCGGTGATATAGCTGCTAAAGGTTTTGTTGGCAAGGTGGAACACCCGGAACACCCGCTTGGCATTTGCCGGGGGCAGCAGCGCACTGGTTAAGGCCCGCAGCCCGTGCAGCAGTTTTTCTTTGCTGGAAAGCATATAGATGCTGCCCGCAATGGCCGTGAAGAGCGAAACCACGTTGCCCGCAGCCCCCGCCACCGCGCCCGCCACCTGGGGCATACTTTGGGCTACCAAATCGCCCAATTTTTTCATCATCTCGCCCGAATTTTGCAGGGCGGTGCTGATGCCGGTAACATCAATTCCAAAACGCGCTTGCAGGTTTAGCAGCAGCGCCTGGGTATTTTCCATATAGGTGGGCAGGCTGGCGGCAAACATTTCAATGCTGCTGGTAAGCTGCGGCACCACCAGGCTTACCAGCAACACCACCCCCAGCAGCAAAACGGCATACGCCAAAAAGATGGCCGGCCCCCGCCGCCCGCCGCACAGCTTGGCGGCAAAAAAGCGGGCCAATAAATCCAACAGGTAGGCCAGCACAATGGCCCCGGCAAAGGGGCTTAAAATGCCCAGCACCCGCACCACCCCGGCCATAACGGCATTGAGGTTTTGCAGGGCCGTATACACTAGGGCACCGGCGGCAATCAGCAGCAGCCAATCTCGCACGCTATCGGGGCGGTGTTCAAGCCATTTTCTCATCGAAGTTCCTCCGTATTGTGGGCCGTACCCGGCCGTTTCCGGCCGGAGATACAATAGAATTGCGGGGTATCGCACAGGATATCTATCTCAAAAAGGGGGCTCCAGCAGGCGGCTTCCTCAGCCGCGGGGCCAAGGGGGGTGCTGACGGCTGCGGGCACCCCCTGGTGGTGGCGGTTTAGTGCCTGGCGGCCCATGCCGTGGGCCACCGTAAAGCGGCCCCCGGGGGCCAGCAGCCCGGCCACCGCCCGCAGCAGCGCGGGCTTATCTAAAAAATGGGGGTAGGCGTTATACATCAAAGCGGTATCAAAATAGCAGGGCTGGCCCGGCCCCGGCTGCCACTGCAAAACATCGGCACAAAAAACCGACACACCCGGCTGCCCGGCAAATTTTTGGGCGGCCCGCTCTGCCATGCCGGGGCAGATATCCACCCCGGTGATGCAGCTTGCCCCGGCCTCGGCCAATTCGGGGAACATGGCCCCGGTGCCGCAGGCGATATCCAGCACCGTATGCCCCGCCGCCCCGCACAGCAGTGCCGCCGCCCGGCGCACGGGGGCATGGGGCTGGTAATCATCGTCCCAATGGGGGGCGTAGGCTTCAAAAAAGGTTTTACAATCCACCGCTCTCTGTTTTCTCCTTCTCGTTCCTTTTCATTGATAGGATTTGTGTTTTATGCTAGAATAATCGCGAATGCGATTATTCTAGCGCTTATGCCCTGTGTTTTGCTGTTTTGGCCAATTTGGCGCTGCCAACAGCCCGCAACCGGGTTTGCGGCGGGCCAGCTACGCCTAGGCGGGTTTTCGCGCTTATCGTTTTTTGAGCTTATAAAAGGAGCGTACCCATGAACATTTTAATCAGTGCCTGCCTGCTGGGCATCCCCTGCAAATATTCCGGTGGCAGCAACCCCTGCCAGGGCCTGCTTGCGGCGGTGGCGGCGGGGCAGCACAACTTTATCCCCGTTTGCCCCGAGGTATACGGCGGGCTGCCCACCCCCCGCCCGCCTGCCGAGCGGCAGGGCGCTTTGGTAATTGCCAACGCCCAGCCCCCGCGCGATGTGACGGCTGCGTTCCAGCGCGGGGCCGAGGCCGCCCTGGCCCTGGCACAGCTTACCCACTGCACGGCGGCCATTTTAAAGGCCAACAGCCCCTCCTGCGGGTACGGGCAAATTTACGATGGCAGCTTTACCGGGCGCAAAATCCCGGGGGATGGGGTGGCCGCCGCCCTGTTGCAGCGCAACGGCATCCCGGTGTATAACGAGGAAAATTACGCCCTGCTGTTATCGGCCCCGCGTTGATTTTGCCCTGCCGAGGTAAAATGCACGCAGGCCGTAGCTAGCCTTACATCAGGGGCGCAAACAACCGCAGCAGGCACTGGCCGATGCGCAGCGCGGTGGAACGGTCGCTTTGATATTGGGCGGTTACCTCGCAGCATTCGGGCCAAAGGGTATCAAAATCGCGGCGGATATCCATAACGGCGGCGCAGTGGTAGAGGTAGGCCCCGTTTTCAAAGTGGAGGTAGAGGCTGCGGTAATCGAGGTTGATGGTGCCCACCGTGGCGACCTCATCGTCGCAAAGCATCATTTTGGCATGGTTGAAGCCGGGGGTATACTCAAACATCCGCACCCCGCCCCGCACCAGCCCCGCATAGTAGGAGCGGGTAACCTGGTAAATCAGCTTTTTATCGGGGATGCCGGGGGTCATTACCCGCACATCCACCCCGCGCTTGGCGGCCTGGGTCAGCTCCAGGGTCATTTCATCGTCCAAAATCAGGTACGGGGTGGAGATATACAGGTAGTGCTTGGCGTTTTTGATGATGTTCATATACACGGTTTCGCCCACCCGCTCATCGTCCAAGGGGGAATCCGCGTAGGGCTGCACAAAGCCATCGTCCGCCACCGGCTCCACCGGGGGCAGGTAGGGGGCGTAGCTTTCGTCCGATACCCGCATGGTGTTCCACATTTCCAAAAACATCACGGTCAGGCTTTGCACCGCCGCGCCGGTCAGCTTAACACCGGTATCCTTCCAAACGCCATAGGGGTGGGTGATGTTAAAATATTCATCCGCCAGGTTGTACCCGCCGGTAAAGCCCACCTGGCCATCAATCACGGTAACCTTGCGATGGTCGCGGTTGTTCATGAAAATATTGATGACCGGCACCACCGGGTTGAACACCCGGCACTGTATCCCCTCGCTTTTCAGCCGCTTGGCAAAGGCCGAGTTGATAAAGCCGATGCTGCCCACATCGTCGTAAAAAAGCCGCACCTCCACCCCTTGGCGCACCTTATCCACCAAAATTTTTTCCACCTCGCGGAAGGAGCCGGAATCCTCGATGGCGTGGTACTCCATAAAAATAAAGTGCTTTGCCTTTTTCAGCTCTTCCTTTTGGTCGGCAATTACATCTTGCCCCCAGGGGTAATACCGCACCGCGGTGCCCTGGTAGATGGGGTAGCGGGCCGCATGCCAGATATAATAGGCCTGGTTGGCAATGGCGGCATCCTGGGTTTGCAGGGCTTTTTCGGTGGTGGGGTTTTGGGCCAGCGCCCCCTCCGAGCGGCTTAAAATGGTGGCAAACCGCTTGCGCATCCGCCCCACGGCCCCGGCCCTGCCAAACAAAAAGTACAGGCAAAGCCCAAACACCGGGAACACCAGTATCAGCATAATCCAGGAAATTTTGAAGGCGGCGTTATCGTGCTTGCCGTAGATGTGCAACGTTACCGCAAAGGCCAGCAGGCTGCTGGCCAGCGAGATATAGCCCGAGTATTCGTTCAGCCGGATAAACAGCCAGGCGATCCAGCAAACCTGCAAAATCAGGCTGACGCCCACAAAAAGCATTCTGCCAACGCTGTTTTTTACATTTTCTTTGGAGTTCCCTTCCATGGTGTTTGCCTCGTTTTGTTGTTGTGGTGGTGTTCGGTTGTTGCCCCGGTTGCCGGTTGCCGGTTTCCGCCGGGGCGGGGGCGGGCTGGCGGCACTGCCGCTTTTGTGAAAAACCCCCGCGCTAAAAACGCGGGGATTTTTTTGGGTTTTCAAATTGCCATCTATCGTTTTTTGCCGTTTGCTGTTTATTGCGCTTAATTAATGTTCGCGGTAGTAGTTAATCAGGCAGCCATCGGCCAAAATTTGGCGTTCATCGTCCGTCAATGCGCCAAGGCTTACGGTTAGGGCCTGCGTTTTGCCGTCTGCCCCCACCACGTAGGCGGGCCAAACGTCCAATTTTTCCAGCAGGGCCTTGCGCGCACCCGGCACAAACAGATAATCGCCGTTATGCAGCTTTTCGGGCTCCGTTACCAGGAAGGGCAGCATACCCCAGTTGATGCAGTTGGAGCGGTACCGCTTGGTGGCATACTCCACCGCCAGGTTGGCCGCGCCGCCCAGCACCCGCTGGCAGCTTGCCGCCTGCTCCCGCGCCGAGCCATCGCCCGGCTTGGTGGCAAAAATGGCCGAGCCAATGGTGGTATCGGCAGGGCTTGGGGTGCAGCCCGCGGTGCGCAGCGCGGCGTAAACCGCCTCCACCTCCGCCGGGATAGCCCCCGCCTGCCGCTGGGCATCCAGCGCCTTGACGGCCTTGGCGTTTGGCACATAGGCAGGGTCCTTGCGGGAGAGGGTAAACTCGGCCAGCCGCAGCGGGTTGGAGCGGTAGGAGGAGGTTTCGCCCGAGGGAATCAGCTCGTCGGTGGTGGTGACAGGGTCGGTGATATAGCTCACGACTTTGAGCAAAATATCGGCCGAGAGGGCGGGCTGTGCGGGCCAATCTTTAATATTGGGGCCAAAGCGCAGCGCATAATCCGGCTCGGGGTGGCCCCAGCCGTTGTACACCCGCTTATCGTAAACGCTTTTTTCAAAATGGTAGGCCGGGGCCTCAAATTCCTCGGTCATCACATCGCTGGCAGCGGTCAGCACACCGCCGTTGGCGGCGGTGGCGGCAATGCTGCGGGCATCCATCAGGGCTACGCCGCAAATTTGGCCTTCGCCCGGCTTGCTCCCCTCCCGGTTGGGGAAGTTGCGGGTGGTGTGCCGTATCGAAAACTCGCCGTTGGCGGGGGTATCGCCCGCACCAAAGCAGGGTCCGCAGAAGCACTCGCGGAAAATGCCGCCCGCCGCCACAATATCGGCCACCGCGCCGTTTTTCACCAGCTCCAGGTAGGTGGGCATACTATCGGGGTACACGCTACAGGTAAACACCCCGTTGCCGCAGTTTTTGCCCTTCAACAGGCTGGCCACCGCGCAGATATTTTCAAACGTGCCGCCGCTGCACCCGGCCACCGTGCCTTGGTCCACATGGATTTTGCCATCGGGGCCAATTTTGCTGGTCAGGTCCATCTTCACCTTGCCGTTCAGCTGCCGGTTGGCCTGGGCCTCGGCCTCGGCCAGGATGCGGGCAGGGTCGGCCTGCAATTCCCGGATGGGGTAAGCGTAGCTGGGGTGCATGGGCAAGGCAATCATACATTCCACCGCCGATAAATCCAGCTCAATACAGCCATCGTAGTAGGCAACCTCGGCGGGCATCAGCGGCTTGTAGGCTTCGGGGCGGCCATGCGCGGCAAAATAGCGCTCGGTCACGCCATCGGTCTGCCAAATGCTCGACCAACAGGTGGTTTCGGTGGTCATCACATCAATGCCGTTGCGGTAATCGGCCGATAGGGCCGCCACGCCGGGGCCGATAAACTCCATCACCTTGTTTTTCACATAGCCGCAGGCGTAGGTTGCGCCCACCAGCGCCAGGGCCACATCGTGCGGGCCAACGCCGGGGCGGAGCTTGCCGGTAAGGTAAACGGCCACCACGCCGGGCATGGCCATATCGTAGGTGCGGCCCACAAGCTGCTTGGCAAGCTCGCCGCCGCCCTCCCCCACCGCCATGGTGCCCAGCGCCCCATACCGGGTGTGGGAGTCGGAGCCTAAAATCATCCGGCCGCAGCCGCTCATCATCTCTCGGTTATAGCTGTGGATAACCGCCATGTTGGTGGGCACATAGATGCCACCGTACTTGTGCGCTGCCGATAGGGCAAACTGATGGTCATCCTCGTTGATGGTGCCGCCCACCGCGCAGAGCGAGTTGTGGCAGTTGGTCATCACATAGGGCAGCGGAAATTCCGTCATGCCGGAAGCCCGCGCCGTTTGGATAATCCCCACGTAGGTGATATCGTGGCTGGTCATCGAATCAAATTTCAGCCGCAGGTCGGCCATATCGGCCCCGGTATTGTGTGCTTTCAGGATGCCATAGGCAATGGTGCCCTTTTTGGCCTCCGCCTGGGGGATGGGGGCCGCCTCGGCCAGCTTGCCACCCACCAAATACACACCGGTATCATGTAGTTTCATTCGCTTGTCCCTCCTGTATGGTTCTGTGCGGTCCTGTGCAGTCAACGATTATTGCAAGCGGGCAATCACGGCCTCGGTAAAGGCGGTGGTGGTGGCGGTGCCGCCAATATCGGCGGTGGTGGTTTTGCCCTCGGCCACCGTATCCAAAATGGCGGTTTGCAGCTTTTCGGCATTTTCAACCTGGCCCAAATCGCGCAGCATCATCCCAAACGCCATCAAAATGGCGGAGGGGTTGGCTTTATCCTGCCCGGCAATATCAGGCGCAGAGCCATGCACGGCCTCGTAGATGCGGGTATCCTCCCCAATATTGGCCGAGGGGGCAAAGCCCAGCCCGCCCACCAGCCCGGCGCAAAGGTCGCTGATGATATCGCCGTACAGGTTGGGGGCCACCAGCATATCAAACTGCTCGGGCTTTTGCACCAGCTTCATGCACAGCGCATCAATAATCACATCGTCGGCGGCAATCTCGGGGTAATCGGCTGCCACCTTATGGAAGCTATCCAAAAACAAGCCGTCGGTCAGCTTCATAATGTTGGCCTTGTGTACGGCGGTTACCTTTTTGCGGCCGTTTTTGCGGGCATAGTCAAAGGCAAAGCGGCAAATTTTCTCGCTGGCCTCGCGGGTAATCAGTTTGATGCCGTTGGCGGTATTTTCGTTGAGCATATACTCAATACCTTTATACAAATCCTCGGTATTTTCGCGCACAATCACAATATCCACCCCGCTAAAGCGGCAGGGCACCCCGGCCAGGGTGCGCACCGGGCGCAGGTTGGCGTAGGTGGCAAAGCGCTGGCGCAGCTGCACGTTGATGCTGCGGAACCCTTTGCCGATGGGGGTGGCGGTGGGGCCTTTTAGCGCCCAGTGGCAGGCCGCAATGGCATCCAGGGTGCCGGGCTGCAGCAGTTCGCCGTTGGCGGCGGCATACTCGGCCCCGGCCGCATACTCTTGCCAAACAATACCGGTGCCCAGCACCTGAGAAACCTGTTTGACGCTTTGCGAAATTTCCCGCCCAATGCCATCCCCAGGGATTAAAACTGCCTGGATTGCCTGCATAATACCTACCTCTTTTACTTATATTTTATGGATTACCGCGTATACTTTATACATTTTACCGCCCGGTGGCCCGCCCGGCAGGTGCAAAATAAAACTTTTTGGTTTATGCAGGGCCATAGGGTAAAGTATAACGATTTTACAAGGTGTTGTCAACGAAACTATTTAATGTACAACCCAAAATAGCCGTGCAAAACTTAATTAAATAAAGTGCCCATCCCAAAAAAATGCACTAATTTTAAGATTTTCCCTTGACGGGACGGCTTACATCCTATAAAATCTAAAATGTAAGAATTTTATAGAGGAAAAGCCGCTTGGCGGCAAGGGTGCCGGGCTTTGCCCGGAACGGGAGGCGTTTACCATGTATTATCCCGATGTAGCGGCGTTGGACCCTGAGGACCTGCGCATTTTATGTGATGAATATTTAAAGAATAATTTTATTGACCCCCATGTCAGCGAGAAGCTGGGGGTAAAGCGTGGCCTGCGCAATGCGGATGGCACCGGCGTGCTTGCCGGGCTGACCAATGTTTGCAACGTGGTGGGCTACGAGCGGGGGGACGATGGCTCTGTTCGCCCGGTGCCCGGGCGGCTGATTTACCGCGGCATTGACTTAGAAACCCTGGTGGCCGAGGCCGACACCCACGACCGTTTTATGTTTGAGGAAGTGATTTGGCTGCTGCTGTTTGGCAGCCTGCCCAGCAAAAATATGTTGAGCCGGTTTTGCAAGCTGATTGATTCCCACCGGGAGCTACCCCACGGCTTTGCCGATGATATGATCATGAACTCCCCCTCGCCCAATTTGATGAACAAGATGGCCCGCAGCGTGCTGGCCATGTACAGCTACGATGAACACGCCGAGGATAACTCGCTGCAAAACATTTTGCGGCAAAGCATCAACCTGATTGCCGAGCTGCCCACCATGATGGTGAACGCTTACCAAATTAAGCGCCGCGTGTACGACCGGGATAGTATGTACTTCCACCTGCCCACCGAGGGGCAAAGCACCGCCGAACATATCCTTTCCACCTACCGGCCCGACCAAAAGTTTACCCACGAGGAAGCCCGCCTGCTGGATTTGTGCCTGCTGGTTCACGCCGACCATGGCGGCGGCAACTGCTCTACCTTCACCTGCCGGGTGCTTTCCAGCTCGGGCACCGATATTTATGCCTCCATCTCGGCGGCCATCGGCGCGCTGAAAGGCCCCAAGCACGGCGGCGCCAACCTGAAGGTTATGCACCAGCTCGATTATATTTTGGAGTATGTGGATAACCCCGGCAACGATGATGAAGTGCGGGAGCTGCTGCGCAAGATTCTTCGCCGCCAGGCCGGGGATGGCAGCGGGCTGATTTACGGCATTGGCCATGCGGTGTACACCTTAAGTGACCCGCGCGCCCAAATTTTGAAAACCCACGCCAAGCGCCTTGCCTACGAGAAGGGCTTTGACGAGGAATACGAGATGCTGTGCAGCATTGAGCGGCTGGCCCCCCAAATTTTTGCCGAGGAGAAGGGTGCCAAGCGGGTTTGCGCCAATGTAGACCTGTTTAGTGGGCTGATTTACCGGATGCTGGGTATCAGCGAGGATTTGTACACCCCGCTGTTTGCCATTGCCCGTGTGCCCGGCTGGTGCGCCCACCGTGCCGAGGAGGTGGAGTTTGCCAACCGCATCATCCGCCCCGCCTACAAGTACCTTGGCACCCCGCAGGAGTATACCACCCTGGGCAGCCGCAACGGGTAAGTTGCCGCCCCCTGCACGCCCTACTAAAAATAGCAGCAACCCCGCCGGGGGTTGCTGTTTTTTATATTGCGTTTTGTGCCGCGCTATTCGCTGCTTTTTTATGTTGCGCCGTGCTTTATTTAGATTGGAAGCGCCGCTTTATTTGGCCGCCTGCTCGGCGGCCTGCCACTGGGCAAGCAGTGTGGCGGCGGTACCCTCCAGCTTTTCGCGCGCAGCGTTAATCTCATCGGCCTCCACCGAGGATAGCTTCTCGGGCTTTTTGCGGCGGATGGCCTTCTCCAACGCCTTTTCATCCTCCTTGATGCGGGCCTTGCTCTCCTTATCCAGCGCCTTGCCCACCTTGGAGCCAAGGGCGGTGTTTACCTGGTAGAGCGTACCCTCGGCGGCGTTGTAGGCCCCCACGGCCTTTTTCCGCTCTTGGTCTTGCCCGGCGTACATGGCGGCATCCCGCATGGCGCGCTGAATCTCGTCCTCGCTGAGGTTGGAGGAACCCGAGATGGTAATGCTTTGCTCCTTGCCGTTATCCAAATCCTTGGCCGAAACCTTCACAATGCCGTTGGCATCGATATCAAAGGTAACCTCAATTTGGGGTACCCCGGCCCAGGCCCGCTTGATGCCCTTGAGGCTAAAATTGCCCAGCAGCTTGTTATCCCGCGCAAATTCGCGCTCGCCCTGCAATACCTTAATTTCCACCGTGCTTTGGAAGGGTGCCGCCGTGCTGAACACCTTGGAAAACCGGGTGGGGATGGTGGCGTTGCGCTCAATCAGGTGGGTGGCAATCCCCCCCACCGTTTCAATCGATAGGGTAAGCGGGGTAACATCCATCAGCAGCAGGTTTTCGCCCCCGCCGGTCAGCTCCTCGCCGCCAAGGCGGCCCCCCTGCACGGCGGCCCCCAGGGCCACGCATTCATCGGGGTTTAAGCTTTTGGAGGGTTCCAAATCAATCATCCGCATCACCTTGGCTTGCACCGCCGGGATGCGGGTGGAGCCACCCACCAACAGCACCTGGTCAAGGTCGTTGGCGGCAAGGCCGGCATCGCGCAGGGCGTTTTTCACCGGCAGGGCCGTGCGCTCCACAAGGTCCGCCGTCAAGGCATCGAACTGGGCGCGGGTCAGCGTGGCTTCCAGGTGGGCGGGGCCTGCGGGGCCGGTGGCCAAAAAGGGCAGGTTAATTTCCACCTGCAAGGCGCTTGAAAGCTCTTTTTTGGCCTTCTCGGCTTCCTCCCGCACACGCTGGCGGGCCACTTGGTCGGCCGAGATATCAATCCCCTGCTCGGTGTTAAATTTTTTCGTCAGCCAATCGGCCACGCGGGCATCAAAATCGTCCCCGCCAAGGTGGTTATCGCCACAGGTGGCAAGCACCTGCACAATGCCATCCCCAATTTGAATCAGCGATACATCAAAGGTGCCGCCGCCCAAATCGTAAACCATCACCTTTTGGGTTTTGCCGTTATCCAGCCCGTAGGCCAGGGCGGCGGCGGTGGGCTCGTTGATGATGCGCTTAACCTCCAGCCCCGCGATCCGCCCGGCATCCTTGGTGGCCTGGCGCTGGGCATCGTTAAAATAGGCCGGCACCGTAATCACGGCTTCGGTAACCTTCTCGCCCAGGTAGGCCTCGGCATCGGCCTTGAGCTTTTGTAAAATCAACGCGCTGATTTCTTGGGGGGTACGGCGCTGGCCGTCAATGCTCACCCGTTCCTCGCTGCCCATCTTCCGCTTGATGCTGGCAATGGTACGTGCGGCATTGGTAACGGCCTGGCGCTTGGCAGGGTCGCCCACCAGGCAGTCGCTCTCCTTGGTAAACGCCACAATGCTGGGGGTGGTTCGCTGCCCCTCGGCGTTTGGAATCACAACGGGCTTGCCGCCCTCCACCACCGCAACACAGCTATTGGTGGTGCCCAGGTCAATTCCAATGATTTTGCTCATACCTGTAAAGTCCTTTCAAAAAAAGCACACCATACGGCGGTTTGGCCGGGGTGTGGTACGGGGCGGGTTTGGCCCGCCACGCTATGCATTTGGTTTTCAAACCCAACCAAAAAGCAACGCCTTTGGCAGCGCAAGCGCGGTTGGTTGCCCTGCCAAGGCCCCTCCCGGGTACGTTTTGGTACGCCTAGGGTAGCGGGGCCGCCCGGTGCGGGGTAGATGCGAAACCACGGCTTTTTGCGAATGCTACTTTTTAGATGGTTCGTCATGCTATTATTTTAGCGCTTCCCTGGCGGGAATGTGTTGCCTTTTTGTAAATGCTGCGCGAAATTTCGGTGGATGTTCTTATTTTATGCGGTTCGCCCGCCTTTTCAGCGCCATTTTTTACCATTTTTTTGGGTGCCCCGGCCAATTGCAGTTTAAAGCCCTAAACCAATTGACAAAGCCCCCAAAACATGGTGTAATAAGAAGTATATTATTTTTAGAAAGCTTGGGCAAAAAGGGGGCTGCACCGTGCCGCAATCGTTTTCCAGCCATGATATTTTTGAAACCCTGTACACCGAAATCATGACTTTGGTTCTAAAACCCGGGGATACCCTGCGGGAGAACGAGCTTTGCGCGCGGTTTGGGGTATCGCGCACCCCGGTGCGCAGCGTTTTGCAGGAGCTGCGCATCCACGGTTTGGTGGAGGTTACGCCCTACAAATCCACCCATGTTACCCAACTGGATTTTGATACCATCAGCCAGCAAATTTACCTGCGGGTGGCGGTGGAGGGGGCCGTGCTGGCCGATTATTGCGCCGTTGCCACCCCCGAGCAGTTGGCGGGCCTGCGCGCCCGCAACGAGGTGCTGCGTAAGCTGGCCACCAGCCCCGACCCACAAAACACCCGCTTTTACGCGCTGGATAGCCGCCTGCACCAAAGCTGGTTTACCGCCATGCGGAAGGAGCATTTGTGGCAGCAGATACAAACCGCGCAAAACCATTATTCCCGCTTTCGGATGCTGGACCTTGTGGGCGCGCGCAATTTTGGCGAGATTGTGGCCGAGCATGACGAGCTTTTGGATGCCCTCTCCCGCCGGGATACCCCCGCCGTGCAGGCCATCATCCGCAAGCACCTGTACGGCGGCGTTGCCCGCCTGAGCCAGGCGCTGCCCACCAAATTTGCGGCCTATTTTGTGCCCGGTACCCGCTGGCCCGAAAGCCAGCCGGAACCACCGGCCCCCGCGCAGGGGTAACCGCCCCCCGCCCCCCGATTACGAAAGGAGCTTGCCATGTCGCTACCACCACGCACCGCCACGGTATCCCGCCAAACGCGGGAAACCGATATCACCCTAACGCTGAACCTGGATGGCACCGGCAAGGCGGAGGTAAACACCGGCATCGGTTTTTTTGACCATATGCTGGATGGCTTTGCCCGCCACGGCCTGTTTGACCTCCACCTAAACGTGCAGGGGGATTTGCAGGTAGATTGCCACCACACCATTGAGGATACAGGCATTGTGCTGGGCACGGCTTTGCGGCAGGCCCTGGGCGATAAAGCCGGCATTGTGCGGTATGGCAGCACCCTGCTGCCCATGGACGAAGCCCTTGTGCTTTGCGCGGTGGATTTGGGCGGGCGGCCCTACTTTGTGTACGATGCCACCTTTGCCGGGCCAAGCTGCGGCGGCATGGATACCCAGATGGCGCGGGAATTTTTTTACGCCGTCAGCTATGCCGCCGGGATGAATTTGCATTTGAAGGTGCTGTACGGCGAGAACGACCACCACAAGCTGGAAGGGATGTTCAAAGCCTTTGCCAAGGCGCTGGATGCCGCCACCCGCACCGACCCCCGGATTGAGGGTGTGCTTTCCACCAAGGGCAACCTGTAAGGCGTTTAAACCTGTTCCCCGGGCCGGGCGGCCCTTTGCATAGCCGGAGAAAGGGCTGCAACCACTGGCCGCAGCCGCCACCGTACGAGAGGAGTTTGTGAACGTATGTACCAGGACATGATGGACACCATTGGCTTTGTAGCAGACAAAGACCCCGCGCTGGGCGCGGCCATGCGCCGGGAGCTGGGCCGCCAGCGCCAAAATATTGAGCTGATTGCCAGCGAGAACATTGTTACCCCCGCCGTTATGGCGGCCATGGGCAGTGTGCTTACCAACAAATATGCCGAGGGGTACCCCGGCCACCGCTACTATGGCGGCTGCCAGTTTGTGGATGAGGTAGAGCAGATCGCCATTGACCGTGCCTGCCAACTGTTTGGTGCCAAGTACGCCAACGTGCAGCCCCACAGCGGCGCACAGGCCAACCTGGCGGTTTATTTTGCCCTGCTGAACGTGGGCGATACCGTGATGGGGATGGATCTTTCCCAGGGCGGGCATTTGACCCACGGCTCCCCCGTGAACATGAGCGGCAAAAACTACAACTTTGTTTCCTACGGTGTGGACGAGAGCGGCCGTATTGATTACGATGCCCTGGCCAAGCAGGTCAATAAAATTCGGCCCAAGCTGCTGGTGGCCGGTGCCTCCGCCTACCCCCGCGCCCTTGATTTTGAAAAGCTGGCCGAGATTGCCCACGGCTACGGCGCCATGCTGATGGTGGATATGGCCCACATTGCGGGGCTTGTGGCAGGCGGGCAGCACCAAAACCCGGTGCCCTACGCCGATGTAACCACCACCACCACCCACAAAACCCTGCGCGGCCCCCGTGGCGGCTTAATTTTGACCAACAACGAATACCTGATTAAGCGCATCAACTCGGCCATCTTCCCCGGCACCCAGGGCGGCCCGCTGGAGCATGTGATTGCCGCCAAGGCCGTATGCTTTGGCGAGGCACTGCGCCCCGAGTTTGCCAGCTACGCCAAGGCCATTGTGGAAAATGCCAAGGCCCTGGCCGAGGAATTGACCGCCCGCGGCGTAAAGCTGGTTTCGGGCGGCACCGATAACCACCTGCTGCTGATTGATTTATCAGACGAAGAATGCACCGGCAAGGAGCTGGAGCATAATTTGGACGAGGTACACATCACCGCCAACAAAAACACCGTGCCGGGCGAGAAGCGCAGCCCCTTTGTTACCAGCGGTGTGCGCATTGGCACCCCCGCCGTTACCACCCGTGGCATGGGCACCGCCGAGATGAAGGTGATTGCCGATTGCATTGCCGATTGCATTTTTGATTTTGCCGGCAAAAAGGCCGAGGTTACCGCCAAGGTGGCGGCGTTGACGGCTCGCTTCCCGCTGTACGAGTAAACTACACAGCCAGCACCCCTAAACCGCACACCCCACCCCGATTTGCAAAGGCCGATGCCGTTTTTACACGGCACCGGCCTTTTTTGTGTTGCAATGAAAAAATAGCTGCCGCCCTGTGGGGGGGCGCGCGGCGTGCGCCAAGGGGCGTGGCGGTGCCCCGGGGCGGCTGCCCAACGCCACCACGCTTGACAGGCGCTTTGCCAAATGTGTAAAATGTACTATACTATGTATGCCATTTAAAAAGGGAGAAGTAGACTGTGGATATTATTATTAGCAGCAACGTTGATAAACCGATTTATGAGCAGATTGTATCGCAAATCAAAGCCTTGATTATGGATGGCACCCTAAAACCCGGCGAATCCATCCCGGCCATGCGCACGTTGGCCAAAGCGATTCACGTAAGCGTTTTGACGGTGCAAAAAGCCTATGAGCAGTTGCAAAAAGACGGTTTTATTGAAATGACCATCGGGCGCGGCAGCTTTGTTTCCGCCAGCAATAAAGATTTTATTTTGGAGGAACAAAAGCGGCTGATTGAACAACACCTGCAAATTGTTGCAGATACCGCAAAAGCGCATGGCATCTCGCTGCCGGAATTGACAAAACTCCTGACCATTTTTTATGAGGGAGAATGACGCTCGGCATTGTGTACAAAAACACAAGTTTCGTTTCGCGTATTTTTGTTTATCCGGCGCGTTGACAATCGGTAAGCGCCGCAATAAAATGTATATATCGAAGCATAACAATTAATACAATTAAGGCGACCGACCGAGCGCCCCTTTGCGGCCAGGCGGTTACCCTTTGGAGGGCATTATGGAACCTGCTTTGGAACCTGCTTTGAATGTACATGGCTTAACAAAAGCGTATCCGGGGTTTCTTCTGGATCACGTATCCTTCTCTGTCCCTTCCGGCAGCATCGTTGGGTTGATTGGCGAAAACGGTGCCGGAAAAAGCACAACGTTAAGCTGCATTTTAGGGCTGGCCAAGAGCGATGCCGGCCGCATAGAAATTTTGGGGCAGGAGGACCGGTATGATGGCGCGGCGTGCCGCCAAAATTTGGGGGTGGTTTTCGATGGCGATAACTTCCCCAAAACCTATACCCCCAAAAAGCTGCGGGGCCTTATGAGCAAACTGTACCCCCGGTGGGAGGACGCGACGTTTTTTGAATTGCTCAACAAATTTGCTTTGCCCGAAAACAAGCGGATTCAAAAATTCTCCAAGGGGATGAAGGCAAAGCTGGCCCTGGCCGTGG
>JAQUSS010000146.1 GCA_028710135.1 Gemmiger sp. | reverse complement strand
GAAAAACCGCCAGCCCATTGTACTTGTGGCCCGTTTCATCGGCTAAGGCCAAGCTGTGGGGTTGGCCGTCGGCGGGGCGGGCTGCTTCAAACGCCGCCTTACCTTTTGCAAACAGCGCGGTATATTGTTGGCGCGTGGCCGAAAACGCCAGCGGCGCGCCGTTATCCTCCAAATAAAGCAGGCAGCCGTTCTCGCTCTCCTGCCGGGCCAGCCAGTGGTCCGACACGGTGTTTGTGCCCGCAAACCGGTCTTGAATGGCGGCAAAGGTCGTGGCGAGCAAGTTGTTTGCCGCCTGCACCTGCTGCCGGGCCGCCAGCTGCCCCGCAAACCCGATGGCCGCCGAGAGCACCAGCGCCGTCAAGACGGTAAACAGCGCGGTCAACCGCCGCCGCAGTGGTTTCAGCATGGGGCGGCCCCCGCGGTGACCAGCTTGTAGCCAAGGCCGCGCACCGTTTGGATGGTGGCGGCGCTGCCCACCGTTTTCAGGCGGCGGCGCACAAAGTGGATGTAGGTATCCAAATTGCCCTCCTCCACAATATCCGCCGCGCCCCAAACCGAGCCAAACAGCAAGTCGCGCGTTTGCAGCTTGCCCGCGCCACGGCAGAGCTGTTCAAGCAAATCGTACTCCTTTTGGGTCAGCGTTACGGTGCCGCCCGGCCCGTTCAGGCTGGATTCGGCTTTGTCAAGCGTCAGGTCGCCGCAGTGCAGCGCCGCGCTTTGCAGCGGCTCCCCGGCGGGGCGGCGGGTTAAGGCGCGCAGCCGGGCCAGCAGCTCTCTTGTATCAAACGGTTTGGCAAGGTAATCGTCCGCCCCGGCATCCAGCCCATCCACCCGGTCGGCCACGCGGCCCATGGCGGTCAACATCAAAACGGGGGTGGCCACGCCGCTGCCCCGCGCCTGCCGCAGTAGGGCAAGCCCTTCCAGCCCGGGCAGCATACGGTCCAAAATTGCGGCGGCGTAGCAGTTTTGCCGCAAAAGCTGCAACCCATCGTCCCCATCGTGGGCTTCATCCAGCGTAAAGCCCGCCGCTTTCAGCACAGGCCGCAGCGCCGCGCACAGGTTCAAATCATCCTCCACCAGCAAAATCCGCATGGTGTTACCGCCTTTCTTAAAATGGTTGGGGCCACCGCCCTTTTACCCCCATTATACCAGAAAAATCTTGAAAGAACCTTAAAGCAGGCCTTCTTCAAGGATTTATTAAGGTTGGCATGGTAAGATGAAAAAAACAGAAGGCCGCCCGGTTATGGCGGCAAGACCAGATATAGGAGGCTGCAAAATGAAATTTGTACAGATGGCACGGCGGGTGGGCGCGGCGGCTTTGGCGGCGGCGCTGCTGGCAACGGCGGTGGGCTGCGGCAGCAAAACAGCGGGCAGCACGCCGCAGGGCGCGGCGGCCCCGGCCAAAACGGCGGAGGATGATCCTAGTGCGGCGACTAGCACCGGCAACACCGCCACCAGCCCGATGGGGCGCTGGGTGGAGGAGAAGGTTGCCCTTGACGAGAATATTACCCCCTACGGCGCGCCGCAGCCGATGGATGACGGTAGCCTTGTGCTTTATGGTGAGGACGGGAAGACCATTTACCGCTACATCTCGCAGGATGACGGCGCAAGCTGGCTGCAAACCCCCACCAATTGGGCCGACCTGGCCGGGGACATCCCCCCGCTGATGGCCACCGCGCCGGATGGCGCCGTGCTATTCAACACCTATGAGCAGGGCGGAATGCGTACCTATTTAAAGGAGGCGGGCAGCGATACCCCCACCGAGCTGACCCTGCCGGAAGGGCTGGATTCCATCAACCAGATGACAATTTTAGACCCCGACACCGTCCTCATCAGTGGCAGCACAAAAAGCAGCGAGCGGCCCGCGAACGGGATGGAAGCCGAGGGGGATGCCGGGACGGATGCCGAGGGGAACCCTGTCTACTATTCCCCCGTGTGCGCGGTCTATGACCTGCACCTGCAAAACAAGCGCCTCGACCTTACCAACCCTTTGGGCGGTTCGGTGTCCTTTTATAACAGCCCTGTGTCAATCGACTTTGTTTCGGGGCCGGCGGCGGACCGCAGCGCGGCAGGGTGGCAGTTTTACCAAATCACCTACACGGAATCGGGCGCGGCGCTCCAAACTGTCGATGAAACCGGCACGGCGCAGACGGTGTTTGAAAACCTGCCCTCCGCGCGGGATGCCGCCTTTGGCGCGGCGGCGGATAAGGACGGCAGCTACTATTATTTTTCGCCGGATGGCATCTACCGCGTTGCCAAGGGTGGCAGCTTGGCCGAGCTCGTCTTTGAGGCGACGACCTTCCAGATGGGCGTTTCCGGCGTGCTCTGCCGGGGCTTGAGCCACAGCGAAAACGGCAGCTTTTTCGCCCTGCTAGCGAACATGGGCACCAATGAAGCAACGCTCTACCGCTACTATTATGACGAAACCCTGCCCGCTGCCCCCGCCGACGGCCTTGTGGTGTGGAGCCTTGAGGACAACCAGACGGTGCGGGCGGCCATTGTGCAGCTGGCGGCCGAACACCCTGAGATTGGCGTGGAATATCAGGCCGCGCTGGCAAGCGGCGTGACGAAAACCGACGCCATTTCCACCCTGAACGCCGAGCTTTTGGCGGGCAGCGGCCCCGATGTGCTGATTCTCGATGGGCTGGACTACAAGGCCTACCAGCAAAAAGGCCTGCTGGCCGACTATTCCGCCAGTGTGGATACCGCGGCCCTGCTGCCAAATATCGTTGCGCCCTTCTTAGGGTCAGACGGCAGCGTGACGGTGCTCCCCGCGCGGTTCAGCGTGCCGATGGTCTACAGTGACAACGGCGAGACCGCCCAGCTCAATTCACTCGCCGCCCTGCAAGCCGCCATTTTGGCCTGCCCGCCCCGCCCCGCGATGGATAGCGAGGACCACGCCTACTATGAAAACCGCGCCCCGGGCCAGCGGTACGGCATGAGCTTTTTGACCGCCGCCGATTTGTTAGACTTTACCCTGCAAAGCGCCGCCCCCGCCATCTGGGATGGCAGCAGCCTGAACACCGACGCCGTGCGGGAGGTGCTGGGCTTTGTGCAGGGCGTGGCGAACTACTACGGCATGAAGGACTATAAAAAAGAGCCCCAAATCAACGGCGTTTCCGGTGGCGGGGAAGGCAGCGACGCGGTGACGCAGTGGGACGGCGGCTATGAATACGGTTTGACCGGCGGCGCGGCGTACGGGCGTGGCGTGCTGCAAACCCCCGCCTTTTTGGGCGATATCCGCCGCACGCAGGGCGATGCCGGCACGGTGGCCGTTGTGCAGCCCGGCCCCACCGCGGGGGCCTACCTGCCCGGCACCTTGGCAGCGGTCAACGCGTCAAGCCAAAAACAGGAGCAGGCGGGGGCGTTCCTCAGCGCCTTGTTTAGCGAAACAGTGCAGGAGCTGTACCAAGAGGATGGCTGCCCCGTGCGGCAAACCGCGCTGGCGGCCAGCATTGCGCGCAACCAAAGTGCCATCACAAAGGGCGGCTATACCGGCGATGTGCAGGCCCTTTTTGCCACCCTGCAAACCCCCGTTCTGCCGCTGGACGAGGAAATTCACGCCGCCCTGTTGCAGGCCGCCAACGCCCTGGTGGACGGCACAAAAACCCTGGACGATGCGGTAACCGAGGTGCAAAATGCGCTTACACTCTATCTTTCGGAAAAGCAGTAGGGCCGGGCGGCCACCGCGCCCCGGCCAAAAAGCCGTAAACCGGTTGGCGGTATTCTGCTTTCTTGCCCCCAGCATGGCGGGGGTTGCCACCTTTTATTGCATCCCCTTTTTGGATGTGCTGCGCCGCAGCGTGGCCGATACGCTGGGCCAAACGTTTGTGGGCCTTGCCAATTGCCGGGCCGTGCTGCAAAACGGGGCGTTTCGGCTGGCGGCAAAAAACACCGCGCGCTTTCTTGCCACCTGCATCCCGCTGCTGCTTTTGTGCAGCCTGCTGCTTGCGCTGCTGGTGCACGCGGCGGGGCCGCGCGGCAAGCCCTACCAAACCACCTTTTTGCTGCCCATGGCCATACCGGTAGCCAGCATTGTGCTGCTTTGGCGGGTTCTTTTTGCCAGCCATGGCCTGTGCAACCGGGTTTTAACCAGCCTTGGCGCCACCCCGGTGGATTTTATGGGTACCGGCGCGGCATTTTGGGTGCTGATTGCCACCTATTTGTGGAAAAACAGCGGCTACGATATGGTGTTATGGCTTGCGGGCCTGGGCAGAATACCGCAGCAGCAATACGAGGCCGCCGCCGTGGATGGCGCGGGAACCTGGCAGGTATTTTGGCATATCACCTGGCCGGGGCTGCGCCCGGCGTTCTGCCTGGCGGCGCTTCTCAGCCTAATCAACAGCTTTAAGGTCTTCCGCGAGGCATACCTGGTGGCCGGGCAATATCCGCACGAGAGCATTTACCTGTTACAGCACCTATTTAACAACTGGTTTTTAAGCCTGGAGCTTGGACGTATGTCCGCCGGGGCAACCCTGATGGTGGTTGCCGGGCTGGGGCTGGCCGGGGGCGCATGGCTTGTGCAGTGCTGCGCAAAATACGGCGCACGCAAAGCGCAAACGCGCGGCATCCGCCGCCAAAAAGCCGAAAGGCAGGGGGAAAATGCACCGCAAAAATAAATTTTTACGCAAAAAAATACTTTTGGCCCTTATTTTGCCACTGCTTTGCCTCATTACCTGGTGGGTGCTGTATTTTATGGGGATGGGGGCCCTTACCCCCCTAGATGAATTGCAGCTTACACTTGGCCCTGCCTTGGCCGATACGGGCGCGGTAGCCTCCTGGCATCTGCTGCCCACCTGGCCCACCCTGCAACCCCTTGTGGAGCTGCTGCTCGATACCCCCGCCTTTTTTGGAATGTTTTGGAACACCTGCGCGCTGGTGCTGCCCCAGCTATTGGGCCAGCTTTTGGTGGCAACCCCGGCGGCCTGGGCGTTTAGCCGGTATACCTTCCGGGGCAGGCGCTTACTGTACGGGGGGTATATTTTGCTGATGGTACTCCCCTTCCAAATTACCATGGTGCCCAACTATTTGGTGCTTGCGCGCCTGGGCCTTATGGATACCCTGTGGGCGGTGGTTTTGCCGGGGGTGTTTTCCACCTTCCCGGTGTTCATCACCAAAAAAGGGTTTGATGATGTCCCTTATGAATGGATTGATTATATAGATCCAGAAGGGGACGAATATGGATATGTACCGCTAATCCA
>JAQUSS010000025.1 GCA_028710135.1 Gemmiger sp. | reverse complement strand
TGCACAGCTTGCTGTGAACGCTGAAGCATACAGCCGAAAGGATTCCGGCTTTGATGCTGTCTGTGTCGGCTATATGCTCTGCAAAAAGTATGGCGTAGACACACAGAACTTCAACATTTCCAAACTTGACAGATTTAAGGATAAGGAACCGAAAGAAATCCGCAGCGACCTTTCTAAAGTCCGCTCTGCAATGACGGAGATCCATTCCCGTATTTCGGAGGAAATGTACCGCAAAAGTCAGGAGCGCACCAAAGACCGTGACGCACGATAAAGGAGGAAACCGGAATGAAGGAAGAACAAGTTTTTGTCGCTCTTGATGATTACGAACACGGTGTTGTCATCCGTTCCCTAAACGATGAGCGCAACAGCTTAATGGAAGAAGGACGGACGACCGACGCCGTAGACGATTTAATTGTCAAAATCGGCAATGCCCCGAAAAAGAAATTCAAGGTGATCGAGAAGCCTGAGAAAAGAGTAATCCGCAGCGATGCGAGATAACAACCAGAAGGCTTTTCACATTCTTGCGATTGTCGGTATTCTCCCGATTGCGTGGATCGGGCTTTTGCTTGCTCCTTCCGTAAAGGGCGGGCTTGCCGAGATCGTGCCATCACTGATGACACTTTTTGAGCACCCGTTTCAGATAGAGCTTTGTGAGGACAGTGTAAAAACTGTCCTCATTTTGCTTTTAATCTACGGAATGGGTATCGGCATCTACTTCTCCACCAGACGGAATTACCGCAGGCGTGAGGAACACGGCTCTGCTAAGTGGGGCGATGCGAGAGTCGTAAACAAAAAATACCGCCAATTTCCCGCAAGCAATAACAAACTGATGACGCAGAATGTCAGCATCGGGCTGAACGCAAAAAAGCACAGGCGAAATCTGAATACGCTTGTATGCGGTGGTTCAGGCGCAGGTAAGACACGCTTCTACTGCAAACCAAATCTGATGCAGGCAAACACTTCTTTCGTGATTCTCGATCCGAAAGGAGAAATTCTGCGTGATGTAGGAGGACTGCTTGAAAAGAAAGGCTATGAGGTGCGAGTGCTGGACTTGATCTCTATGGAACTGAGCCACTGCTACAATCCCTTTGTTTATCTGAAAAGCGACAACGACATCCAGCGGCTCGTAACGAACCTGTTTAAGTCAACCACGCCGAAAGGGTCACAGAGCAATGATCCGTTCTGGGACACCTCGGCATCCATGCTGCTGTCTGCCCTTGTCTATTATCTGCACTACGAAGCGCCGGACGAGGAACAGAACTTTCCGATGGTAATGGAAATGCTTCAGTATGGTGCAATCCAAAATGAGGAGGAGCCGGAAATCACACCGCTTGACAGCTTGTTTGCGGAGCTTGAATCAGATAATCCTGACCACATTGCCGTGAAGTATTACAAGAGCTACCACGCAGGCAGCGCAAAGACGCTCAAATCAATTCAGATAACCCTTGCGGCAAGACTGGAAAAGTTTAACCTTGAAAGCCTTGCGTCTCTCACTTCCACGGACGAGCTTGATTTACCGTCCCTCGGAGAAAAGAAGGTGGCACTGTTTGCTCTGATACCGGATAACGACAGCTCATTCAACTTCTTGGTATCCATTCTCTATACGCAGTTGTTCCAACAGCTTTTCTATTCCGCAGATCATATACACGGCGGATGCCTGTCTGTACCGGTTCACTTTCTGATGGATGAGTTCGCCAATGTGAGCCTGCCTGATGACTTTGATAAGATACTGTCCGTTATGCGTTCCCGTGGCGTATCGGTCAGTATAATTCTGCAGAACTTGGCACAGCTCAAGGCGCTCTTTGAAAAGCAATGGGAGAGCATAGTAGGCAACTGTGACGAATTTCTCTACTTGGGCGGCAACGAGCAATCTACCCACAAATATGTTTCTGAGCTTCTCGGCAAGGAAACCATAGACACCAACACCTACGGGCAATCTAAAGGACGAAACGGTAACTATTCCACCAACTTTCAGATCAGCGGTCGTGAACTGCTCACTCCGGATGAGGTTCGTATGCTTGATAACCAGTATGCAATTCTCTTTATCCGTGGAGAACGCCCGGTAATGGACTTCAAGTATGACATCTTAAAGCACCCGAATGTTGACTTGACTGCTGATGGCAAGGCAAAGCCGTATACTCACGGCAATGCAGAAAGCGCAGTCGCCACCGTTGAATATCTGGACATTAATCCGAACGATCTCGACGGCGACTATATCGAAACCACTTATGAGCTTTTGTCTGACGAGGACTTTGAAGCTCCACAACACTAATTTTTTGGAGGAAAATACTATGAACCTTTTTAAGAAAAAAACCGTTAAGCACACCATGAAGCTGGAAACTCCTGCGAAGGTGAAGAAAGGCTTCCGCACCTACTGCGCTGTTGTTATGGCGCTCACGCTTGTTATGGGGATGTCTGTTACGGCTTTTGCCGCAAGCACAGATCCTCTCGGCGTAATTAACAACCTCTCCGACTTCATCTTCGGACTTATCCGTGCTGTCGGAATTATCCTGCTCGGCTGGGGTATTGTGCAGGTCGGTCTGTCGCTTCAGAGCCACGACCCTTCTCAGCGTTCCAACGGCTTCCTGACTCTGGCAGGCGGCGTTGTTATCACTTTTGCAAAAGAAATCCTGACTCTTATCACGGGCTGATTTTGGAGAAATGACAGGGGTGTACCTGGTCGATTCAGGTACACCCCTATTTCATTTTTAGGAGGTGCAAACTATGTCAGATAACTGGGTAGTCCAGAATCTCCAAAATGCTCTTGATACTTGGAACGCAAAGCTACAAGAAATATGGTCGCTGCTGACCACGACACCGCAGAACTTCAAAGGAGGCGGTATATGGTCGGTCATCGTCAACATCAACGGAGCAATGCAGGCAATCGGCCTTGCACTGCTCGTTTTGTTTTTTGTAGTAGGCATGGTAAAAACTTGCGGAAGCTTTGCAGAGGTAAAGAAACCGGAACACGCATTAAAGCTGTTCGTACGTTTCGCTCTCGCAAAGGGAGCAATCACCTACGGTATGGAGTTGATGCTTGCCCTGTTTAATATCATTCAGGGAGTCATTACCACCATCATGAACACATCGGGTATCAGTACGACCAATGCGACAGTATTGCCGCAGGAAATGATTGATAAGATCGAAAGCTGTGGCTTTTTTGAAAGCATTCCATTGTGGGCGGTAACGCTCATCGGCGGACTATTTATCACGATTATGTCTTTCATCTTGATTATGACCGTGTACGGAAGATTTTTTAAGCTGTATATGTACACGGCACTTGCTCCCGTACCGCTCTCCACCTTTGCCGGAGAACCATCGCAAAATGTCGGCAAGAGTTTTATCAAAAGCTACTGTGCCGTCTGTCTGGAGGGTGCGGTCATTGTACTCGGCTGTATCATATTTTCACTCTTTGCGGCTTCGCCGCCTGTTGTCAATCCCGATGCGGCAGCCGTTACGCAGGTATGGAGCTATATCGGAGAACTGCTCTTTAATATGCTCGTTCTTGTAGGCTCCGTGAAAATGGCAGACCGTATCGTCAGAGAAATGTTAGGGCTTTAAGGAGACGCTATGAAATCAAACACACGAATTTATGACAAATGGAGGGGCTATACCCTCGAAGATTGCGATTGCAGATATTGTCTGTACTACGGCGGCAAGCGAAAGCACAAGGTAATCTGCCTTGCCGATAACTGCGTCTGCAAAGAAGAAATAGAGGAAGCCCGCCGTAGAGAAAGGAACACCAATGGAAGTAAAAATAAATAGAGAAATCCGTGCTTATACGGAAGCTGTGTTTTTTGGGCTGTCAATGCGTCAGCTCATTTTTTCTGCCTGTGCTTGCGTGGTGGCGGTTGGACTGTATTTTGTCCTCAAACCCTATGTTGGCACGGAAACCGTATCGTGGATGTGCATATTGGGTGCGGCTCCATTTGCCGCCCTCGGCTTTATCAAGTACAACGGGATGACCGCTGAAAAGTTCCTTGCCGCTTGGTTCAAGTCGGAATTTATGACGCCCAAAAAGCTGGTATTTCATTCCACAAACACCTACTACGAGCTTTTGAAGCCGCTTATGGATAATAAATCGAAGGAGGCTATATTTCAATCCACGCTCCCCTCGCGGGGAGCGACAGCAAAAACTTACGAAAAATGGTTTCGTTTTTGCGCAAAGTGTATCATTTATTTGGAAAAAAGTTTTAGTTCCGCATTTTGGCTGCGGGGTAAACGCCATAAACGGCGGTTTTTTAGAAAAAAAGCGGTGCGAAGCGCCCGGGCGTTTTCTGGTTGGTTGCCCTTCGCACCGGCTTACAGCAGCAGGATATCGTCCTGCGCATAGCGGGGCTGCTGCCCGATGTGGCTTACTTTGTTTTGATAGTTGTTTCCCAAACAGTAAAAACGCAGGCTGTCGGATTCCGGCGCAATCAAGGCGGTTAGCTGTGCTTTTAGTAAGGCGTATTGGGCGGCATCCACCAGGCACTCGAACACGGAATTTTGCACGCGTTGGCCATAGTTGACGCAGGCCTTGGCAACCTTGCGCAGGCGCCTGCGCCCCGCACTGGTTTCGGTATTTACATCGTAGGTAACAAGCACCAGCATGGCGGGCACCTCCCCATTATTTCCAAAAAAATGGCGGATACTGCTCCATATCCCCGCGGATTGTGCGTGCCAGCAGGATGGCTTGCACATAGGGCACCAGCCCCCAGGCCAGCTTCTCCTGCAAAAATGGATGTGTGATCTCTTCCTGCTTTTTCTTTTGCCAGGCGGCCAAAAATGCCCGCCGCCCATCCTCGGTAAGCAGCACGGCGCCGCTGCCCTGGCGGTTAAAGTGCTTTTCGGTCAACATTTTTTGGTTGATGCAGGATAACACAAACCGGTCTGCATACACGGCGCGCAGCTCCTCCATTAAATCCAGCGCCAGGCTTGTACGGCCGGGGCGAAGCCTGTGCAAAAAGCCCGCGTAGGGGTCTAGCCCAACGCCTTCCAGGGCGGCAGCGCAGTCCCTTGCCAATAAGGTGTAGGCGAAGGATAGCAACGCATTGGTATTATCCAGCGGCGGGCGGCGGCTTCTTCCGGTAAAGTGGAAAACCTCCTGCTGCTGCAATATTAAAGCATCAAAGCCGTCAAAATAACGCTGTGCCGCTTCGCCTTCCAACCCGCGCAGCTGCTCCATATCGGTGCAAGATTCAATCAAGGGCAGGGCGGCGGCCAGTTGGGTGGATAGCTTTTTCAGCTTTTCCACCGGCACCCGCTGCGGATGGTCCCGCGTTGCCCGCTCCAGCACCCAGCGGCTGTTGTATACCTTGCCCAAAATAAAACCATCGGCATAGCGGCAGCTGGCTTGCGGGTCGTCTGCAATGCGGTATTGCTGCGTGCGCAGCAAGATATTGCCCCGCTGTGCGCCCACCGTGCGTGCCAAAAACCGGCCACGGGGCGTGAAAAAACACAAATCCACCCCCCGGTCGGCGCAAGCACCCATCAGGGCCGGGCTGGCACCCGGATAGCTGAAGCAGAGTATCCCTTCCAGCGTGTGCAGCGGGAAACGCGCTACCGCCGCTTTGGCACGGTTCACCACCACGTTTTCGCCGTCCAGGGTGAGATAGCTGTCCTCCGTCAGCACAAACAGTGTGTTTAGCAGGTGCTTCATGGCGTTTCCTCCAGGTGGCTGCGGATGTAGGCGGCGGGGCTTACCCGCTTATTGAGCTGTGGCAGGCATTGTTCCTTCAAAGAGCAGGCGTTGCAAAACTTCCCCGGCTTGGGCTTTGGGGTGTAGCCACGGCGGTAATATTCCAGCATTTCTGCTGCCATTTGCAGCGCTTTTTGGCGCAGTGCATCGGCCAACAAAACCGGCTCCCGGCGGTGTGTTTCCTGATAAAACAGATACCCCGTGGGGATTTGGCAAACCAGCATTTCCTCCAGCGCCATCGCCTGCGCGCACAGCTGCAAGCGGTCTGCATCGTTTGCTTTGCTGTGGCCGTGCTTGTACTCTATGGGGGTAGGGCACCATAAACCCGGATGATTTTGAAGTGAAATCCCCGCAGGGTCGGCCCGAAACTCGACCACATCGCAGTTCCCGGCAAGCTGTAGCCGGTGCGAAACCACCCGCAGCCCACGCATAACCAGCAACGTGCCCCGGCTTTCGTCCTGGGTTTCATCGTGGCAGCGGTCGTGCTCCAGCCGGCCTTCTGCCGTGCGCAGGTTTTCGGCCCATTGCTGCTCCAGGTGAATCAGCGCCCATTGCCGCCGGCAAAACGCAAAGTGTTGAATGCCCGACATTTGCAAATAGTCGTCCTCGGGCAGGGGTGTGGCGGTGCTCATCCCATCCGGGTGCAGCAAACACCTTCGGGCAGCGTATCGGCAAGCTTCACCGTGTAGTCGCTGTAGGCACGGGGAATTTCTACCTCGGGCTTGCGCTCCACGGTAACGGCATCAAACAGCTTGTAGGCCGGGGCGCAGCCAAGCTCGCTATCGTGCTTGAACACAATCAGCTCCCGCACAGCCATCTTGCCGCGGGCGGCCGAGTGGTCGTTCTCAAACATATTCAAAATAGCCTGCCACAGCATTGCCAAATCCTCCTCGGAGAACCCGGTGACCTTGCGGGCCAAATTGGCGGAAACATACCCCTCGGCGCGGTACAGCGCGTAGGGTACAATGTATTTGCGGCCCATCTCGGTGCCTTTGCGGGCGGCATCTTCCTCGGTGGTGATGGCTACCCGGGTAATGGTAACCTCCTGCGGCATGATGGGGTCAACCGAGCGGGCAAAGCCGAGCTGCACCGGCCCCCGCACCTGGCCGCAATTCAGGTTGTTTTTCACGAAGGTGGTCATCACCGCGCCAAAGGTGCGGATATCAAAAAAGTTTTTGCACATAAAATCGCGCACCTTCACATCCAGCATAGGGTCGGCCCGTTTCATCTCTTTTAGGTCCTTGTCGCCCAGGCCAAGGTAGGTGAATGCCTTTTTATCGCTGACGTTGAGGGGGACGTTCTCCTTGATATAAATATCCCAGCCCGGTTCGCCCTCCTTGGCTGTTTGGATGTAATTCCGAATTTTGCGCTTCAGGCAAACATCGGTCACAAGGCCATAGCCGGTTTCGGGGTCGGTGCGGGGCGCATTGCCGGCATCGGGGTCACCGTTCGGGTTTCCGTTTTCAACATCGAACAAAATTACAAATTCATAGCGGTTTTTAATACAATCAGACATGGTCAGCTACCTCCTTGACGGTTTCCTTTTTTGTGTAACGGTTTTGGTTTTCAAAATAATAGCCAAGCTGGAAAGAACCCTGCGCGGGCAGGTTGAGGCGGTCGGGGTACGCGGTGCCGATAATTTCCGAAAATTTGCCCAGCTTTTTACTGAAATTTACGGCCGCCCCGGTATTTGTGCGGCCCAGCACCCGCAGGTGATTTACCGCAAGCTTGCCCAGCACCGGGAAGATGCGTGATGGGGTGGCCGATGCCGCATTGAAATATTTGTCCTTGATGGTGGCGTTGATGCTGGGGATGGCTTTCTGCTGAATCTGCTCGTACACGCTGAACAATTGCCCCAAAACATAGGGGATGTTCTGAATCTCTTTGTCGGAACCCATTTGTAAAACCTCCTTCGGAAAATGCCCGTAACGGGTATAATATCCTTTTATAATGGCCGCTTGTGCGCGGGTAACATCGCGCGTGGCCCGGATGCGCAACTCGGCACCCTGTAGCAGGGTGGCGGGGTAGGGGGTGCCGCTCAAGATGGAACGCAGCACCTCGCCTGCCAATTTGGGGCTGGCGGCTTTTGTGCGGGCGTTCAGGTTGACGGTGCCTTCCAACAACTTCCACAGGGGCAGTGTTGGAAAGGGGTCGTTGGCGGGGCGTACAATGTCGATATCACGGTAGTGCTGTTGCAACCGCGCCATAAAGCTGCCCATACGATCCTGCAAAAAGAAGCGTACCGAAAGCCGTGCGGCGTTTGGCGCAAGCCCCAAAAAGTAGAAATGCTCGCCCGGTTCCAGGGGGGTATCCTTCCATTCGCAGTGTTGCCCGCGGGCCAGGTTTTCAAGCGCACCGCGCAGCTCCCGCTCGTCCACACCCGAGGGCGGGCCAAAAAGCGATTCCATACCAAAATCCTGGTAAACGGTACCGCCATGCTCGGCCCAGCACACAACGGTGGTATCGCCAATGCAACGGCAATGCGCGGTATCGGCCAACAGCGCGTTGAGGGCGGTGGTGTAGGCGAAGGCGGCGTACTCGCTAACCGGGGCGTTTTGCCCCTGCGTGTGCCCATACGATTCAAAGGCAGGTGCGTTAAAGGATACTAAGGCGGCACCCATGGTTTGTGCGCCGCGAACGCCCTTGATGGAAGGGTGCAACGTTGCGATGGGGGCGTCCTTGCCGGTTACCAGGCACTGCCCCACGGTGGCTTCCGCATTGCCCGCGTTATAATATTGCTGCCATGCGGCGGCAATCTCGGGGTCGGTGGTAACGGGCTGCATCCGGTAGCAAAAAACCAGGTTGGCACCGGCGTTTAGCTCCTTCCAGGCATCGGCCAGCAGCGGGTGGCTGGGGGCCTGCGCCGGGTTCCAGGTTTCAAAAAAAGCGAGGATTGCCTGCGCGGCCTCGGTGGAAATACCCGCCAAAAGCTGTTGGTGCAGGGCTTTGTTGGCCGCAAAGCATTCCAGGGCGCGGGCCGGTTTGCCCTTTGCATCGGCCCCCAGCATATAGGAAACGGTATCGCACAAAAAGTTTGCGGCCACGCCGGAGGAACGCTTGACATGGGCCGGTACCCGCATGGATTGGGGCAGCACCACCAATTTTTTGCCCCGCTGCTGCGCCACCTTGTAGGGGATAAGCTGTAGCAGGGTACCATCCGCCCCAAGCTCCAGCCCAAAGCTGACCTTAAAGGCATCGTCCCAGCCCAGCGGCGAAATTTTGCCCTGTGCCAGCATGGTTTCGTAATAATGTGTCAGGGCCTGCAAAATCATGAAAGCACCTCACAATCGCGCAAATCCAGCACGCCGTTTTCCAGCTTGGCGTGGAAAAACTGGGGGCGGATATTGGTAGGGTCGCTGTAGTCCATATCGTACAGCATATAGCCCAAATCCTGCGTCAGTGGCTGTGTGGGGATTTCACCGCCCGGCCATTCCCGGAAGGCAGCCGGGAACTCTCGGCAGCCAAAGTAGGGGGCTGCAAAAAACTGCCCACGGGCCAACCGGCGGCGGGTGATATCCTGGAACTTGCCGGGGTTATCGGAGGGGTTGGCCTTATCGGTCATGGTAAAATCTGCCTCAATCACATAATGTACATCCTGCAAAATCAGCGCGGCCCGCTGCTGGATATTGGCGGAGGCATCCAGGGCAAGGGGCTCCTTGCTGCCAAGCATGGCGGCAAGTGCGCTGCTGCCCAAAAGCTTGGCGCCTACCTCGTTGCGGCGGATGCTGGCCATGCGTATCGGGTTTAAAAGGTAAATTTTTCGGATGTGCCAATGCAGGCCAGGATGAAAATAAACGTTTTCAATCAGCCCCCGTGCCGCCGAGGGGGTCATCACCTGGTAGCTTACCCGCTCTGCATGGTACTCGCAACGGGAAAAACAGGCATAAGGCCCCCACACCTCGATTTTTATGGACAAAGTACATCAGCTCCTTTTCATTTATTGGGTTATTTAAAATATATCTACGAGTGGCGCACCGCACGCTTAAAAGAACCATCCCTGCCCGCCTTCCACCGCCAGCTTTAGGCCGGTTTGTGGGTCATACAGGCTGGTATCCGCCAAAATGGCGGTGTTTTCATCCGGCAAATCCAGGGCACCGGCAGCGCAAAGGGCCGCAAAATGGTCAGGGTATACCGAAACGCTGTGCGGCCCCAGCGCGCGGAAAAGCGCCCGGTTCCGTTCGCCATCTTTTAGCCGCGCGCAGAGCGGGGCACCAGCCCCCAAGGGCAGGTAGATGCTGCGGGTGGGGCTTTCAATCAGCGTAAACGCTTCGGCTACCCAGGCAAACGGGAAGGCGCAACCGCACCGGCCCTGTGCAAAAGCAGGCAAAATTTCTTTGCGGTCCAGCGCCGGGGAACCCTTGATGCCCCGCAACAGGGTAAAATACTGCGCAATGGCCGCGGGGGTATCCAGCGCGGGGCAAAGCCGCTGCACGGCCAGCAGGGCGGCAATATTTTGCGAAAGCATAGAGGGCGGCGCGCTGCCTTCCAGGCGGAAAACGGTTACGATGCTCTCTGCCGCGGGGTTTTTGCCCTCGCGGTTGCAGCGGCCCGCGGTTTGCAGGATGGAATCAAGCCCGGCTTGCTCCCGGTAGGCGGTAGGGAAATCCACATCCACCCCGGCCTCAATCAGCGAGGTGGAAACCACGCGGCAGGGCAGGCCCTGCCGAAGGCGCAGGCGTATTGCCGCAAGGTGTGCCCGGCGGTCCTGCGCGGAAAGTAGGGTTGTTAGGCAGTAGCGCCCCTCCGGCGGCAGGGCGGCATAAAGTGCCTGCGCGGTGCTGCGGCGGTTGACAACACAAAGCACCTGCGGGGCTTCTGCCAGGCGGGCGGCAAGGGCCGCCTGGCTGCAAACGCCGCAATCGGCCAGGGTGGTGCGGCGGAAGGCAAGGTAGAGCTCTGCCCCGCCGGGGCAAATTTCCTGCAAGGGCGGCGCGGTGCCAAACTCCGCAAACAGGGGGCCAAGGGCGGGCTGGGTGGCCGTACACAAAACCGCGCTGGCGCGGTACCGGCCAACCAGCTCCGCAATGGCAGCCACGCAGGGGCGAAGATAGGGAACCGGCAGGGTTTGGGCCTCATCAAAAACCAACACGCTATTGGCAAGGTTGTGCAGCTTGCGGCAGCGGGCGGGGCGGTTTGCGTACAGCGATTCAAAAAACTGAACCGCCGTTGTCACCACCACGGGGGCATCCCAGTTTTCGGCGGCAAGGGCGCAGCGGTATTCCTGCGGGGTAAGCTCGCCTTCCTCCCGCAACAGGTAATCGGCCCCTGCGTGGTGGGCCAGCACATTTTCCGGCCCCAAAATTTTGCCAAATACATCTACGGTTTGGTCAATGATGGAGGTATAAGGGATCACATAAACCACCCGCGCCATGCCAAGGGCTACGGCCTGCTCCAGCGCAAAGGAGAGGGAAGCGATGGTTTTGCCGCCCCCGGTGGGCACAGTCAGGCTGTACAGCCCGCGCGGTTGGTGGCGGCCCTGCGCAATGCAGGTTTGCAAAATGGCATTCCGCTTGGCATCCAGTTCCTTGGGTTCTGCTGCGCCGAGAAACGCATCGGTTTTGGCGCGCAGCTTTTGCAACAAGGTGGGCAGGGCGGCATAGCCGCCGCGCGGCGGCTGCTTTGCCGCCTGCATAAAGGCTTCGGTATCCAAATAATCGGCATCCACCAGGCAGGAATATAGCATCCGGGTAAAAAATGCCTGGGCATAGTTCCCCTTGCCGCGGCAGGGCGGCGGCGGGCAGGGAGGTAGGGCAATTTCCTGCTGCCAGGCTTCACAGGCGGGTATCTGCTTGGAAAGCCTGCCAAACAGGGTGGGGGTGCCTGCGGTATCCTGCCGGGTGCCGCCATCCGGCAGCCCGCCGTGGTGGCCGGCCACCGCAAAGGCAACCTCGGGCAGGTTGTTTTGGATGGCGGCCTTGGCCCCGGCGGTGGAATGGTCTACCTTGGCGGTATGCTCTGGGTCGCGGATTCTCACCTGGAAAGCAGCCGAATATTTGCCGATGTCGTGCAGCATCCCGGCGGTGCGGCCTACGGCCCCGGCACCAAAGGCATCGGCAAACTGGGCGGCAAGCTGTGCGGTGCCCTGCAAATGTGCGGCCACGGTTTGCACGGTGCCATCCTCGTGCCGGTGCGCGATGTAATCTGCGGTTGCCATCGGCATCCCCTTCCTCTTTGTGCGTTTTGGGGGGGGCATCAGTACCCCCTTCAAAGCGTTCCTTGTTTCAGTACCTTCAGTATAGCACCTCCATAGTCCCATAAAGCGGGCTTTTTTTACATTTTGATACTTTTTGCTGTTTTGCCGAACCTGCCCCGCCGCGTTTGTGCAATTTGCGAAAGCGGAGGCACATTTTCCGCTACGCAGCTTGTTTTTACGGCAACACAAAACCCCTACAGGCGGCGTGGCCTGTAGGGGTTTGAAGAAAATTATTTGGTTTGAGGGGAAGCATCCAACGCAAAATGGCGTTTGGCGGTTGTTTTTTACAGGTGCAGTACCCGGTCTTTAATTTCCGAGGTGCGGCCCTGGTTCCAGAACTGGGTGCCGATGTAGCCGCAGGTGCGGCGGGCTACGTTCAGCTTGTTTTGGTCGCGGTTGCCGCACTTGGGGCACTCCCAAACCAGCTTGCCGTCGTCCTCCACAATTTTAATCTCCCCGTCGTAGCCGCAACACTGGCAATAATCGCTCTTGGTGTTCAGCTCGGCGTACATAATGTTGTCGTAGATGAACTGCATCACCCGCAGCACGGCGGTCAGGTTGTCTTGCATATTGGGCACTTCCACATAGCTGATGGCCCCGCCCGGGGATAGCCGCTGGAAATCGCTCTCAAACTTCAGCTTGGTGAAGGCATCGATTTGCTCGCTTACATGGACATGGTAGCTGTTGGTGATATAGCTGCGGTCGGTTATGCCGGGCACGCTGCCAAAACGCTTTTGCAGGCATTTGCTGAACTTGTAGGTGGTGGATTCCAGCGGGGTGCCATACAGGCTAAAATCAATGTTGTGCTGGGCCTTCCAGCCCTTGCAGGCATCGTTCATGTGCTGCATAACATCCAGCGCAAAGGGCTTGGCGGCCGGGTCGGTGTGGGATTTACCGGTCATATATTTGCAGCACTCGTACAGCCCCGCGTAGCCCAGGCTGATGGTGGAGTACCCGCCGTACAGCAGCTTATCAATCGGCTCGCCCTTCTTTAGGCGGGCCAAAGCGCCGTACTGCCACAAAATGGGCGCGGCATCCGATAACGTACCCTTGAGGCGGTTATGGCGGCAAAGCAGGGCCTGGTGGCAAAGCTCCAGCCGCTCGTCAAAAATCTTCCAGAAGGCATCGTAGTCGCCGTTGGAGGAGAGGGCAACGTCCACCAAATTGATGGTGACAACGCCCTGGTTGAACCGGCCATAATATTTTGCCTTGCCGGTTTCCGGGTCCACATAGGGGGTCAAAAAGCTGCGGCAGCCCATGCAGGTGTAGCAGTGGCCCTCGCCGTTTTGATCCACCTTGTATTCCAGCATCTTTTTTTCGGAGATATAATCGGGCACCATCCGCTTGGCGGTGCATTTGGCGGCCAGCTTGGTCAGGTAATAGTAGGGGGTACCCTCGCGGATATTATCCTCCTCCAACACGTAAATCAGCTTGGGGAAGGCCGGGGTAATCCACACGCCGGCTTCGTTCTTAACGCCCTGGTACCGCTGGCGGAGCATCTCCTCAATAATAATCGCCAGGTCAGATTTCAAGCGCAGGTTATCGCCCGCCTCGTTCAAATACATAAACACCGTGATAAAGGGGGCCTGACCGTTGGTGGTCATCAGGGTGACCACCTGGTACTGGATGGTTTGCACCCCGCGCTTAATCTCCTCGCGCAGGCGGGCTTCCACCACCTGGGTGATTTTTTCCTCGCCGGGGGTAACCGCCAGCTCCCGCATTTCGGCCTCCACATCCCGGCGAATCTTTTTGCGGCTGATATCCACAAAGGGGGCCAGGTGGGTTAGGCTGATGCTCTGCCCGCCGTACTGGCTGGAGGCAACCTGCGCAATAATTTGGGTGGCAATGTTGCAGGCGGTTGAGAAGGAGTGGGGCTTTTCAATCAAGGTGCCCGAGATAACCGTGCCGTTTTGCAGCATATCCTCCAAATTTACAAGGTCGCAATTGTGCATATGCTGGGCGTAATAGTCGGCATCGTGAAAGTGGATGATGCCTTCCTCGTGCGCCTTCACAATCTCGGGGGGCAACAGCATCCGCATGGTCAAATCCTTCGATACCTCGCCCGCCATATAATCCCGCTGCACCGAGTTGACGGTGGGGTTTTTGTTGGAGTTTTCCTGCTTGACTTCCTCGTTATTGCACTCAATCAGGGATAGAATACGGTCGTCTGTGGTGTTGTGGGTGCGCCGCAGGCTTTGCACATAGCGGTAGGTGATATATTTGCGCGCAACCTGGTAGGAACCGGCGGCCATAATCCGGTCCTCCACAATATCTTGTATATCCTCCACACTCATGGCGTGAGAATGTGCCTCGCAGGCACTTTGCACCGTGTTGGCAATCTCAAAAATTTGTGCCTGGGTAAGGCGCTGCTCCGGCTTAACAACATTGTTTGCCTTGGTGATGGCGGCAATGATTTTGGAAATGTCAAATACAGCCTCGCTGCCGTTGCGCTTAATGATTTTCATGGTGCTGATTCTCCTCTTTTTGGGTGGTGTAATATGTGAAGTTGTTTATACGCCCTGTATAATATCTGCCGGGCGAGCATGATTATCTTACCGCTTCCCCCAAGGAAAGTCAATAGGCAAAACCACAATATATTGTGTAGCATTTTATTACAATCGCAATATTTACGCCAATCGACGGCGCAGCGTCAAACTTTGCAAAACTTTGTGTGTGCTGAAAAACCGCCACTTTTTTTGTGAATTTTTGGTTCTATCCACCTGTTTGCCGCCCCAGCGCCAAAAAAACCGGGTGCCCCCCGGGGCGCTGCCTTGCTTTTGGGGCTGGTTTTTGGTATACTGCAAGCAGATACTAGGCGGGCAGGGGCAAAAGCACCGGCCCGCGGCCTGCCAAAAGCCGCGCAGGCCCACTAGATATAGTATATGCCCGCCGCGGCCCACAAAATGCGGCAGTACAAAACGAAAGGGGCGGGAACCCATTGAATTACGCCAACATAAAATATTGTGATATCGCCAACGGCGAAGGGGTGCGCACCACCCTGTTTGTTTCGGGCTGCACCCTCCACTGCAAAAACTGCTTTAATAAGGTGGCGTGGGATTTTGGCTATGGCCAGCCCTTTGATAAAGCCACCCGCAACGCCCTGCTGGAAAGCCTGGCACCCCAACATATAGATGGGCTATCGGTGCTGGGGGGCGAACCGTTTGAGCCGCAAAACCAGCGGGGGCTGGTTTCGTTCCTGCACGATGTTAAGGTGCTGTACCCCGATAAAACCATTTGGTGCTACACCGGCTTTGTGTACGAGAGGGATTTGCTGAAGGAGAGCCACGCCCGGTGCGAGGTTACCGATGAGATGCTTGCCTACCTGGATGTGCTGGTGGATGGCGCCTTTGAGCAAGACCAATATGATATCAGCCTGCGCTTTAAAGGCTCGGCCAACCAGCGGCTGATTGATTTGAACCGCACCCGCGAAACCGGCGTGCTGACCCTTTGGCAGGGCGACCCCCTGCTGGCAAGCCATAGCATGGATTGATATAATGGATGGATGATAAAACCCCTGCGCCCCACCCGCCGCAACCGGCAGGGGGGCGCAGGGGTTTTTGCCAAGTTACCCAAAAAGCCAAAAAAATTTAAATTTTTTCATTGTGGTTATTTTGCTACCCCTCCATCGTGCGAAAGCGGCGGGCGGCGCAAGGGGCAGGGGGGCAGAAGGCCCATTGCCAGGTATTCCGCTTTTTAGATGGCCAAGTTATAGCAGAAATCTTGATGGATTTGTGCTATAATAATCGCGAATGCGATTATTATAGAGCTTATGCCCAGCGCCTCGCCGTTCTGGCGTTGCCAGCCCGGCAACCGGCTTGGGATGGGCAATTATAGCACAAATTTACCGAAATTTGTGCTATAATACCCTATATAAGGAAAAATGCCGTGCGGCGCTTTGGTGGGTGCTGCGGACAGGAGGAATGCAATGACGCGAAGTGAAGCCCAGGATGAGTACGCGCGCGCTTTAAAAATGGGGCAAAAAGCCTACAAGGAAGCGGTGGCCCGGGGAAAGTACCCCTATCTGCCCGTGCTGGATGACCTGTTGGAAACCCAAAAGGTGGATGCCCAGCAAATTATGGGCCAGGTGGAAATACCGCTTGACCAATTGGTTGGCACCAAAACGGCTGGCCGCACGGCGGCCTTTGCGGCCAACTTTATGCCCTTGCTGGGGCAAAACACCGAATTTGCCAGCAAGTGGATTACGCTTTGCGCCGCCCATGTGGACGAGGGCATCCGCGACCCGGTGCGTTGCTACGAGTACCGCAACAAGTTTTACGTGCAGGAGGGCAACAAGCGGGTAAGCGTTTTAAAATATTTTGGCGCCGATAGCATCACCGCCGATTTGATACGGGTGGTGCCCGCCTACGCCGAGGATGCCGAAACCAAAATCTACTACGAATTTATGGAATTTTACCGCCTGAGCGGCATTTATTACCTAACCTTCTCGCAGGAGGGCAGCTACGCCAAGCTTCAGGCGGAGATTGGCAAGCAGCAAAACCAGGCCTGGACGGATGAGGACCGGATGGAGGTAAATTCCCTTTACAACTGGATCAAAAAGGCCTACTACAACCACGGCGGGGGCGATTTGCCCACCACCGTGGGGGATGCGCTTCTATTGCTGTTGCAGGTGTACGGCTACAAGGCGCTGCAAGCGCAATCGCCCACGGCGTTGGCCCAAAGCCTGGATGCCGTATGGGACGAGCTGCAAATTTTGACCCTGCCCCAGCCGGTGGCCGTTAGCACCCAGCCCGCCGAGCCAGCCCAGGTATCGATTTTGGAGCGCATTTTGCCGGTGAAGCGCACCCCCAGCCACTTAAAGGTGGCCTTTATCAACGTGCGCACCCCCCAAACCAGCACCTGGACGAACGCCCACGAGTTTGGCCGCACCCAGCTTGACCAAGTGTTTGAGGGCCGGGTGGAAACCGTGGCCTACCACGGGGCAGAGCCTGGCAAAAACGACGAGGAAATGATTGAAAAGGCCGTAGCCGAGGGGGCAGACCTCATCTTTACCACCTCCCCCCAGCTGGTGGGGGCCAGCCTGCGGGCCGCCGTGCTGCACCCCGAGGTGCGGATACTCAACTGCTCTATGGAGATGCACTACGCCAGCATCCGCACCTACTACAGCCGGGTGTTTGAGGCAAAGTTCATCACCGGGGCCATTGCGGGGGCCATGGCCGCAGGGGATAGGGTGGGCTATGTTGCCACCTACCCCATTTTTGGCGAGCCTGCCAACATCAACGCCTTCGCACTGGGGGCGCGGATGGTCAACCCGCGGGTGCGCGTTCAGCTGGAATGGACCTGCCTGCCCGGCGACCCCCTGCAAAGCTTTGCGCGGCGGGGGGTAACGGTGGTTTCGGGGCGGGATACCCCCCTGCCGGGCCGCCCCCAGCGGGAGTTTGGCACCTTCCAAATTCGCCCGGGCGGCATTTTGCAGGACCTTGCCTCCCCCTTTTGGCACTGGGGGCAATTTTACGAGCACGTGGTGCGCTCGGTGCTGGATGGCAGCTGGGATAACGAGCAGCCGGGCAGCAAGGCAAAAACCAAGGCCCTGAACTACTGGTGGGGGATGAGCAGCGGCGTGATTGATGTGCTGTTCAGCCGGGAGCTGCCCCATGATGTGCGCCACCTGGCCGAGATTTTGCGCGCGGGCATCATTGCGGGCAGGGTGGAGCCCTTTGCCTGCCACATTACCGGGCAGGATGGCCGCCTGAAAAACGAGGGGCTGCGCGGCTTTACCCCCGACCAAATTATGCATATGGATTGGCTGTGCGATGCGGTGGAGGGGGAGATCCCCGAGTATGAGGCCCTGAACGAGGAGGCAAAATCCATGTACCGTATGCAGGGGCTGCACCGTGACCGCTTGCCCGCTGCGGAGGAGGGGAGCTTATGAAGCTGCTTGCCGTGTCGGACGAGGAATCAAAATATCTGTGGGACTATTACCGGCCCGAAAAGCTGGACGGGGTAGACCTAATTATTTCCTGCGGAGATTTGAACGCCCACTATGTTGATTTTTTGGCAACCGTGGCGCGGGTACCGCTGCTGTATGTACACGGCAACCACGACGAAGGGTACGACCATAACCCACCCAACGGCGGCATCTGCATTGACGATTCGCTCTACATTTACAGGGGGCTGCGCATTGTGGGGCTTGGCGGAAGCTGCCGCTACCGCAACGGTAGCTGGCAGTTTACCGAGGCCGAGATGAAAAAGCGGGTCAAGCGGCTGCGTGGCCGGATTGACCGGGCCGGTGGGATGGATGTGCTGGTAACCCACGCGCCCATGCACGGCTATGGCGATTTTAGCGACCTACCCCACCGTGGCTTCACGGCCTTTCAAGAGCTGCTGGATGCCTACAAGCCGCCCCTGATGCTGCATGGGCACATCCATTTAAACTATGGGCCCAACATCCCGCGGGAGCAGCAGTACCATAACACCCGCATCATCAACGCCTACGAGCGTTTTGAGGCCGAGCTGCCCGACCCGCCCGACCCGGCCCTGGGTAAAGACCCCCTTTGGCAGCGGCTTTGGGCGCGGCATAACGGCAGATGAAAAACCTACCGCCCCCAAAAGCGCGGGCGGCAGGTAGCGGCCAATTTTTGCCCGGCACCGGCCCCGGCCCCGGACCCGGCAAAGTCGCTGCGCTTGGGCCGCCCGGCAAGGCCTTGCACAAAGATATAGAAAAACGATGCTACGATAAAATTTATGATTTGACGATGGAACAACTGGAAATTGGCACACGCCCTAGGGCGGGAAAGGCAGGCAACAGATGGAAAAAATCGGCGTTTTGGGGGCTGGCACCTGGGGGATTGCGCTGGCGCATATGTTGGCGGTAAACGGCAGGGATGTAACCGTGTGGAGCGCCCTGCCCGAGGAGCTGAAAAGCTTGCAAATTACCCACCGGCACCCCAACCTGCCCGGGATGCAGCTGCCCGAAACCATCCACTACACGGCCGATATTGCCGAGGTTTGCACCGGGCGGGATGTGCTGCTGTTTGCGGTGCCCTCGGTTTATCTGCGCACCACCGCTAAAAATGCCGCAAAATTTATCCCGGATGGGCAGTTGATTGTGGATGTTGCCAAGGGCATGGAGGAAAAAACGCTTTCCACCATGTCGGATGTGATAGAAAACGAGCTTGCCCAGCTGCCCGGGCACAAAAATTGCCGTGTGGTGGCCCTTTCGGGGCCGACCCACGCCGAGGAGGTGGCGCAGGACCTGCCCACCCTGATTGTGGCGGGCTGTGCCGATGAGGATGCCGCCCGGCGGGTGCAAAAAATATTTACCACCCCGCATTTCCGGGTATACACCAACCCCGACCGCCGCGGGGTTGAGCTGGGCGGGGCCATCAAAAATGTGATTGCCCTGGCTGTGGGCATTGCCCTGGGCCTGGGCTATGGCGATAACGCCAAGGCCGCGCTGATTACCCGTGGCAACGCCGAGCTTTCCCGCCTGGGGATTGCCATGGGCTGCCAGGCCGAAACCTTTGTGGGGCTTTCGGGCATGGGAGATTTGATTGTTACCTGCACCAGTATGCACAGCCGCAACCTCCATGCCGGTATGCTGATAGGCCGCGGGCAAACGGCGGCCGATGCCAAGGCATCGGTGGGCCAGGTGGTGGAGGGCATCAACGCCCTGCCCGCCGCCAAAAAGCTGGCAAAGCAGTACCGGGTGGAAATGCCCATTGTGGAAACGGTGGATGCCATTTTAAGCGGCAAGCTGGAGGCAAAAAATGCCCTGGCCGCCCTGATGAACCGGGATTTGAAGCGGGAGTAAACCGCCACAGGGCGCTAGGCAACCGTGCCATCAGGCAACCGAGCGGGCCACGCCGGAAGGCAACCGGCAAACCGGCAAAAAAAAAAAAACAGAAAAAGGGCTGTTGCAGTTCACATCCTACACCGTGGTGTAGGATGCTGGCTGCAACAGCCCTTTGTGTTTATGATAAGGGATTGCGGTGTGTTTTGCGTTTTATTTCGCGTATTATTTTGCGTTTTATTTTGCGTATTCGGTGGCGCGGCTTTCGCGTATCACGTTTACTTTAATCTGGCCGGGGTAATCCAGCTCGTCCTCAATCTTTTTGGCAATGCTGCGGGCCAGCAAAATTACCTGGTCGTCCCCAATTTTATCGGGCTGCACCAGAATGCGAACCTCGCGCCCAGCCTGAACGGCAAAGCTGCTTTCGACCCCTTCAAAGCCGTTGCACAGGGCCTCCAGCGTTTCCAGCCGCTTGATATAGCTTTCCATATTCTCGCGGCGGGCACCCGGCCTTGCGGCGCTGATGGCATCGGCTGCCATAATGATGAAGGCCAGCGGGGTTTTCGGCTCCACATCGGCGTGGTGGGCCTCAATGGCGTGGATGATGGCCGGGTTCTCTTTGTATTTTTTGCAAATATCCACACCAATCTGCACATGGCTGCCCTCAATCTCGTGGTCAAGCGCCTTGCCAATATCGTGCAGCAGCCCGGCGCGGCGGGCCATGGCCACGTTGATGCCCAGCTCCCCGGCCATCAGCCCGGCCAGCCAGGCAACCTCCAGGCTGTGGTTCAGCACGTTCTGGCCGTAGCTGGTGCGGAACCGCAGGCGGCCCACCAGCTTTACAAGGTCGGGGTGCAGGCCGTGGATGCCTAAATCCATCGCGGCGTGGTCGCCCTCCCGCTTCATGGTAATTTCCAGCTCGCGGCGGCATTTTTCCACCGTTTCCTCAATGCGGGCGGGGTGGATGCGGCCATCAGCAATCAAGCGCTCCAGCGCCATCCGGGCAACCTCGCGCCGGGTTTGGTCAAAGCTCGAAAGGGTGATGGCCTCGGGGGTATCGTCAATAATCAAATCACAGCCGGTGGCGGTTTCTAGGGCGCGGATGTTGCGGCCCTCGCGGCCAATAATCCGGCCCTTCATCTCATCGCTGGGCAGCGGCACCACCGATACGGTGGCCTCGCTGGTGGAATCAGCCGCACAGCGGGCAATGGCCTGGCCAACAAGCTCCCGCGCCATGGTATCGCACTGGTCTTTCAGGTTGGTTTCGTAGGCCGAAATCCGCATGGCCTTCTCGTGGGTAAGCTCGTCGTCCAGTTGCTTCAGCAAAACGGCGCGGGCATCCTCCCGGGTCATGGCGGCAATGGTTTCCAGCTTATCGGTCTGGCGCAGCTTTAGCTGTTCCAGCTCGTCCAGGCGGGCTTCCACCAGCTCGGCGCGCTTTTTTAGGTCTTCCTCCTTGCGCTCCATGGTGGTGTTCCGCTTATCCAGGGATTCCTCCTTCTGGTCAATGCGGCGCTCCTGGCGGGTCACCTCGGCCCGGCGGTCTTTAATTTCACGGTCGGCCTCGGCCTTCAGCTTGAAGGCTTCGTCCTTGGCTTCAATGATGGTTTCTTTGCGCTTTTGATCGGCGGTTTTGATGGCCTCGTTTACCAGCCGCTTGGCTTCCTCCTCGGCGCTGCCGAGCTTTGCCTCTGCGGTTTTTTTGCGGTAAAGGGAGCCGCCAACAAAACAAGCGGCCCCACTAATCGCGGCTGCAACGATGACCACCACCACCATAACGATGATGGGTACCATAACGTTCACTCCTTAAGGTTCAATTTGGTTGTGTTGTAAACCTGAAGGGGGCTGCCCACGGGGGGACGCTTTTCTTTTTCTATTTTCACAATTATAAGATGTGCGCGGGGTACACAGCACCGGCTGGCGGCCGGGGCCGGGGTATTACACACGTTCTCCGCAAAAAAAGGCACGGAAAAACAGGCGGTATCCGCCCGAATATCTTACAAAATAAAGGCGCGAGGCGCCATAAAATCGAAAAGCAGGGTACCCGCAGGTAGCCACCCTTTGTATACTATTATTAATTCTAGCTATATTTGTGGGTATTGTCAAGAAATTGTTGCCCAACTGCCCAATTTTTGTGTGGCAAAGGCAAACAAAAGGCATTTTCCACCTTTTTTGCCCCCGAATGGTTGACTTAACGCCCCGTTCGGTATAGAATAAATGAAACAAACCCATCTCGAAAAAGCATCGATGCGGACAAACGGGCCGCGCCACCGGCAACAGAGAGAGCCGCCGTTTTACCCCCCGGGGCAAAACGCGCTGTAAGCGGCTTTGCAGGGTGGCACGGCCTTACCACCGCGGAGCGCAGGGGCGAACCCCTGCCGGCCCTGGCCCGTTACCGCCAGTACGAGGGGCGCCTTCGGGCGCAATTCGGGTGGAACCATGGAGTGTATCGCTTCATCCCGTTGTAGCATTGCTGCGGGGTGGGGCGTTTTTTCGTATCGAATTGGCCCAAAAACGTTTTAAAAACAGAAAAGGAGTACCACACCATGAAAATCGTTTATAACGACGGCACGGTTAAAGATTGCCCGCAGGAGGAAGAACAGCACGTTATCCGCCACACGGCCGCCCATGTGATGGCCCAGGCCATCAAGCGGCTGTACCCCCAGGCAGATTTTGCCTTTGGCCCCGCCACCGAGAACGGCTTTTACTACGACGTTGACCTGGGCGATACCAAGCTGACCGATGAGGATTTGGCCGCCATCGAAAAAGAAATGCGGAAAATTTGCAAGGAAAACCTGCCCATCAAGCCCTTTATCCTGCCCCGGGCGGAGGCGATCCAGCTGATGGAGGACCGGCAGGAGCATTATAAGGTGGAGCATATCGGGGATTTGCCCGAGGATGCCGTGATCAGCTTTTACCAGCAGGGCGAATACATTGATATGTGCGTTGGCCCCCACCTGAGCTATACCAAGGGGCTCAAGGCCTTTAAAATCACCCAACAATCGGGCGCTTACTGGAAGGGCGATAAAACCAAAAAAATGCTGACCCGCATCAACGGCATTGCCTTCCGCACCCAGGACGAGCTGGACGCCCACCTCAAGCTGCTTGAGGAGGCCGCTCGCCGCGACCACCGCAAAATCGGCAAGGAAATGAACCTGTTCATGTTCTGCGATGAAGGCCCCGGCTTCCCCTTCTTCCTGCCCAACGGCATGACCATCAAAAATACCCTGATTGATTATTGGCGCGATATCCACTATGCCAACGGCTATGTGGAGGTTTCGACCCCGCTGATTATGAACCGCCACCTGTGGGAAACCAGCGGCCACTGGGACCATTATAAAGACAATATGTACGCCACCAAAATTGATGACGAGGATTACTGCATCAAGCCGATGAACTGCCCCGGCGGGGTGATGGTGTACCGCGCCCAGCCCCACAGCTACCGCGAGCTGCCCCTGCGGGTGGGGGAGCTGGGCCTTGTGCACCGGCATGAGTTGCGGGGGGCGCTGCACGGGTTGTTCCGCGTGCGGTGCTTTACCCAGGACGATGCGCATATCTTTATGCGGCCCGACCAAATCACCGATGAAATTATGAACGTGGTACACCTGATTAACCAGGTGTACGAGAAGTTCGGCTTTAAATATTTTGTGGAGCTTTCCACCAGGCCCGAGGATTCGATGGGCAGCGATGCCGACTGGGAAGCCGCCACCAACGGCCTAAAGCTGGCGCTGGAAAAGCTGGAGATGCCCTACATCGTCAACGAGGGGGACGGCGCGTTCTACGGCCCCAAAATCGATTTCCACCTGCAAGATAGCCTGGGCCGTACCTGGCAGTGCGGCACCATCCAGCTGGACTTCCAGATGCCGCTGAACTTTGGGCTGGAATATACCGATGAGGACGGCACCAAAAAGCGCCCCATCATGATTCACCGGGTATGCTTTGGCTCCATCGAGCGGTTTATCGGCATTTTGACCGAGCATTACGCGGGCAAATTCCCCACCTGGCTGGCCCCCATCCAGGTGAAGGTGCTGCCGGTTTCGGAAAAGACGATGGATTACGCCGCCGGTGTGGCCGAAAAATTGCAGGCCGCCGGCATCCGTGCCGTGCTGGATACCACCAACGAGAAGATTGGCTATAAAATCCGCCAGGCACAGCAGGTAGACCGTGTGCCCTATATGCTGGTGCTGGGCGCCAAGGAGGCCGAGGCAGGCAATATTTCGGTGCGCGACCGTACCGGTGCCACCACCGAGCAGCAGCTGGAGGACTTTTTGCGGAACACCAGCCGCGAGATTGCCGAGCGGCAATCCTAACCCGCCACCCTGCAAAGGGATAAAAAACTAGAAAAACCAAGATAACCTGTGCAAACAGCGGCGCTTTTACCCCCGTAACCCGGGTGGCGAGAGCGCCGCTGTTTGTGTGTAAGCGGCAATTGTACACAAATAGAATACAAATTGTCGTCTTGCGAAAAAAAACCGCCGTTTGGTGCAATAAAGCCCACAACGAGTGCGAAAAATGGTATAATAAACACTGTAGGCCTTGTTCTACGTATTCGAAAGGGACTTGCGGTAATCCTAAAGAAAGGGACGCTATGGAAAACAGTGAAAACAGCAATATTCCATCCGTGTGGCTTTACCTGCGCGGAAAAAAGGGAAGCGAAAAAATAAAGCGCCAAACCGTTACGCTGCGCAATGCCGCGGCGGAGCAGGGCTATACCGTCTGCCATGTTTCGGCCGATGAACGGGATGGCCTGGTGCTTTTCCGCCCCGGGCTACAGCAGATGCTGCGCGCTGTGCGCAGCGGCACCACACAAAATGTGATGGTGCGCTCGGTAAGCAGCATCAGCAGCAACCGCCGGGTGGTTTTGCGGGTGCTGCGCCAGCTACAGCGCAACGGTGCCCGCCTGCTAACGCAGGAGGGTGATTTGCGGTATGAGCTGTATTGCATGGGGGTGGAAAGCCCCCTGCTGCGTAGTGCCGCCCAATATGATGATTTTGTGCCCTGGTAAGACGCTGCGTTTGGGGTGCTGCCTTTGGGGTGCTGCCCGCGCCAACCGGCCCGTATAAACGGCCCGCGGCAAATGCGGCCTGCGCCGGCCTGGCCTGTTGCCAACAGCTGCGCCAATAGTTGCGCTAAAATTTGCGCTGTGCAATTTGCACAAGCCTGCCTAAGCTGAAAGAAAAACACAAGCAAGCAAAAAATAATATAAAACGCGGCAAAGCCCCGGCGCAATTTGCGCAGGGGCCTTGCTGGTTATCACAGGGCGAAGGGGTTAATAATTTTCCTTGCGCACCTCAAAGTAGCTTTGCGAATACCCGCAAACCGGGCAGGCCTCGGGGGCCTTGGTGCCGATGACCAAATGCCCGAAGATGCGGCATTCCCACATGGTTTGGCCGCTCTTCTCAAACACGTGCTTCATCTCCACATTCTTTAGCAGGGTGCGGTAGCGCTCCTCGTGGGTCTTTTCAATGGCACCCACCTTGC
>JAQUSS010000145.1 GCA_028710135.1 Gemmiger sp. | reverse complement strand
ATGGTCTAAGATGCGCTCGTTGGCCTGGTGGCAAACCACCCAGTCTATATCGGCAAGGGTTTGCCCGGTTTTGCCCAGCACCCCGGCAATGCAGTGGGGGATTGCCTCCACCGCAAAGCGGAACACCGCCCGGCCATCCATCCGGATGGGGCTGGTGGGTGCGGTGGCGCTGGGGCCACCCACCGTGATGGCGCTACTACCCCTGGCACCCAGCAGGGTGGCAAAGGGGGCCGTGGCATCCAGCTCCAGCAGGGCCGCGCCCGCGCCATCGCCAAACAGCACGCAGGTCGAACGGTCGGTTGTATCCATCACGCGGGAGAGCTGCTCGCACCCCACCACCAGGGCGTAGCGCCCCCCGCCCGCGGCCAATAGCCCCTGCGCCACCGCCACCGCATACAAAAAGCCGGAGCAGGCGGCGTTGATATCCAGCGCGGGGATATCCTCGGGCAGGCCCAGCGCGGCCTGCAGCATACAGGCGGTGGAGGGGGTGGCGGTATCGGGCGTTACGGTGGCGCAGATGCAGCAGCCCACCGCCCCGGGGGCAACCCCGCTGCGCGCCAGGGCCTGGCGGGCGGCCGCAAGGGCCAAGGTGCCGCAGCTTTCCTGCCCGGTGCAAAAATACCGCTGCCGTATCCCGGTGCGGGTGGCAATCCATTCATCGCTGGTATCAACGGTTTTGCTCAATTCGGCATTGGTAACAGCCTTGGCGGGCAGGGCACCCCCCGTGGCAACCAGTTGCAGTCCTTCCATAATTCTCCTTTACGATTGGCCAATCTGGCGGAATTTTTTGTAGCGCTGTGCCTGTAGCGCGGGGCCGCTCATCCGGTGCAGGGCAGCCAGGTTTTTTTGCAGGGCCACCGCCACAAAGCCAAACAACCGCTGTGGGTCGGTTTGGGCACCGCCCAGCGGCTCGGGGATAATTTCTTCCACCACCCCAAAGCTTAGTAAATCCTGGGCGGTCAGCCGCATAACCGCGCAGGCTTCCTCGTGCCGGGTGGCATCCTTCCACAAAATGCTGGCAAACCCCTCGGGGCTTAACACCGAGTAGATGGCGTTTTCGAGCATCAGCACCCGGTTGGCAACCCCCAGCGCCAGGGCCCCGCCACTGCTGCCCTCGCCGGTAACAATGGCAACCACCGGCACGGTAAGCTGGCTCATGGCGGCCAGGTTGCGGGCAATGGCCTCACCCTGGCCCCGCTCCTCAGCCTCTAAGCCGGGGTAGGCACCGGGGGTATCGATAAAGGTTAGGATGGGGCGGCCAAATTTTTCGGCCTGCTCCATCAGGCGCAGGGCCTTGCGGTACCCCTCCGGCCCGGGCATCCCAAAGTTGTATTTCAGGTTTTCGGCCAGGGTGTTGCCCTTGCGGTGGCCAATTACCGTGACGGGTTGGCCATTAAACAGGGCCACGCCGCCCAAAATGCTGGCATCCTCGCGGCATTGGCGGTCGCCCTGCTGCTCAAAAAAATCGGTGAAAAGGGCGGCAATGTACTCGTCAATCTTGGGGCGGTGGGGGTGCCGGGCCAAAAACACCCGGTCAGCCGCCGTCAGGGTGGTGCAGCCATCTAATAGCTCGGTTCGAGCACGCAGCAAAGCGCCCCGCGCGGTGGCGGCCTCGGGGTCGTCCTTCTCGGCCAAAGTAGCCAGCTCGGCTTCCAGGGCCTCGGCCTGCTTTAAAATGTCCTTAATCATAGGCGGCGTCCTCCTGCGGGGTGCAGCTTTAACAGTTGGGATACGGTCGCTTTCATGGCGGTGCGGGGCACTAAGGCATCCACAAAGCCGTGTGTTTGCTGGAACTCGCTCCGCTGGAAGCCGGCGGGCAGCTTTTGGCCGATGGTTTGCTCAATGACCCGGGGGCCGGCAAAGCCAATCAGCGCCCCCGGCTCGGCCAGGGTGATATCCCCCAGGGAAGCAAAGCTGGCAATCACCCCGCCGGTGGTGGGGTGGGTAAGGTAGCTGATAAACAGCAGCCCCGCGCTGCTGTGCCGGGCAACGGCGGCGCTAGTTTTTGCCATCTGCATCAGGCTAAAAATACCCTCCTGCATCCGTGCGCCGCCGCTGGCGGAAAAAATAAGCAGGGGCAGCTTTTTGGCGGTGGCAAGCTCCACGGCGCGGGTTACTTTTTCGCCCACACCGCTGCCCATGCTCCCCATAAAAAACCGGCTATCCAGCACGGCGGCCACCACCGGCAGGCCATCCACCCGGCCATAGGCGGCCACCACGGCCTCCTCCAACCCGGTTTTGCGCTTTTGCAGGGCCAGCTTTTCGCTGTAACCGGGGAACTGCAGGGGGTCGGCGGCGGGCAGGGTGGCTTCCAGCTCCCGAAAGCTGCCGTGGTCAAACAGCAGCGATAACCGGTAGTACCCCCCAATGGGCTGGTACTGCCCGCAGTTGGGGCAGACATACAAACTGTTGGCCCAAGCCGGGCGGGAGGCACGGCGGCCACACTGGGGGCAGGTGACAAATACCGGCTCCTGCCATACCGGCGCGTTGCCCACGGCTTCCCGCCGGGCCTTTAAGGCAAAGGTGCGCTCGCTTTGGGCGGCGCTTAACGCCTTCATCAAACTGGGCATGGCATACCCTCCTTTGGTATGGTGGTTTAGGCGGTGTGGGCAGCCAGGTAATCAAAAATGTTCTGCACGGTTTTCATCTCGGGCAGCATCTCGTCCGGGATGGCAACGCCAAAAGCTTCCTCCAGCGCCATGTTCAGCTCCACAGCGTCCAGGCTATCGGCCCCCAAATCATCGGCCAGGCTGGCCGCCAGGGTAACCTGTGCGGGGTCGCAGCTAAGGGTATCTACAAATACGTTTTTCAGTGCTTCAAAATCCATGATACAATCTCCTTATAATGGTTTGTTTTTGTTGTGTTTGGTTGAATTTGCAAAATATTTAGGTAAAATTATTTAACTAAATTTGCTGAAACAATCATACCAGACCTCACCGAAAAGTCAAGAGAATTATCTAAATTTTTTGAAGTATATTTTTGCTTTTGGCTGTGCTACAATAGAGCAAACACAAAAAAGCCGAACGAGGAGGGCCGCCATGCACCCAGCCGAACAAACCATACAACAGCAGCTTTTTGCCCTGCGGGATGCCACCTACCGGGATTTTCAAGCAAAGCTGATGCCCACGGTGGAGAAGGATACCATCATCGGGGTGCGCACCCCGGCGGTTCGCAAGCTGGCGGCCAGCCTGGCGGGCACCCCCACGGCGGCGGAATTTTTGCGCTGCCTGCCCCACCCGTACTACGATGAAAATAACCTGCACGGCTTTTTGATTGAAAAAATAACCGATTACACGGCCTGCATTGCCGCCGTCAACGCGTTTTTGCCCTACATTGATAACTGGGCCACCTGCGATTTGATGGCCCCCAAGGTGTTCAAGAAAAACCTGCCGGCCCTTTTGGGGGAGATACGGGGGTGGCTGGCATCGGGCAAAACCTACACCGTGCGCTATGGCATCGGGATGCTGATGCACTTTTACCTGGACGAAGCCTTTCAGCCCGAATATCTGGCGCTGGTGGCGGCGGTACGCTCGGAAGAATATTACGTGAATATGATGGTTGCCTGGTATTTTGCCACCGCCCTTGCCAAGCAGTATACGGCGGCGCTGCCCTATTTGACGCAGCACCGCCTTGCGCCCTGGGCGCACAACAAGGCCATACAAAAGGCCGTGGAAAGCTACCGCATTACCGCCGAGCAAAAGGTGTACCTAAAAACCCTCAAGCTGCCCCGCGCAAAATAGCAGCAAAAAGCGCCGCCCGATGCCGGGTGGCGCTTTTGGGTAAGGGGATGTAAAGTGTGTGGGGTTATTCCAAAATGTTGCCGTCGGTGGTGAGAGTTACCACCTGCCAGGGGATGAATTTGCCGCTGTTTTTCAGCGCGGTAACCGCCGCGTGCTCCAGCCCGCCGCAGCAGGGAACCTCCATCCGAACCACCGTCAGGCTTTTAATCTCGTTGTTGGCCAAAATTTCTGTCAGCTTTTGGGTATAATCTACCCCATCCAGCTTGGGGCAGCCAATCAGCGTTACCTTGCCCCGGATGAACCGCCGGTGGAAATCTCCGTAGGCGTAGGCGGCACAATCGGCCGCTACCAGCAGGTTGGCACCTGCAAAGTAGGCGGCGCTGGTTGGCACCAGCTTAATTTGCACCGGCCACTGGCCTAGCTGGCTGGGCACGGGGGCGTAACCCGGCGCAGTATCCTGCGGCAGATTGGTCAGGCCGGGCGGGGTGCCGGGGCAGGGGGCCCCCTGCGGCGCGGGCGGGTTTAGCCGCCGCGCCTGGCTGCCGGGGCAGCCGCAGGGCAGGGGCGGGGTTTCGGCCCCCGCCTCACCCGCCGCGGCGGGGCTTGCGTGGTGGGCCGGGCGGGGGGCATGGGGGTTGCCGGGCACGGCGGCTTCATTATAAGGGGCAGCCTCCCGCTCCACAAAGGTGATGGCCCCCGCCGCGCAGGCGGGCAGGCAATCTCCCAGGCCATCGCAGTAATCGTCCCGCAAAAGGGTGGCCTTGCCGCCCACCATGGCAATGGCACCCTCGTGGCAGGCGTTGGCGCACAGGCCGCAGCCGTTGCATTTCTCTTGGTCGATATGAATAATTTTACGAAGCATTTTCCGTTCTCCTCTCGGCACTGCCGGTGTTTGTGTGGTTGTGTTGCCAAGCTGCCCGGCGGCAACGCCGGTTTGCGTTGCCGCTGCACCGGCAAAAATTGTTCCCGGTGGCTTGTTGTACCAAGTATACGGCAACCAAACCGGCAAAGCTGTTGTTATTACAACAAAATTAAAAAATAGGAGGGAACCCCGTGGCCTATTCCTTTTTGGCAAAAACACCGTTGTTCCAGGGCCTTACCCCCACCCAAGTGCAGGATGTGCTGCAATGCCTGGGGGCCAACCAAACCACCTGCCGCAAGGGGGAATATCTTTGCCGGGTGGGGGATACAGCCCCCCTTTTGGGGGTGGTGCTGGCCGGGGGCGTTACCATTGAGAGTGATGATATCTGGGGCAACAAAACCATTTTAAACCACGTAGGCCCCGGCCAAATTTTTGCCGAGGCCTACGCCTGCCTGCCCGATGAACCGATGATGGTAAGCGTGGTGGCAAACCAGCCCACCACCCTGCTGCTTATCAATGTAAGCAGGCTGTTGCAGGTGTGCCCCAGCCCCTGCGCCCACCACACCCGGCTGATACGCAATTTATTATCGGTGATGGCCCAAAAAAACCTCAACCTTTCCCGCCATATC
>JAQUSS010000144.1 GCA_028710135.1 Gemmiger sp. | reverse complement strand
GTGGCAATAAACGCGGGCAGCTTTGCTTTGGCAATCAGCAAGCCGTTGATAAAGCCAAACAGCGTGCCGACAATAATCATGATGGGGATGGTTGCCCACAGGGGGATGAGCCCCAGGGTGTACATTTTGCCCGCCAGCACCGAGGATGCGATACAAACGGTGCCGATGGAAAGGTCAATGCCGCCGGTGGCGATGGCAAAGGTTACGCCAAGGCCCAGCACCGCGTAGGGTGCCAGCGACTGTGCCATACTTACCACGTTGTATTTGCCAACGAAGTTGGGGTTGAGCACGGTGAAAATCAAAATTAATACGAGAAGGGCCGCAACAATAATCATGTTTTGTTTGCCCTTGGTGGCAATGTTATAGGCAGCCTTTTTTCCGGCGCGGCGCACCTTGCGGGAAAAAGTGGATTGCTGCTTTACCTGTACGTCACTCATGTAAAATCCTCCTTGCTTTCCTGTATAAGGGCAGCTTACGCTTCTTCACGCAGCGTTGCATATTTCATAATGGTTTCCTGGGTGGCATCACCGATTGCTAAATCGGCCGTTATACGGCCCTCGCACATCACAATAATTCGGTCGCTCAAGCGCTGTACCTCGGCAAGCTCCGAGGAAATCATGATGATGGATTTGCCCTGGCGGGCCAAATTTTCCATCAAATCATACATTTCGCTCTTCGCGCCCACATCAATGCCACGGGTCGGCTCATCAAAGATGAAAATGTCCGAGTCCTTCAGGAGCCAACGCGCCACAACCACCTTTTGCTGGTTGCCGCCCGAAAGGTTTTTGAGCTTTTGCTGCATGGAGGGGGTTTTTGTCCGCAGCTTTTTGTTTTCGCGCTCGGCGGCGGCAAATGCCGCCTTATCATCAATCCACCCGCCCTTGATGTATTTATCTAAGGAGCTGAGGGTTGAGTTTTCCGCCACCGATTTAATCAGCAGCAGGCCATACCGCTTGCGATCCTCCGATAGATAACACACGCCGTTTTCAACGGCATCGCTCGGCTGGTGGATATCCACCTTTTTGCCACGGATGTATACCTCGCCCGAATCAAAACGGTCGGCCCCATAAATGGCCCGCGCCACCTCGGTGCGGCCCGCGCCCATCAGCCCGGCAAAGCCCAGTATCTCGCCCTTTTTCAGCTGGAAGCTGACATCCTTGATGGTTTTGCCGCTGCACAGGTTGCGTACCTCCAGCACCACGGGGGCATCCTCGGGGCAATCGCTGGTTTGCTTTTGGTCGCCATAAATTACCCGGCCCACCATCATTTTAACAATCTCGTCCTTGGTGGTATCCTTGGTTTCCACCGTGCCAATGTACTCGCCGTCCCGCATGACGGCCACTTTATCGGATATCCGCTTAATCTCATCCATCCGATGGGAAATGTAAATCATCCCAATGCCCTTGTTCCGCAAATCGTTCATGATGCGGAACAGCTCCTCCACCTCGGGTTGGGTCAAGGCGGCGGTGGGTTCATCCAGCACCAGCAGCTTGCACTCGCGGGATACCGCCTTGGCAATTTCCACCATCTGCTGCTTGCCAACCGTCAGGGTGCCCAGCTTCACGGTGGGGTCAATGTTCACGCCAATCCGCCGCAAAAGGGTTCTGGCCTCGTCCTCCATCTTTTTATCATCGATGTAGACACCGTTTTTCATGGGTTCGCGGCCAATAAAAATGTTTTGCGCCACCGTCAGGTGGTTCATCATGTTCAGCTCCTGATGGATGATGCTGATGCCCGCCTTCTGCGATTCGCTGATATCGTGAAAATTGACCGGCTTGCCGAAGAAGATAATCTCCCCTTCGTCGCGCTGGTAAATGCCCGTCAGAATTTTCATCAGGGTTGATTTGCCCGCGCCGTTCTCCCCCATCAGGGCAACCACTTCCCCTGCGCGAAGCTCAAGCTGCACCCCCTTGAGGGCGTGTACGCCCGAAAAGCGCTTGTCGATGCCCTTCATCTCCAGAATCACAGGATTCTGTGCCAAATTCTGGCCCACAAAATCACCTCTGTTCAAATTTTTGCTTACCGGCGCACCGTGTGCCGCCGCCGTTTCCGTTTGCCTTTTCTACTTGCAAGTATATCGGTTTGGCTTTGTAATGTCGATGGAATATCCTCTGAAAAATGGTTAATATTCCACTGACTTGATAAAACATTTTTTCCTTTTTCCCACAGGAACCAACAAAATTCTTGTTGTTTTATAAAAAAGTTGTTGCCAAGGCATAGCGTTTTCTGTTGGTATGGTCTATACTATAAGAAACAGATTTTCTCACATTGCCGGTCACCCCCCTGCCAAAAACCATCACTGCCAACGCCGGAGGAACGCGCCCATGTATAAGCTTATGCTGGTGGAGGACGAGCCCGCCGTGCTGAACGCCATGGTCAGCACGTTAGATTGGAATGCCCTCTCCTTCCACACCCCTGTTGCCTGCGCCCATGGCCAAGCTGCCATTGATGCCATTGAGAGCGGCTTTATGCCGGATGCCGTTATCACCGACATCTGTATGCCTTTTGTGGATGGTGTTGCCTTGACCGAATACCTGGCCCTGCACTGCCCCCAGGCCCTGGTGGTGATGCTATCCGGCTATAACGATTTTGCCTATGCGCACAAGGCCATTAAATTAAAGGTATACGATTATGTTTTAAAGCCCATCACCCCCAAGGGGCTGCGCCAGCTTGCCACCCGCCTGTGTGACGAGCTGGAGGACCGGCGGATACGCGGCGCGGATGATTTTGACGCGCTGACGCGGGAACGTTTTTTTGCCAATTTGCTGACGGCCCACCTGGACGAAAAAACGATAGCGGACAATTTGCGGGTACATAAAATTGAGGTGGATGGCCCCTGGTGGACGGTGATGGCGGTGGACCTTGGCCTGAGCGCTGCCAACACCGTAGCGCAAAGCCGCGATAACGAGCTGGCCCGCTATGGCCTTTGCAACATTGTGGCCGAGCTGACGGAGGCCCTGCCCCGGGTGGTGGCCTGCCCCACCGTGAAGGAATACTGCTGCGTGCTGCTTAACGGGGAAAGCTCCGAGGCCCTGCGGGAGAGTGCCCTGGCACTTTCGGGGCAAATTGCGGATGCCTGCAAAATGATCCGCCGGGAGCCAACCTGCGGGGTGGGCAAGCCGGTAAACAGCCCTGCGGCCCTGCCAAACGCCTACCTGCAAGCTGTGCTGGCGCTGCAATATCGGTTTTTCTTTGGGGCGCTGCCCTGCATTTTGAGTGAGGAGATTGAGGTGCCCCCCGCCGAAGCCTTTGACTATGGCGTGTACGAGGAGCAGCTAAACGCCACCTTAAAGCAGGCCAACCGGGAGGGTACACTGGACGCGGTGGACGCTTTGTTTGAGCGGATGCGCACCCAAAAGCTACCCTACACCCACTGCCTGCGGTACTGCCAGCGCACGGTGCTACTGCTGCTGGAGCGGATGGGCGAGTATCTTTCCCCCGAGGAGGTGGAAACACTGGAGAGCAGCTGGGATAACGCCGGGCTTTCCGGCTCGGCTACCCTGCCCCAGCTCCACGAGATGGTGCGGGCGCTCTGCGTGCTTTCGTTTGACCGTTTTGCCCTGGTCTGCGAGGATGACGCCACCCTGCGCGTCCGCCGGGCCGAGGCCTATATCCGGGAGCATTACCGGGACGATACCCTATCCCTCAACACCATACGGGATAAATTTTCAATCAGCGTCAGCTATTTTTCGGCCATCTTTAAGGCAGGCACCGGCTACACCTTTGTGGAATACTTAACCCAGGTGCGCATTGATAAGGCAAAAGAGCTGCTGCGGTTGACCGATAAGCGCACCAGCGAGGTTGCCGGGGAGGTTGGCTTTGCCGACCCACACTATTTTTCCATCACCTTCAAGCGGGTTACCGGCAACACCCCGCGTGAATACCGTTTAGAGCACCGGGCCGCCAACTAAGCAAATTTTGACGAAGCCGGGATGAAGCTTGGATGCAGCTGGGGCTGCACCTGAAGATGCGGCTTGCCGCGTAAACCCTGCCAGCGCTTAAAAAAAACGCGCTGGTGGCGCGGGATGTGTGGCAAGTGGCGTGCCGGCGTGTTTGCTACGCTTTCCTCCTCCAAGCTTCCCCGCCTTGCCCATTCAACCTACCCAAAAGGGGGTGCCTGCTTCATGCGCAATTTTTCGCACCGGCTCAAGGCCCGGGTCTACAGCATTGGTACCAGCATCATGTTATATTTTGTGCTGCTGATTTCGGTGGTTATCTTAATGGTATCCATCCTATCCTACAATTTTTCCATTCAGGATTTGGAGGGGCTTTCCCTCTCCTACACCGATAACCTGATTGCCGAGATTAACGTCGGTGTGGATTCTTACATTGATAACGTAAAAAGTATGTCGGCCGTTATCTGCGAAAACCCCGATGTGCAGGCGCTGATGTCGCTTTATAACACCGCGCATGGCATCCCCCTTTCAGGGGAGGACGCCATGCGGGTAGAGGCCCTGCGGGAGAGCGCCCAGCGCCACCTGCGGGTGGTGGCGGGTACCCGCAGCGAGATTACCAACGTGGCCGTTATCTCCAAATACCGCGATGTACTTTTGAGTGGGGAGGCACAGCAGCCCAACCCCGACTCCGATTATAATTTGACCGATTGGTTTTTAAACCCGATGACCGATAAGGAGGATATTTTTGTTTCCCCCTCCCATGTGCAAAACCTAGTTTCGGGCGAGTACCGCTGGGTCATTTCCATCTCCCGCGCGGTGCTGGACCCTGCCACCGGCGAGGTGACGGGCGTTATGGTGATTGACCTTAGCTTTTATGCCATCAAGGCCATCTGCGAAACGGTGCAGCTTGGCAAAAACGGCTACGCCTACCTGATTGATGATAACCAAAACATCATCTACCACCCCCAGCAGCAGCTTATTTACGCCGGTGTTAAGGCAGAGCCCTTTGCCGATATTTTGGCGATGGACGGCAGCTACCTGCGCACCGGCCAAAATAAAATTTACACCAAAAACCGCTCCAGCCTAACCGGGTGGACAACGGTGGGCGTTATCAACGCGGGCGAATTGCCCCAGGGGCGAACCCGCATCATTGCCTACTATTTTACTTTGAGCGGGCTATGTTTGTTTTTTGCCTCGCTGGCGGCTTTAATCATCTCCTCCAGCATCACAAGGCCCATCAAAAACCTAGAATCGACCATGCACCAGGTGGAGGAAGGCAACCTATCGGTGCAGGCCGATACCAAAATCAACAACGAGATTGGGCATTTGGGCAACACCTTTAACACCATGATTGCCAAAATTAAAACCCTGATGCAAACCGCCGTTGCAAACGAGGAAGCCAAGCGAAAAAGCGAGATTAACGCCCTGCAAGCCCAAATCAACCCCCACTTTTTGTACAACACGCTGGATAGCATCATCTGGATGTCGGCCAGTGGCAAGAGCGAGGAGGTTACCGAGATGACCGAGGCCCTTGCCAAGCTGTTCCGCACCAGCATCAGCCAGGGCGGGCAGGCGGTGCC
>JAQUSS010000143.1 GCA_028710135.1 Gemmiger sp. | reverse complement strand
GACGATGCCCCCCACCGTGGCGTGCTGTAAATCGTTAAAAAAGGTGTTGTTGTGCCCCGCCAGAAGGATGGTTTTGCCCTCGCCCGGGATGCCCGCACCGCTGTTATCTTTATAGGTGCCCACCCCTTTGTTTAAGATGCTGTTGCTATCGCCATAATAGAGCGGCGCGCTGACGTTGGTACCCTCCACCGAAATTTCGCCGTAACGGTCGCCATTGGCGGGGTAGGTAATGCTGCTTTTGGGGATGCTTTCGGGCTGGGCCGGTTGGCCGGCGGCATCGGTTGCGGTGCCGGTGGTAATGGTTTCGGCAATACCGGCAAATAAATCCTGCGGTTGCTCGCTTACGGTGGTGGAGGAAAACCAGTTTACCAGCACCCGGTAGGGGGCCGCATACACCCGCCAAAGCACCATGGCCAGCGCCACGGTGATTAAGGCAAAGGCCAGCGGCACAACCAAATAGGCCAGCGGGTCATCCCGCATAAAAGAACGTTTTTTCATGGCCGAATCCTTCCGGTAAAATTTATGCCATATTGTGCTGCCGGGCGGGCTCAGGTTCACTTTGCCCCCCGGAGCGCATGGGCGGATTTTAATATAGATTATTATAACACAACATTTTTGCTTTTTCTACCACAGCGGCAATATTTTGGCCTTTTACACAAATCGCGCGCGGGGGGGCCGGGGCGGCAAAAAGGTTAGGGTGGGCAATGCCCACCCTAAAAAATGCGTACACAATGGGTAAAACCGCCCCCCGGCGCAGGTTTGCCGCCCAGGGAGCGCGGGGCAGGCCCAATGCCGATTTGTTAAAAAGTAACAAAAACTAGAACGGTTTGCGTGGCAAAAAAGCGGTAACGCGCCTTAATTTCCGCCCAGGCGGCGGCCCTCGGGGGGCGGGGGTAGGTCGTTACCGGCGGCAGGCAGGGTGAAGCTGAAGCGGCACCACTGGCCCTCCTCGCTTTCCACCCGCACCTGCCCGCCCGAAAGTTGAATCAGCACCTTGCAGATGTGCAGCCCCAGCCCGCTGCCCCGGGTGTTAAGCCCGCGGGAGCGGTCCTCCTTATAAAAGCGCTCGAACACATAGGGCAGTGCCTCGGGCGAGATACCCGCGCCGGTATTTTCCACCGAGAGGCGTACCATGCCGCCATCGTCCGGGGTGGCGGCAAAGCGAATGACCCCGCCGGGTGGGGTAAACTTGATGGCGTTATCCACAATGTTGTACACCACCTGGTGCACAAGGTCCGGGTCGGCAAAAACCAGGGCACGGTCGGGCGCTAGGCCCTCGATATCAATTTTGCCGTCCTCGATCCGCTTTTCATCGGCCAGCACCACATCGGTTACGGTGTTCCACAAATCGTAATTGCGGGCCTGCACCCGGTACTCGCCTGCCTCCAGCTTGGTAATATCCAGCATATTTTGCACCAGCCGCGCCAGCCGCCCGGTTTCCTGGGATACAATTTCCAGGTAGCGGTGTTGCTCGGCGGGGGGGATGGTGCCATCCAGCATACCATCGATAAAGCCCTTGATGCTGGTCATGGGGGTGCGCAGCTCGTGGGCAATGTTGCCCATAAACTGCCCGCGCGAATTATCGATGGTTTGCAGCCGCCCGGCCATGTGGTTGAAGGTGTTTGCCAGCTCGGCCAGCTCGTCACAGCCCGATACCGGGGCGCGGGCGGTAAAATCGCCGCTGCCAAGCTGGCGCGCCGCGTTGCTAATTTCCTCAATGGGGGTGGTAAGGCGGCGGGCAAACAGCAGGGATAGCAGGCTGGATACCAGCAGCATCAGCCCTGCCGAAAGGATAAACATCCCCAGCATATCGCCCACGTAGCCGCTTAACCCCTCCACCGCGCTGGAGGCAAACAGGTAGCCCTGCTCCCCCCCAAAGCAAACCGCGCGGCCCACCGTGTAGTAGCGGGCCGTGTACACCCCGCCCAGGTTGTTGCGGAAAAATACATCGCCCCCGGCATCCAGCTTGTTCAGCACGGCCTCGGGCACGGCCTCGCCGGTAAAAGCCGACGCGCCGCCGGTGTACACCACCACCTGGCCGGTGGTATCGGCGGCAAACAGCAGGGCGTGGGTGGCGGTATCAAAAACATTGAGGGCTTTTTGGGCGCTTTGGCGCTCCTCATCGGCCTCAGCCGGGGTGGTGATGGTGATGCCCTGCTCGGCCAAACGGTCGCCCATGGCGGTGGCGCCATCCAAAATGGCGCTGAGTGCCGTGCGGCGCTCGGCCGAAAAATAGGCAGCCGAAAGCCCGGTTTGCATGACGCACATGGCAAACAGGCCCAGCAGCAGCACCGCCGCAATGATGGAAAAAAACTCCCAGCTTATGCTTTTGCGGGCGCAGTTTTTATTTTGTTTGTTTTTGTTCGGGCCCACGTTTTATTCCTTTACCTCAAACTTGTAGCCAACGCCCCACACGGTTTTTAGCTGCCATTGCTCGGAGGCTTCCTCCAGCTTTTCGCGCAAGCGCTTTACGTGTACATCAATCGTGCGGGAATCGCCGTAGTATTCAAACCCCCACACCTCGTCCAGCAATTGGTCTCGGGTGTAAACGCGGTTGGGGTGGCCTGCCAGGCAGGCAAGCAGCTCCAGCTCCTTGGGGGGGGCCTCCACCACCTTGCCCCGCACCTTCAGCTCGTACCGGTTCATATCCAGGTGCAGGTTATCAAAATCGTAAATACCCTCGCTGGCTTCATCGCCGGTGGCGCAGCGGCGCAGCACCGCCTTGATGCGGGCCGTAACCTCCTTGGCATCAAAGGGTTTTACCATATAATCGTCGGCGCCCAGCTCTAGGCCCAGCACTTTATCGTAGGTTTCGCCCTTGGCTGTTAGCATAATGATGGGCGTTTTGCTGGTTGCGCGGATTTTGCGGCAAACCTCCCACCCATCCATCCCGGGCATCATCACATCCAGCATGACAAGGGCGGGTTTGATGGCGGCAAACTCGGCCATGGCGGCGTTGCCATCGTAGGCCAGGGTAACCTGGAACCCTTCTTTCACCAGATACAGCCGCAGTAGCTCGCAGATATTTTGGTCGTCATCCACCACCAGAATTTTTTCGTTTGGCATAATGTAATGGTTCCTCCTTCAAAAGGCCCGCGTGGCCGCCCCACAAAGGGCACCGCTTGCGGTTCCGCCGGGGGCGGAGGCCGCACAGGCCAGCTATAGGTTCTATTATAAAGTACAAATATGGAAAAATAAAGAATAAACACAGCCTTTTTCTCGGCTTGTGGCCCGGTACTGCGCCAAGTATTGCGCGAATAGCGGGCCATGCGGGCAGCGCGGGGCAAAAGGCCGCCGCAGCAGCTTGCCACCTGCCCCCCGGCATGGTGGCAGTTTGCTGCTTGCGGCGGCCTTTTCGCCTTCTTTTTGATGTTCCTCGCGGTACTGCTTGGGGGTCATGCCCATCTCCCGCTTAAAAAGCTTGGAGAAATTGTAGTAATAATCAAACCCAACCTTCTCGCTGATTTCCTGCACCCGCATATTGGTATTTTCAAGCAGCTCCTTGGCGTAGTTGAGCCGGAGGTTATAGAGGTAATTCATGAAATTGATTTGCAGTTCTTTTTTAAACAGCTGGCTCAGGTAGCTGGGGCTGATGCTATGCGCCTCGCATATTTTTTGGAAGCTTAGGGGCTTGGCAAAATTGAGGTGCACATACTGCAAAACCTGGGCCAGGGTTTCGTTGCGCACCAAATCCAGGTTGATGTTGCCATTGTTTTGGGTGCCCATCTGCTTCGATAAGCTGGAAAGCATCTGTGCCAAATCAGCAAAGCGGGCGGCCAGCTCAAAGCTATAAACCAGCTTGGGCTCGGCGGCCTTGTTTTGCACCCGGCACAGTAGCTCGGTGGAAAGATTGTAGATGGCCACGGCATCCGCGCCGGTGAGCCGGGCGCGGGCTTGGGGCGTTAGCTCGGACAATAAATCCAGCACCTCCGCCGGGCGGTTTTTGTTGGCGGCGGCGGCAAATTTTTCAGCCAGCGCGGGGCTTGGCGTGGGCAGGGCATCGTCGGCACGGCCCAGGGGCAGGTTGGCGTTATCGATAAACCCGGCGTAGGCGGCATCTAAAAGGCTGCCAAGCCTTTGGGCCAAAAACACCGCCGGGTCATCGGCAGGCAGGTACACAAAGCCATCGAGCCGTTTTTCGGCGGCGGCGTTCATCAGCGCAATTTGGAAGGCGTTGCTATCAAGGTAGACGGCGTTTGAGGAGATTAGGTAGAGGTTGCAGCCCTCGCTTACTTCCAGCGCGGTGTAGCCCACATTGCCCGAGAGCAGGCTGCGCGCATCCCCCCGGGCAACGGCCACCGTAAGCGGGTGGTGCATTTCCTCCGGCGAATAGAGCGCCGAGAGAAAGCTTTCGCTGGTTTCGGCACTGGGCTGCCAAAGCAGCTTGTTGAAGGCCGATTGTATCACCGCATGGGTGGCATCCAAATTTTGCTTGGCTAAGGCCAGCACATCGGCAATATCCTCGTTCTCAAGCGGTTTTAGGCAGTAGGCCAGCGCCCCCAGCCGGATGGCCTGCTGCGCGTAAGAAAAATCGGAGTAGCCGCTGATGACCACAAACTTAATTTGGGGCAGCGTCTGCTTGACCCGGCTCATCAGCCCAATGCCCGAAAGCCCGGGCATTTTGATATCGGTAAACACGATATCGGGCCGCATAAACTGTATCATTTTTAGGGCCGCGCTGCTGCTGGTTGCGGTGGCCACCACCTCAAACCCGTTGCTTTTCCAATCAAAGCCAAGGGTCAGGCTATTGATGATCATTTTTTCATCATCCACAATCATCACTTGGTACATGGGTCTGCCCCCTTTCGGATGGGAAGCCGCAGGGTTACCTTGGTGCCCTTGCCCAGCAGGCTATCCATCTGTATGCCGTATTCCTCGCCGTACATCAGCTTGATGCGGCTATCCACATTCACCACCCCAATGTGGGCGGTGTTGCCCACCCGGCTTGCCGCGTGTACCGAAACTTGCAGTTTCTCCTGCAATTCCGCCAGGGTATCGGCGGGGATGCCCGCGCCGTCATCCTCCACCGTTAGCACCAGGCAGCCATCCAGGTGGCGGGCCGAAAGCGTCAGCTGGCAGAACGCCTGCTGCTGCTCAATGCCGTGGACGATGGCGTTTTCAATCAGCGGCTGCAAAATCAACTTGGGCACCATATCGGCCAGGCAATCCTCGTCAATATGGAACAGTGCCTCAAAACGGTCGCTAAAGCGGTAGTGCTGGATGTGGATGTAATTGCGGGTAATTTTGGTTTCGATGGCAAGGGGCACCACATCGTCGCCCTTGATGCTGTATTTGAAAATGATGCTAAGAGAGCGCGCAATCTCGGCAATTTCGGGCTGGCCGTTGGTGTAGGCAATGCCCACCATGGTTTCCAGCGTATTATAAAGGAAGTGCGGGTTGATTTGGCTGCGCAGGTGCGAAAGCTCGGATTGCTTGGCAAGCAGCTCACTCTCGTACAAATCGGTGTTGGCGCGAAACAGCTTCTCGGTCAAATCGTGAATTTGGTGG
>JAQUSS010000142.1 GCA_028710135.1 Gemmiger sp. | reverse complement strand
GTAGTACAGCAGCGCCCCGGCCGCCCCCACCCCCGGTTGGGTAACCTCCCCCACCAGGGCCGATAGCCAGCCGCTATTGATCACCTCAACATCGTTATTCAGCAGCAGCAGCAGCTCGCCCCCGGCTAGGCTGCGGCCAAAATTGTTGATTTTGCTAAAGTTGAACCCGCCCTGGTACCGCACCACCCGGCAGCCCGGGTACCGCGCGGGCAGGGCGCGGTAATATTCCTCGGTGGCGGGCAGGGTGGAGTTATTTTCAATCACCAACACCTCAAAATTGGGGTAATCGGTTTTGGTATACAAGCTGTGCAGGCAGGTTTCCAGGTCGTCGGTATGGTCTTTATTGGGTATCAAAACCGATACCAGGGGGGCGGGTTGGGGCAGGGGCCACACCACATGGCAGGTGCCGGGGAAGCGGCCTTCCTCCACCCGGCCCACCCGGCCGGTGGCGGCCAAATGGTCGGCCACGGCCCGCTGGGCCGCCTGCACAACATAGGGCTTGGCCCCCGTTCCCCCGCTGGTGGAGGCTGCGTGTACCCGCCAGTAATACAGCACCTGGGGCAGGTGCACCGGCGTGGCGGCGGGGTTTTCGCGCTGCATCGCATCAATCATCCGCAAAAACAAATCGTGGTCCTGCGCGCCATCGCATACGGGGCGCTCGCCCCCCACCGCCTCAAACAGGCTGCGGCGGAACACCGCAAAATGGCAGATGTAATTGCAGGCCATCAAATACTCGGGCGCATAGTCGGGCTTAAAGTGGCCCGCCCCCGGCGCGCGGATGCTGCGGCTGAACAGGGCTTCGTCGCTATACAAAAAAGCCGGCTGTTCCGCTTGTGGGGCGGCGGCAATGGCCTTGCCCATGCAGTAGATGGCATGGGGTGCCACAATATCGTCATGGTCGGCCAGGGCCAGGTATGCCCCGGTGGCAAGGGCCGCCGCCGCGTTGGTGTTGGCGGCAATGCCCCGGTTTTCAATTTTTTGGTAGCGTATCCGCCCATCGGCTTCCGCCCGCTGGCAGGCAAGGCGGCCAACCTCGGGGTGGGCATCGTCCGAGGCATCCACCAGGCACAGCTGCCAGTTCCCCGCCGTTTGGCCCTGCACACTATCCAAAAATGCCTTCAAATAGGGCAGCGGCGTATTGTAAAGGGGGGTTAAAATGCTGATGGTTGGCAGGGCCCTGCAATCTTCCGCCCGCTGGGCATCCAGCACCCGCTTGGTGGGTAGGTACCGCGCCCGCTTGCCGCAAAAACGGCGTTTAAAAAAGCCTGCGGCACGGCCCAGCATTCGGCCTGCCCCCTCCTCCCTTGCCAGGGTGCGGGCATAGCCGAACAGCTCCTTCATCCGTTTTGTGCGCAGGCTCATTGTGGTACCACCTTATTTTAATCCAAAATTCTCAAACAAATTGTTGAAGTGGGGGTTATAGTAGGGGTCGTAAGCGTCAATGTATCGCTTGTATTTCTCGTAAAAACGCTGTTTTTCCCCCTCGTAGCGGGCCGTATTCTCCGCCGTGGTATCAAGGCCCCGGCTTTTGCTCTCGTAGTGGTAGGCTTCGGCGCGGGGGGTAAACACGTTCAGCAGCCCCTGCTGCCACAGCCGCAGGCAATAATCCACATCGTTGTAGGCAACCGCAAAATTTTCTGCATCCAGGCCGCCCGCCTCGCGGTAAAGGGCGGTTTTGGTCATCAGGCATGCCCCGGTTACGGCCATATAATTTTGGGTGGTTACCAAGCGGTAGATATCCCCCACCGCGCTGCGGGGGTAGCTTTTGTGGCTGTGGCCCGCGCTGCCGTTAATCCCCATCAGCACGCCCGCGTGTTGTATGGTATCGTCCGGGTAGTAGAGCTTGGCCCCCACGGCCCCCACATCGGGGCGCTGGCTGTAGGAGAGTAGCTCCCGCAAAAAGCCGTCCGATAGTATCTCAATATCGTTATTGAGGAGCAGCAGGTGGCTGCCCTTTGCCTCGCCCACGCCAAAATTGTTGATGGCCGCAAAATTGAAGCCGCCCTGGTACCGCACCACCCGGCAGCCCGGGTAACGCGCGGGCAGGGCGCGGTAATATTCCTCGGTGGCAGGCAGGGTGGAGTTGTTTTCAATCACCAATACCTCAAAATTGGGGTATCCGGCCTTTTCATACAGGCTGTGCAGGCACCGCTCCAAATCCTCGGTATGGTCTTTGTTCGGGATCAACACCGAAACCAGCGGTTCCCCGGTCAGCTCGTACTGTATTTGGTAGGCCCCCGGTGCGCCCGGCACCCGCTCGGCCTTGCCCGGCAGCCCCAGCCGGGCAAGCTGGGCATCAATGGCCCGCTCCCCGGCGGCCAGGGCGTAGGGCTTGGCCTCCATCCCCGCGGCGGTAGAGCCGGCATGGCCCCGCCAGCTATACAGCACCTTGGGGATATGGGTGATTTTTTCGGCCTTTTCGGTCAGCCGCAAAATCAGTTCATGGTCCTGCGCGCCGTCAAACGCCTTGTATTCGGCGGCCCCCACCCTATCCAGCAGCGGGCGGGAGAATACGGCCAAATGGGTGATATAATTGCAGCCCCGCAGGTAATCGGGGGCAAAATCCGGCTTAAAATGGTAGCCGCCCAGCTTTTTTAAATTGGCCGATAGCACAATTTCATCGCTGTAAACAAAATCTGCCCCGGCGGCAATGGCCTGGCAGCATTCGTACAGGGCGTTGGGGTACAGCAGGTCGTCATGGTCAAGCAGGGTAAGGTAGCCGCCGGTGGCCAGGGCAAACCCGGCGGTGGTATTTTCCGCAATGCCCCCGTTTTCAATTTTCTGGTAGAAGATGCGGCTATCCCGCCCGGCGGCAGCCCGTGCCAGCTTGCCGGGGGTGGGGTGGGCGGCATCCGAGGCATCCACCAGCACCAGCTGCCAGCGCGGGTAGCTTTGCCGCTGCACGCTCCGAAGCATCTGGCGGAAAAACCGTTCCGGCGTGTTGTAAAGCGGCACCACGATGGAAATTACCGGCCCGGCCGGCACGGCGGCCCGCTGGCGTTTCAGCTCGCGGCGCAAGGGCAGGTCGGCGCGGTGGCGCCAGCCATCCCGGTGGAAGGCCAGCCCTACCCGGAAGGTGATATCCCGCCACAGCTGCTCGGCCCCCTTCTCCCGCAGGGTGGCGGCGCTGCGGGCGGCAACCCCTTTCAGGTGGGTGGGGTCAAGCAGCCGCCGGGCCATGCCGCCCACACTATCCGGGGCGGCAACATCGGCGGGGCGGTTGGCGTGGGGGTCAGGTTGGTTTGCCATGTGTTCTCCTACCAAGCAGCCGCCGGCAAGCGCCGGTTATTCCGGCTTATCGGCGGGTATGCTTTCCGTTTTATCAAAGTGGCGGTATTCGGGGGTAATATCGGCGGTCAGGCCGTTGCGGCGCAGGTGGCCATGGTCCAGCCAGGCCACCTTGTTGCACATCCGCTCAATCTGCTCAATCGAATGGCTTACCAAAATCACGGTGGTGCCACCGCTCATCAGCTCGGCCATCCGCGCCTCGCATTTTTGTTGGAACAAAAAGTCCCCCACCGATAGTATTTCATCGGCAATCAAAATGTCAGGTTTGGTCATGGTTGCCACCGCGAAGGCAAGCCTTGCCACCATGCCGCTGGAATAGTTTTTAAGGGGTACATCCAAAAACTCCTCCAGCTCGCTGAAGGCCACAATCTCGTCAAATTTGGAGGTAATATATTTGGGGGTATAGCCCAGCACGGTGCCGTTCAGGTAGATGTTTTCGCGGGCGGTCAAATCCATATCAAACCCGGCCCCCAGCTCAATTAGGGGGGCAATCGTCCCGCGCACCGTCACCTTGCCCGCGCTCGGCTTGTACACGCCCGAAATAATTTTTAGCAGGGTGGATTTTCCGCTGCCGTTCAGCCCAATCAGGCCGTAAAAATCCCCCGGCATAATGGCAAAGCTGACATCACTCAGGGCAAAAAATTCGTCAAAGCGAACACCGCCATGGGTCAAGGCCACAAAATATTCTTTTAGGCTCTCTTGCTTTTCCTTTGCCAGGTTGAAGCGCATGGAAACATGGTCTACCGTGATAATCGGCGTAGTATCTTGCGTTGCCATCTTCCCGCCCCCTTACATATACAGGACAAATTTGTCCTGGTTTTTGCGGAACGCCCATAGCCCCACCAAAAGGCTGATTGCCGCACACAAAAAATCAATCAGCAGCATATTGGGGGTAAGGCCATCCCCCCACAAAAGGCAGCTGCGCAGCGAGGTAATGTACCAGTACAACGGGTTTATCCGGATGATGGTTTGCACCATCCCCGTCATCTGCGAGGGGTCATAAAAAATGGCGCTGCCGTAGGCCAGCAGGGTACAAAAAACCTCCCACATATGCATCACATCGCGGAAAAACACGTACCAGCTTGAAAGTAGCAGCCCTACGCCTAGGCTGAACACCGCCAGCATGGCCAGCGGGTAGACCGAAAGCAAAAAGGTGGGGGCGATGGGCGTCCAGGTAACCAGCATTACAATGGCCAGCGCCAACATACTGAACAGGCAGTTTACCAGGGCAAAGCAAACCTTCTCCACGGGGAAAATATACTTTGGTATGTAAATTTTGCGGAGCAGCGGCGCATTTTTCAGCACACTCTCCATGGCCATGCTGGTTCCCTCTCGGAAAAAGTTGAACATCAACTGGCCGATAATCAAAAACACCGCAAAATTTTCAATGCCGTTGCCACGGCTGTTGAAAAGCGAGCCAAACACCGCCACCATCACCAGGCAGGTTAGCAGCGGGTTCAGCACACTCCAGGCAACGCCCAGGGCGCTGCGGCGGTATTTCAGTTTAAAATCGCGGGTAATCAGGTTTTGCAGCAGATAGCGATACCGCCAAAATGCCTGCAAATTGTTTTTTATGGTCTGCAACGTTGGTTCCTCTTTCGTGGTGGACAGGCGGCGTTTTTAGCTGTTCATCAGTATTTTTCAAAATACTCAAATTTTTGGTCGGCAAAGGGGGTGTGCTGGGTATCCTTGGCGCTGGTTTTGTGGGCACAGCCACAATCCGGCCACTGCACGGCCACGGTCGGGTCGTTGTAGGGGATGCCGCCCTCGGCGGTGGGGTCGTACACATCGGTGCATTTGTAGGTAAACTCCGCCACATCCGATAGCACCACAAACCCGTGGGCAAACCCCTCGGGGATGTACAGCATTTTTTTATTTTCAGCCGAAAGGGTTACCCCCACCCACTTGCCAAAGGTGGCGCTGTTGGGGCGGCAATCCACCGCAACATCAAACACTTCGCCCAAAATCACCCGCACCAACTTGCCTTGGGTGTGCTTTGTTTGGAAGTGTAGCCCGCGCAGCACCCCTTTTGTGGAGCGGCTCTGGTTATCCTGCACAAATTCTTTATCAATGCCGGCGGCGGCAAATTCATCCTTCTGGTAGGTTTCCATAAAATAGCCGCGGTCGTCACCAAAAACGCTGGGCTCAATCACGGTCACGCCGGGGATCTCGGTTGCTACAAAATTAAACTTTCCCATGGTGGATACTTCTCCTTTTATTGCTGTGCCGCACGGCACAATATTCTA
>JAQUSS010000024.1 GCA_028710135.1 Gemmiger sp. | reverse complement strand
AGCATATTGCCCAGGTGGCGGAGGATGAAGGCATTTTTGACAAAAACCCGCGCCTGCAAAAGGGCGAGTATTTTTACGCCCTGGGCAGCCTGGCCCCCCACAAAAACTATAAATGGATACGGGAGGTTGCCCGCCGCAACCCCGAAAAAACCTTTGTGGTGGCGGGCGGCAAAAACCTTGCCAGCTTTGGCGAGGATAAGGAGGCTGTGGATACCCACAACATCCTATACCCCGGCTATGTTACCGATGGCGAAAATAAAGCCCTGATGCGGCACTGCAAGGCATTTTTGCACCCGGCGGTGTTCGAGGGGTTTGGCATCCCCCCGCTGGAGGCCCTGGCCCTGGGGGCCAAGGTGCTACTTTCCAGCGCAAGCTGCCTGCCCGAGTTGTACGGCAGCTGCGCCGCCTACTTTGACCCGCAGGATTATACGGTGGATTTGGATGCCCTGCTGGCCCAGCCCGTTACCCCGCCCGATGCCCTATTGCAGAAGTATAGCTGGAACGCCACCGCCCAGTTTTGGCTGGCGCAGTTCCGCCGCTACGCACTGGAGCCGTAACCGGCCATAAAGGAGCGACCATGGATAAAATTGCAGTTTTGATACCCTGCTATAACGAGGCAAAAACGGTGGCCAAGGTGGTGCAGGATTTCCGCGCCGCGCTGCCGGATGCCGTTATTTATGTGTACGATAACAATTCGACCGATGGCACCGCCGCCTTGGCCGAGGCCGCCGGGGCCACCGTTCGCCACGAATACAAGCAGGGCAAGGGCAACGTGCTGCGGCGGATGTTCCGGGAGATTGATGCCGATTGCTACCTGCTGGTGGATGGCGACGATACCTACCCCGCCGATTGTGCCCCCGAGATGGTGGCCTTGGTGGAAACCCACCAGGCCGATATGGTGGTGGGGGATAGGCTATCCTCCACCTATTTTACCGAGAATAAGCGCCCCTTCCACAATTTCGGCAACAGCCTGGTTCGGTTTTGCATCAACCGGCTGTTTGGCTCCGAAATTCAGGATATCATGACCGGGTACCGCGCGTTCAGCTACCAGTTTGTAAAAACCTACCCGGTGCTATCGCGCGGGTTTGAAATTGAAACCGAAATGTCCATCCATGCCGTGCAGCGGAATATGCAGGTTGAAAATGTGGTTATCACCTACCGCGACCGCCCGGCTGGCAGCGTAAGCAAGCTGAACACCTACGCCGATGGCTTTAAGGTACTGAACACCATCTTGCGGCTTTACAAAAACTACCGCCCCTTCAGCTTTTTCAGCGCCCTGGCGGCGGTGGTGGCGGCCATCAGCATCCTTGCCATGGTGCCGGTGATGGGCGAATATTTTGTAACCGGTTTAGTACCCCGCTTCCCCACCTTAATTGTTTGCGGCTGTGCCATGGTGGGGGCGCTGCTGCTGTTTATTGCGGGGGTTATATTATCCAGCCTGCTGGCCAAGGATAAACGAGATTTTGAGTTTGCCCTACAGCAGGTACACCACTGGAGAACCAAGGAACAGTAACCCAGCGCCCGGTGGCGGCTGGCTGCCGCCCCGGCGGGTAATAGATTATAAACGGTAAACGGTAAATGCATACACACGAAAGGGGATACCAATACCATGCAATACGATTATTTGATTGTCGGGGCCGGGCTGTACGGCGCGGTGTTTGCCCAGCAGGCCATGGCAGCAGGCAAAAGCTGCCTGGTGGTGGATAAACGCCCCCACCTGGCCGGCAATATTTATACCGAGCAGATCGAGGGCATCAACGTGCACCGGTACGGCGCGCATATCTTCCACACCAACAACAAGGCCGTGTGGGATTATGTCAACGGGTATGCGGTGTTCAACCGGTACACCAACTCGCCGGTGGCCAACTACCATGGCGAAATTTATAACCTGCCCTTCAACATGAACACCTTCAACAAAATGTGGGGCGTTACCACCCCGGCAGATGCCCAGGCCGAAATTGAGCGCCAGCGGGCCGCGCATTTTACCGCCCAGCCCCAAAATTTGGAGGAGCAGGCCATCAACCTGGTCGGCACCGATATCTACGAAAAGCTGATCAAAAGCTACACCGAAAAACAGTGGGGCCGCCCCTGCACCGAGCTACCGTCCTTTATCATCAAGCGCCTGCCCGTTCGCTTCACCTACGATAACAACTATTTTAACGCCCTCTACCAGGGCATCCCCTGCGGCGGCTACACCAAACTGGTGGAGGGGATGCTTGCCGGGGCCGATATCCGGCTAAACACCAACTACCTGCAAGAAAAACCGGCCCTGGATGCCCTGGCGGGGCGGGTTATCTACACCGGGCCGGTGGATGCCTACTTTGATTACCGGCTGGGCGCGCTGCAATACCGCAGCGTCCGGTTTGAAACCGAAACCTTGGATGTTGAAAACTACCAGGGCAACGCGGTCGTCAATTATACCGACCATGAAACCCCCTACACCCGCATCATTGAGCATAAGCACTTTGAGTTTGGCACCCAGCCCAAAACCATCATCAGCCGGGAGTATAGCGCCGAGTGGAAGCCCGGCGATGAACCCTACTACCCCGTCAATGATGATGCCAACAACGCCCTCTATGCCCAGTACAAGGCCCTGGCCGATGCCGAGCCCCATGTGGTGTTTGGTGGCCGCCTGGGCGAGTACCGCTACTACGATATGGATAAGGTGATTGAAACCGCCATGGCCACCGCCGCGGTGGAGTTGGAAAAAATTAACCAGTACACCGTTTAAACGCAAAATTTAAAATAAGCAGGGTTGCCCAAGGCGGGCAAACAAAAACCCCAGGCACCGTAAAACGTGCCTGGGGTTTGGTTTTTGGGGGCAATTGCCCTAAAAATACACAGCAAAAAGCGTTTTGGGGCCGGGGTGTTTAGCCGTAGCTCGTCACAAAATCGCCCAGTAGGCCGGTATCGGCCTTCATTTTATCCAAAATCACCGTCAGGTGCGCCATATTCGAAAACGCATCGGCAAGGTGGGTGCCATCCCGAAATTCCTCGGCAGGGTAGTAGGGGATATCAGCAAAATATTCGGGGAAAAGGGCGGCCATCCCGGTTTTTTCAAAGGATGCCTGCAAGGTGGCGGCGGTTTGCCGGCGCTCGGGGCTATCGGCCACCGGCGGGCTAAGCAGGTGCAGGGCCACCCCTTTGGCCGCGCAAAGGTCATACAGCCGCTGCAAGCACCGCACCGATAACGCGTTCACCGGCTCGGCAGAGCCCTGGGGCAGCCGCGCGGCCAAAAAATTGAGGTAGAGCTTTTTGGCAAGGGGCGAACGGTCCAGCCAGCGCACCACCCCCGGGTGGAGGAAAAAGCTGCCGTAGGCATCCTTGAGTTCGGCCTGGGTGGTGGCATCCAGCCCGCCCAGCAGCCCCGCCTGGGCAAAGGGCAGCACGGCGTACTGGTAGCCATAGGTGGCATCAAACCCCGAGGAAAACGCCTCAAACCCCACCACCAGGTAAATCTCGGTGGCGGCGGGGTGGCTTTCCAGGTAGGCGGCGGCCAGCAGGTATTGCCCCGCCATGGTAACGGCCCGGTTGGTGCCCGCAATGCTGTAAACGGGGTTGCAGGCCTTCAAGGGGTCAAACACCTGCCAGCACACGCTATCGCCCACCACCAGCTTGGTGGTGGCATCGGGCGTTTGCACCTGGGTAATGTAGGGCAAAATCGAGTCGGAGCTGGCATAGCTGTAGGCGCCAGAATCGGTTATATCGGTAAAAAAGCCGCGCAGCAGGTTGGTGGAGGATAGATACAGCACCCCCGCGCACCCCGCCGCCAGCAGGGCCAAAAACAACAGCAAACGGGCAAAAAATTGCTTCATAACGCTCCTTTATCGGGGCCTTGCCATAGCGTAAGCAGGTTTAAAAATAGCGTAAGCAGGTTTAAAAATGGCGCAAGCAGGTTTAAAAAATGGCGTAATAAAAACCGGCGGCGTTTGCCCCCACCGTGCGTGCGGCAAACAGCGCAATTAGCAAAATAAGGGCCAGGTAGGCGGCCCACCGCACCGGCAGGGCCAGCGTAGCGGCTGTTTTTTGCAGGCTATGCCCCTGCTCCCGCGCCCAATCGGCCCCCAGCACCAGGGCCAGCGCCGCCAGCGCCACCCCCAGCACCGGGGCCGATAGCCCCAAGGTAAGCAGGGTACCGTTCCACAGCTCGGCCGGGTGCTGGCGGGTTACCATGCTGCCCAGCATCCCAAACCCGGCCCGCAGGCTGGGCGCGCGGAAAAACAGCCAGGCAAAATCAACCAAAGCAACCACCCACAGCCGCCGTAGCCACCGCCCCGCCCGGGTGGTGGGGGCGGCAGGGCGGTGGGGCAGCAGCCCGGCAACCGTCTGGTAGCCGGCGTGCAGTGCCCCCCAAAACAAATAGTGCAGCCCGGTGCCGTGCCACAGCCCGCTTACCAAAAAGGTAACCAGCAAATTGGCATATTTGCGCACCCGGCCCCGGCGGCTGCCGCCAAGGGGGATATAAATATAATCCAGCAGCCAACTTGAAAGCGAAATATGCCACCGCCGCCAAAAATCCGCCAGGCTGGTGGCCAGGTAGGGCTGCCGAAAGTTGGGGGCTAGGGTAAAGCCCAATACTTCCGCCCCGCCAATGGCAAGGTGGCTGTAGCCCGCAAAATCGGCATAAAGCTGGAAGGCAAACAGGATGGTTGCCACCACCAACACGGTGCCGCTGTAGCTGGTGGGGGCGGCGTAAACGGTATCCACCACCACGCCCAGGGTGTTGGCAACCACCAGCTTTTCCAGGTAGCCCCACAGCATCCACTGTAGCCCCCGCACCGCCCGCGCGGGCGAGAAGGGGGCTTGGTTTTCCGCCGCAAGCTGGGGCAAAAAGTCCCCGGCGCGGCCAATCGGGCCGCTGAGGATGCGGGGAAAAAAGGCGATGTACAGCGCATAGTGTAGCAGGTTTTTTTCCACCGCCAGCGTGCCCCGGTAAACATCAATCAGGTAGGATGCCGCCTGTAACGCGTAAAACGATAACCCCGCCGCGGCCACCAGCGCGGTGCCCGGGCTGAACAGCCCCACCAGCTTGCGGGCGGCCAAAAACCCCGCACAGCAGCAAAGCCCCACGGCCAGCAGCACCCGGCGCAGCGGCAGGCTGCGGCTTGCCGCCAGCCCCCGCCCCGCCAGGTAGGTGGCAAGGGTAATTAGCAGCAGTACCATAACCGAGGCCCCGCCCCAGCTTGCCATATACAGCCAGCTAAGCCCCAGCAGCCACGCGCTGCGCAGCCGCACGGGGGCCACCCAGTAGGAGGCCACCGCCAGGGGGAAGGCAAGCAAAAACCAGGGGGAAAGATAGGTCATAGCGGTTCCTTTCAAAGGGGGAAATGGGATGAAGCGATGGCGGTTACACCAGCTTTAAATCGCCATCCTTAATCCAACCCTGCTTGCGGCAAAAAATGCCAAACACCCAGGTAAGTACGGCGGGCAGCACAAAGCAAATCAGCACCAGGCCCACCCAGTCAAACGGGGTGATGGCCGCCTTGGTGCCCGCCGCAACGGCATCCACCCAGCCGGTGTACACCCCAATTTGGCCCACCAGCCCACAGGTGCCCATACCGCTGGAAACCGCAGGCCCGTTCATCTCCAGCCGGAACAGGCAGGTGGCCACCGGCCCCGTTACGGCGGAAGCCAAAATTGGCGGGATCCAAACGCGGGGGTTGCGCAGGATGTTGGGCATTTGCAGCATACTGGTGCCCAGGCCCTGGCTCACAAGGCCGCCCACGCCGTTCTCTTTGTAGCTAAGTACCGCAAAGCCCACCATCTGGGCGCAGCACCCGGCCACCGCTGCGCCGCCCGCAAGCCCGGTCAGGCTTAGTGCCGCGCAGATGGCCGCGCTGGAGATGGGCAGCGTTAGCGCAATGCCCACCAGCACCGATACCACAATGCCCATCAGCAGGGGCTGCAGCTCGGTTGCCCACATAATCACGCTGCCAACCGCACTGGCCGCCGTGCCAATGGCCGGGGCAAACAGCACCGCCAGCCCGGTGCCCACCAAAATGGTAACAGCCGGGGTAACCAAAATATCAATTTTGGTTTCGTGGCTTACCAGCTTGCCGGCCTCCGCCGCCACAATGGCAATAAAGTAAACGGCCAGGGGGCCACCGGCACCGCCCAGCTCGTTGGCGGCACCGCCCACCGCAATTAAGCTAAACAAAACCAGCGGCGGGCAGTGCAGCGCATACCCAATGGATGCCGCCATGGCAGGCCCGGCCACCGCCGCCGCGTAGCCCCCCGCCGTTACCAAAAATGCCAGCCCCGCCTGCTGGCCCAATGTTTTGATGATGGTGCCAATCAGCAGGCTGGCAAACAGCCCCTGCGCCATGGCCCCCATGGCATCAATGCCGTACCGGTGCGCCGAAAGGACAACATCCTTGCGGGCAAAAAAAGCCTTTACCTTTTCCACAAAAAATCCCTCCACATTTTGGTTGTTGCGTTAACCGCCATTTTACCACGGGGCAACAAAAGGTGCAAGAGAGGATTGCCAAATTTTGCGCCACGCGCTACAATAGATATTGTGTTATTTTGGTGTGTTATTTTTAAAGGGCCGGGCGGCTTTTTTGCCCGGTTTTGGTATTTTGGCTTTCACTTGATAGGGAAGTAGGCCAAACAGCGATAGGAGGCTTTGCTATGTCGAAAGCGGTTGTTTTTTTTGCCCCCGGTGTGGAGGAATGCGAGGGGCTGCTGGTGGTGGATATTTTGCGCCGCGCCGGTGCCGAGGTGGTGATTGCCGCCGTGGGCGGCCAGCGCACCGTTTGCTCGGCCCGGGGCATCCACATTGTGGCCGATGCCATGGCCGAAGCGCTGGATTATACCTCGTTTGACCTTTGCGTGCTGCCGGGTGGCTTGCCCGGCGTTACCAACCTGCAAGCCGATGCCACGGTGGCGGCGGTTTGCCGCCAGTTTGCCGCCGCGGGCAAGCGGGTGGCGGCCATCTGCGCCGGGCCAACCGCCCTGGCGGCCTTTGGGCTACTGGCGGGCAAACGGGCCACCGTGTACCCCGGCATGGAGGATAAATTGGTGGGGGCCATCTCCACCGGCGAGGCCGTTACCGTGGATGGCAACCTGACCACCGGGCGGGCGCTGGGCAGCGCCATCCCCTTTGCGTTGGCCCTGGCCGCCCAGCTGGAGGGCCAGCCCGCAGCCGACCGTGTGCGGCAGGCCATTGTTTACGGCGGCTGAACAAACCATACAAGGCAGCCGAAAGCAGGCAAGATAGCAAGGCAAAATAAAAAGAAAAGTAAAAACAAAAGTATAAATAAAAGTAAAAACAAGAGGTAAAAGGAGCGCAAAAAAGAATGGGTATCCAACGTGGCATCGCACAAAAAATCGTGGCAATGGCCCTAGCTTTGGCCCTGGTGGCGGCGGCCCTGCCCACCCTGGCCCTGGCCGAGGGGGCCGCGGCCCCGCTGCCCGGTATGGCAACCGCCGAAACCGCCCAGCCCAGCGCGGCCCCTACGCCCAGCGCGGCCCCCACGCCCGAACCGGATTTGAATTTGGATTTGGCAGCGACCGAGCAGCCCGCCGGGGCCTTGCTTGCCGCCGCGCCTGCCACCCCGGCCCCCACGGCCACCGCAACGGCAACACCCACCCCGGCCCCGACCCCCGACCCCGATGCCGATATCATCGCCTTTGTTACCCGGCTGTATTCCGTTTGCCTGGGCCGCACCCCCGATGCCGCCGGCCTGGCCAACTGGGTAGATACGCTGAAAACCGGCGCGGAAACCGGCAGCCAGGTGGCCTATGGGTTTGTGTTCAGCCCCGAATTTGTGGATAAAAACTACTGCGACAGCTGTTATGTCAAGCAGCTGTACCTCGCCTTTATGGGCCGCGAGTACGATGAGGGCGGCCTTGCCAACTGGGTGAACGCCCTTGGCGCAGGGATGCTGCGGGAGGAAGTGTTTAACGGCTTTGCCACCAGCACCGAGTTTGGCAACATCTGCGCCAAGTACGGCATTTTGCGGGGGGATGGCATCACGGTGCCCCTGTACGGCAGCGGGCAGGGCGGCAGCTGCGCAAACTGCGGGGCCGACCAAATCACCGCCTTTGTCAGCCGCCTTTACATTACCTGCCTCGACCGCCAGCCCGATGCCGCAGGGCTAAACCACTGGGCAAGCCTGCTGCGCAGCCACGCCATCAGCGGGTTACAGGTGGCCTACGGCTTTATTTTCAGCGATGAATTTGAGGCCCACCACTACGATAACACCGCCTACATCCAGCACCTTTACAGCGCCATGATGGGCCGCGAATACGATGCCACCGGCCTGCAAAACTGGCTGGGCTACCTTGCCAAGGGTGCCCGGCGCGAAAAGGTGCTGTGGCGCTTTGGGGTGGAAGCAGAGGAGTTTGCCATCCTTTGCACCCGCTACGGCATTGTGCAGTTTGAAGCCAGCGATGCCCTTTGCCGGCTGTACGGCACCGTAAAGCTGGGCTGATACCAACAAAAAACCAATAGCCCGGGAGGCGTTGTGAACCGCTCCCCGGGCTATTTTTGCCGTTTTGGCTATTTTAAAATTGGTTGCCCGCCTTGCCAAGGGCAATGGCAATGCAAACAGCAGTTGCTGTGGGTGGCTTCGTTCGGCCCGCCGTAGCGGTCTATTTTTATAGGGTTTTATCGGGCTTATAGGGGCTAATAGGGCTAGTAAGCCGCACCCCACCGGGCAATCAGTTGTTGTCGATATAGTAGGCAGAAATACGATAGGGGCAATACTGGTAGGTTTTGTTTTTTGTAAAATAGAGCGTGTGTGGCAGCCCCTCCATGCACAAGACGTTATCATCCACAGCAGAGGGCGCGTACAGCGTCTGTACAAATTGCGCTTCATACAGGGGGCCGTCGGCAGTTTCCGGCGTGGCAAAATCCGCAATCAAAAAGGTGTCCTTCAATGCAGTTGACGTGACAGCATAGCTGTGGTCTTCGGTCGCGTGCCACAAGGGCACGGCGGTTTGTGTGCCTGTTTCGCTTGGTATTTCTACGGCCAGGGCGGAAAAATCGCATTGCAACCCCAATAATTCCTCCGCAACCGTTTCATACTCCTCAGCACGGTAATACAGCGTATGCTCCGCTTGCACAGCGGGCGTTACCGCGCCTTGTTCTGTCAGCCAAACCAGCATCTGCGATACCGCGCGGTATAGCTTTTCGGTGGGGGTTGGTGCCGACTCACTGGCTTCGCGCAAGGCCACACTATCCACCCAAAGCAAAATTTGGCTCTCGTTCATATAGTTGGCAACCGCGCGAGCCAGTGTTGCATCACAAATTACCTCGCCGGTTTGGCCATAAGAATCTCGCTTGTTGGAGGGGGCTGTTACCATGCCCGCCGTTGTGAAAGTCCCCACAGAGGTGACCATATCAATGGCGTATTCAGCCATAGGCAAGCCCGTCGGTTCGCGGTACCCGCCCGGAAAGTAAACGTTCCCTGTCACGGTTTGCCCCGGCGCGAGTTCCAGCGGGAAGGTAAGCTGCTGCGCGCCAAAATCCCACTGCCCCACCACAGGTATTTCTTTCAGCTTTACGCCGGTGTAGTATAGCTCCCAAAGGAGTAGGTCATGCAACGCAACCTGTGTGTCCTCCGGCAGTAGCGTGGCAGGAGAGGGCGATTCCCCATAGAGCAGGGAGTTGGGGGTGCCCACCATCTGTTCAACCGTTACGGCTTGGTCGGTCGTGTTGGAAAGCTCCACTTCGGCAAAAAGCCCCAAGCAATAGTCAAGGTCTTCGGGCAGGCCGGGTTCGCTGTCGTAGCAGCTTTTTTGTGGCAGAACGCGCAGCTCGACCGGCGCGCCAGCCGATAGCGCGGTAGCGAAAACGGCACCCCCCTCCGCCGATTGCGGGGCCGGGCTGGCCGTGGGCGTTCCGGCGGCAGGCGTGGCACAAGCGGTTGCGGTGCAAAGCAATACGGCCAAGCTGGCCACCGCTTTTACCATAGAAGCTTTAGAAGTTTTTTTCATAAATTGGTACTCCCGGTTACATACCGTTTATCTTCATTTAAAAAGTAGCGAGAAAGTAGCAAAAAAACAAAAAATGCAAACCTAGGGTAGATCTCCATCACCAAGGTTTGCAAAGTTTTATAAGAGCTAATTTTTTGCTTGCTGCATGGGCTTGCCGAAATCTCCCATGCAAGGCGCAATTTCAGGTGCGGTGCCTTAATCTATCAAGGCAGGGGGCAAAGCCGTTTACCGGTTCGATTTCATCAGCTCAATCCAGGCCAAATCGCCCCGCTCCAAGCCGTGAATCAACACCTCGGCGGTGGCAATGTTGGTGGCCAGGGGCACCATGTGCATATCGCAAAGGCGCAGCAGCATGGCATCGTTCGGCTCGCCGGGCTTGGCGCTTACCGGGTCACGGAAAAACAGCAGCATATCCACCTCGCCGCAGGCCACCATCGAGGCAATTTGCTCTGCCCCGCCCCGCCCACCCGGGTAAAGGCAACGTATCTGCAACCCGCAGGCATCGTGTACGATTTTGCCGGTAACGCCGGTGGCAATCAGCTCGTTTTGGGATAGTATCCGCACATAGGCGGTGCAAAACTGAGCCATTAGCTCCTTGCGGGAATCATGCGCGATCAGGGCAATTCTCATCTGCCAGCGTCCTTTCCTAAAAATCTGTAATATAGGTTTAGCATACTACTTTTTGGGGAAAATTGCAAGGTAAACCCACACCTACCGCGCAAAACGGGGCATCGCAAGCATTTTCTACAAATGGTTCCGACAAAATTTGGCAAAACTGCGCGTTTTTGGCGTGTTATAATCAAAGTAGCAAAGAACACAAACCCCTTCTGCCGAAACAACGTGTTTGGGCGGCGGGGCATATTGCAAAAAAGCAATAGGAGGAGAAAACGATGAAAAAAACTGCGCAGACCGTAATCCGTGAGAATACCTGCTACACCATCGCCGCCGCCAATGGCCGCGTGCTGGAAATAGCCGATTACAACACCGAAAACGGCGCTTCGGTGCGGCTGTGGAGCTATGAGGGCCAGCCCTGGCAGCAGTGGTATTTCCAGGAGGCTGCCGAGGGCGAGTACCGCATTAAAAACCGCTTTACCGGCAAGGTGATGGACCTTGCCATGACGGGCGTTGCCAATGGCACCTGGATCCACCAGTGGGCGGCAACCTCGGGCGCGGGGCAGCGCTGGCAGCTGATACCGGCGCAAAACGGCATGATGAAAATTCGCAACGTTTTGGCCGATAAAGTGATTGATTTGGTGGGTATGCGGGTAGAAAACGGCACCCAAGCCCAAACTTGGCAGGATGTTTTTGGCGAAAACCAGCTTTGGGCCATCACCCCGGTGCCCGCCAAGCTGCTGGAAAAAGAGCCGCCCGCCCCGCCGGTAAAAACCGGCCCCCGCCCCAGCACCCGCACCCAAACCACCCGGGCCAAAGCCACCCGCGCCAAAGCAAAAAAATAAGCGCTACATAGCCTGCGCAGGGGGCAGGGCAGTGCAGATGCCTGCCGGGGGCAAAAAACATGGCCCAGCCGGGGGCAAAAAGCGGATTCCCCGGCGCAAAAAAGCGGATTTCCCGTGGGCAAAAACCGCCCGCCCGGGGGCGAAACCCGCCCGCCGGGGCCGCAAAACCCCGCCCCGGCCCCCGCCATAAACCGGGCGGCCCTGCGCCTGGGCGGCCCCCGCCCGTTTGGCCCCTAGCCCCAACACCAAAACCTGCCGCAGGCCCCGCCATCTTGCGGGGCCTGCGTTTTGCTGTTATAATAGCGTTATTATGGAATAAAAAACACGAAAGGCCGTTCAACTATGCTGTTTAGTGAGCTTACCCTCCCGCCGGAGCTACTGCGCGCCACCCAGGCCATGGGCTTTGATGAAATGACCGAGATTCAACAAAAGGCCATCCCCCTGATGCTGGCCGGGCACGATATGATCGCCAAGGCCCCCACCGGCACCGGCAAAACGGTGGCCTTCGGCATCCCGGTGCTGGCCGCCATCGACCCCACCCAAAACCGCCCCCAAGCCCTGATTTTAAGCCCCACGCGGGAGCTTGCCCAGCAAATTGCCGCCGATTTACAAAACCTGGCCCAGTTTTTGCCGGGTGTGCGCATTGTCTGCGTCTACGGCGGGGCCGGGCTGGAGCAGCAGCAAAAGCAGCTTCGGGCCGGGTGCCAGGTGGTGGTTGCCACCCCCGGCCGCCTGATGGACCATTACAAGCACCATGCGATTGATTTAAACAGCGTTACCACCATCGTGCTGGACGAGGCCGATGAGATGCTGAACATGGGCTTTTACAAGGATGTGCGCCATATTATTGACCTGCTGAAAAACCGCAAGGCGCTCTCGATGTTCTCGGCCACCATCAGCCGGGAGGTTTTGGATATCGGCTGGCTGTACCAGCACGATGCCGCCGAGGTGGAGGTTGCCCCCATGCTGGGCAGTATGCCCAAAATTGCCCAGTATAAGCTGCTTACCACCGGGCGGGATAAATTGGCCGACCTTGCCCAGATTATCATTGGCAAAAACTACAAGCGGGTCATGGTTTTTTGCAACACCAAATACAACACTGGGATGCTGGCCAACCAGCTGGGGCGGCTGCATTTTAATGTGGATTGCCTCCACGGCGACCTTTCGCAGGCCGAGCGCAACCGCATTATGGCCCGCTTTAAGGCAGGCGAGATTGCGGTGCTGGTCGCCACCGATGTGGCGGCGCGCGGCATTGATGTATCGGATGTGGATGCCGTTATCAACTACGATGTGCCCGAGGAAAACGAGCATTACACCCACCGCATTGGCCGCACAGGCCGCGCCAAGCGGGAGGGCGCAAGCTATTTGTTCTACACCAAAAGCGAGGAAAAGCGGGTGGAGGTGCTGCTGCGCCTGACCCGCAACACCGAGGATTGCAAGCCCATCCACTTTGATTTCAACCACGACCAATTGGTGGTGGAGGAACCCAAAACGGTGGATATGTTCCAGATAAAAACCTATTTTTAAGCTTGGCACTAATCACCCCAAGCAGATGAAAACGCACCGCCCTGCCGGCCCACAAGCCGGCAGGGCGGTGTTGGGTGTAGCTTGGGGGTGCGCCGCTGCGCCACCCGCCAGCGGCAAAACAAAAATAGCTGCAACCCAAAAAATCGGCAAATAAAAAAATGGAAAAGGCAAAACAGGAAAGGAAGTTCCGATGGATACCATCTACCATAATGGGCGTTTTTATATAGGCCCCGGCCGGTTTGCACAGGCCGTGTGGCTTAAAGCGGGCCGGTTTTACCGGGTGAGCGATAGCGCCACCCTTCTGGCCGAAGCCCCGGCAGCCTGCCAAAAAATTGATTTGGAGGGCAAGGTGGCCCTGCCCGGCTTCAACGATTCTCACCTGCATTTACTCAGCATCGGGCAGGAGCTGGGGATGGTGGATTTGTACGGCGTAACCTCGGTGGAGGCGCTGCTTGACCGCTGCCGGGCGTTTTTGGCGCGCCGCCAGCCCCCGCCGGGCCAAACCGTGGTGGGCAACGGCTGGAACCAAGATCTGTTTGCCAGCCCGGCCATCCCCACCCGCACCCAGCTGGATGCCGTGGCCCCCGCCCAACCGCTGATTCTAAACCGGGTTTGCGGGAATCTGCTTTGCTGCAACACGGCCGCGCTGCGGCAGGCGGGCATCACCGCCGCCACCCCGGTGCCGCCGGGCGGCGGCATTGACCTTGGCCCCGATGGCCAGCCCAACGGCATTTTGCGGGATAACGCCATAGCCCTGTTGGACCCGCTGCTGCCGCCCCCCACCGCCGAAAGCTGCCGCACCGCCTACCTGGCCGCTATGGCCCACGCGGCGGCCTGCGGCATTACCTCGGTGCAAACAAACGATTGCAACGCCGCCACCTGGCCGGTTGTTTTGGCCGCGCTGCGCCAGCTGGAGGATGCCGGCCTGCTTACCTTGCGCCTTAACCTGCAATGCGCGTTCGATACCCCGGCGGCGCTGGAACAGTTTTTTGCCGCCGGTAACCGGGCGGGGCAGGGGGGCAAATGGTGGCGGGTCGGCGCGCTCAAGCTGTTTGTGGATGGCTCTTTGGGGGCGCGCACGGCCTGGCTGCGCACCCCCTATGCCGATGCCCCCGGCGAATATGGCCTGTGCTGCCTAAGCAAGGCCGATGCCCTGGCCATGGCCCGCCTTGCCAACGCCCATGGCCTAACGGTGGTGGCCCATGCCATTGGGGATGCCGCCATTGCCCAAATGCTGGCCGTGTACCGGCAGGTTGGCCCGGCGGGCAACCCCCTGCGCAACGGCATTATCCATTGCCAAATCACCACACCGGGCCAGTGGGCCGAGTTTGCGGCCCTCAAAGCCCCCGCCTATGTGCAGCCCATTTTTATTGATTACGACCATACCATTGCCCAAGCCCGCTGCGGCGCGGCCCTGGCCGAAACCAGCTACGCCTTTGGCACCCCGGCGGCGCAGGGGGTGCGCATCTGCTACGGCACCGATGCCCCGGTGGAAAGCTTAAACCCTTTCCCCAACCTCTACTGCGCCATCACCCGGCAGGCCCTAAACGGCACCCCGGCGGGCGGCTGGCACCCCGCGCAGCGGGTTAGCCGAGAGGAAGCCCTTGCCCACTACACCGCCGATAGCGCCTGGGCCGAGTTTGCGGAGGGCGAAAAAGGCAAAATTGCCCCCGGCTACCTGGCCGATTTTGTGGTGCTGGATAAAGATTATTTTACCGTGCCCGAGGGTGAAATCCCCGGCATCCGCGTCACCCGCACCATCGTGGGTGGGCGGCAGGTATTTGCAGCGGCAAGGTAGGGCCACCATACATGGTGGCCGCCCCCTGGGCGGGGATGCACGGTACGGGTTGCCGTGGTGCGGGCCCCCGGTTTTGCCATGGTGCCGGGTTGCCGCGGTGTGCGGGGCAAATTTTGCCCAGGCGCGTTGCCCCCACAGGGCGGGCACGATGTATCGTGCCCCTACGGAACGCACCCCCCAGACGGCGTTAAAAATTGCATACAAAAACGCCACGCTGTGGGTTGCAACCGGCAAACCCATCGCGTGGCGTTTTCTATAAAAAAATTATTCTGTCGCATTTTTCAAAACGTGAAACCGAAAGGGTACCGCCTCAACCCCACCCCTCGTAATAGGCGGTGTAAAAAACGCCGTGTTTTGTCACGGCCCAGTTTACCAATTCGCTTTGCGTATCCGCCTCAAAAGGCGGGTTCTCTAAGGAATACCCGGTTTTGTTTGCTTCCGCGTAGGTATAGTACGGCGTAGCCATGGTTTTAAAGGTAAAGGCCGCCACCGGGTGCCCCGATGTGATGATGGCAAACCGTAACGCTCCCATCGCCGTCATAGAAAAATAGCAGGCGATAAGCAATACCCCAAAAACCGATAAAACAGAAGGTACAATCCATTTCAATTTCTTTTTCATACGGTACCACCTCATTTTTGGCTGAATAACCTTTTGGCAACGGCGAACCAGGGCGCATCCCAACCGCAACCTCCGTAGGGCCACCATACATGGTGGCCGTGCTCGGGCGGGGTGCATGGTACCGGGGGTGCCAGGATGTGCGGCGAAAATTTTACCAAGGCGCGGTGCCTCCATAGGGCGGGCACGATATATCGTGCCCCTACAGAACCCGCCCCATGCCGCAAACCCCGGGCGGGGTGCGCATTCCTAACCGCAACCTCCGTAGGGCCACCATACATGGTGGCCGTGCCCAGGCGGGGTGCATGGTACCGGGGGGCCTGGGCGCTCGGTGCAAATTTTACCCCGGTACGGTGCGCGGGGTGGATTTTGCCAAGGCCCGTCACCCCCATAGGGCGGCCACCATGTATGGTGGCCCTACAGGGGGTCTGCGCCTTCTTGGTAGGCAGGCGTTATCCTGCGCGTCAAGGGGCTTGCCGTTTGAAAAGGTCGCGGGTTGGGGCCGCACCGTGCATAAAAAAACGCCCCCGGGGCTTTTGCCCCGGGGGCGTTTTTTGGTGCGCGGTACAGGACTCGAACCTGTGACCTCCTGCACGTCAAGCAGATGCTCTACCAGCTGAGCTAACCGCGCATGGTTGGTTTGGCGCCGGGTAGGGGAACCCTACGGGCGACTAAAATAGTATAACGGACATTGCTTGAAAAAGCAAGCCCTCTGTGCGAAAAAATATGAAAAAACTGCAAAAAGTGCGAAAACCACGGCTTTTGGGGCGGGGGCGGGCGGGCTTTTTCTTGCTGCTGGGGTGGGTTTGTGGTATACTAATACGGCTATTATGGAGAGGTGTAGGTAGGTATGAAGGTTTTAGGGATTGACCCCGGGTACGCGATTGTGGGCTGGGGCGTGGTGAACTATATTGGTAACCGGTTTTCGCCGGTGGGGTTTGGGGCCGTTTGCACCCACAAGGATACCCCGTTTGAGCAGCGCTTGATTGAAATTTACGATGGCGTGCGGGAGGTATGCGAAACCTACCAACCCGAGGCACTTGCCATTGAAAAGCTGTTTTACCAGCACAACCAAACCACCGTGATTGGGGTGGCGGAGGCGCGCGGGGTCATTTTGTTGGCGGCCGCGCAGTGCGGCATCCCGATTTTTGAGTACACCCCCATGCAGGTAAAGCAATCGGTTACCGGGTACGGCAAGGCCGTGAAAAAGCAAATTCAAGAGATGACCCGCATTCTGCTCCACCTGGAAACCGTGCCGAAACCCGATGATACCGCCGATGCCCTTGCCATGGCTGTGACCCATTGCCATTGCAGCCGAAGCCAAATTATGGGCACGCGGCCCCGCTAAACCGCCGCGGCCGCCCTGCCACCCGCATCAAACAGGAGAAATACGATGATTTACAGCCTGACCGGGGAAATTTTGAAAAAAACACTGGATACCGTGGTTATCTGCTGCGGTGGGGTGGGCTACCTGGCCCAGGTGCCCACCACCGTGTCGGGGGCGCTGCCCGCCGTGGGCGGCACCGCCACCCTATATACCTTTATGAATGTGACCGAAAACGATGTTGCCCTTTACGGCTTTGCCACCCAGGAGCAACAGGCTTGCTTTAAAATGCTTACCGGCGTATCGGGGGTGGGGCCCAAGGCGGGGCTATCGATTTTATCGGTATTAAGCCCTGATAAAATTGCGCTGGCTGCCTCCTCGGGCGACCATAAAGCCTTTACGGCGGCCTCGGGCGTGGGGCCAAAGCTGGCCCAGCGCCTGGCGCTGGAATTAAAAGATAAAGTGGGCAAGGGCCTTGCCGCCGGGGTTGGCTTTGGGGCGGGTGCCGGCGATGGTGCCGCCCCGGCCCCCCAAAGCGCCCAGGCCCAGGCTGTGGCGGCGCTGGTATCGCTGGGGTACACCGCCTCCGATGCGGCGGCCTCCGTCAACCGAATCGACGATACCCTGCCGGTGCAGGATATTATAAAGTTGGCCCTGCGTGGGCTTTCGCGGGTATAAAGGAGAAATGTTGTGAAGGACGATTACACGGTAGATTCTACCCGCCTGGTTGCCCCGGACCTGGCCCCCGCCGATGCGGAGGAAAATAACCTGCGCCCCAAAACCCTGGCGGAATATATTGGGCAGGAGAAGGCCAAGGCAAACCTGCAAATTTACCTGAAGGCGGCCCAGCTACGCGGGGAGCCGATGGACCATATCCTACTATACGGGCCGCCGGGGCTGGGCAAAACCACCCTGGCCGGCATTGTGGCGCAGGAGATGGGGGTGCAGATACGCATTACCTCGGGCCCGGCCATTGAGAAGGCCGGCGATTTGGCCGCCCTGCTAACCAATTTGCAGGAGGGGGATATCCTGTTTATTGATGAGATTCACCGCCTTTCCCGCCAGGTGGAGGAGGTGCTTTACCCCGCGCTGGAGGATTATGCCCTCGATATCATGATCGGCAAGGGGCCCTCGGCCCAAAGCATACGCATCAACCTGCCCCGCTTCACCCTGGTGGGGGCCACCACCCGCGCCGGGCAGCTTACCGGCCCCCTGCGCGACCGTTTTGGGGTGCTGCTCAAGCTGGAAACCTACTCGCCGGAGGAGCTTGCCCGCATCATCACCCGCAGCGCCGGGATTTTGGGCGTGCCCACCACCCCCGAGGGCGCGCTGGAGATGGCCCGCTGCTCCCGCGGGACACCCCGTGTGGCCAACCGGCTGCTGAAGCGTGTGCGAGATTTTGCCACCGTCAAGGGGGATGGCACCATCGACGAAAAGGCCGCTAAGGGCGCCCTAAAGCAGATGGAGATTGACGAGCTGGGCTTGGATGAGCTGGACCGTGGGCTGCTGCGGGCCGTGATAGAGCTGTACGGCGGCGGCCCGGTGGGCCTAGATACCCTGGCTGCCGTGCTGGGGGAGGAAAGCGTTACGCTGGAGGATGTTTGCGAACCGTACCTGATGCAGATGGGCTTTTTGACACGCACCCCCCGTGGGCGGTGCGTGACCCGCCTTGCCTACGAGCATTTGCACCGGGCGGTGCCACGGCATTTGATGGCCGAGGAGGAAGAGGGGGCGCAGAGCGAACAGCAACGGATGTTTTAAGCAGGCGGCCAGGCAGCTGCCTGCGAGGGGAAAGTAAAAGCGCAAGAATTTCAAGAATTTTTTTAAGAATTTCAAGAATTTTAAACATACCCCGCAAGACGATTTAAGACCATTCCGTAAGAATAGAATGTTAGAAACGCTGATAACTGCGTGCCCTTGCAAATGCTGAGATACAGCAGGCTGCACCCCCACAGGGGATACGGCGGGGCGCGACCAAGAAAGGATTTTGACGATGGGAAAACTATTTGGAACAGATGGCGTGCGCGGCGTTGCCGGTAAAGATTTGACCTGTGAGCTTACCCTGCACATTGGCCGTGGCACCGCCAAGGTGCTGACCGAGCTGGCCCAGGGGCACCGCCCCAAAATTTTGATTGGGAAAGATACCCGCGTTTCGGGCGATATGTTGGAAACCGCCCTGGCGGCGGGGCTGTGCAGCGTGGGGGCCGATGTAGAGCTGCTGGGGGTTATCCCCACGCCGGGGGTGGCGCACCTGGTACGCAAGTACGAGGCCGATGCGGGCATCATGATTTCGGCCAGCCACAACCCGATGGAATTTAACGGCATCAAAATCTTTAAAGGGGATGGCTACAAGCTCCCCGATGAGGTGGAGAACGAGATTGAAAGCTATGTGCTGAATGACGGCGCAGGCATCGAGCTTTCGTCCGGGGCGGATATTGGCCGGGTACACCGGATGGAGAACGCCGTGGACGATTACGCCGATTATCTTTACCAGCATATCGATGCCGATTTGACCGGCCTCAACGTGCTGTTTGACTGTGCCAACGGGGCATCGGCGGCGGTGGCCCAAAAGCTGTTCCCCCGCCTGGGCTGCCAGTGCGGGTTTATCGGCACGCTGGACGATGGGGTATCCGTCAACGATGGCTGCGGCTCCACCCACCTGGAAGCGATGGAGAAGGCCGTGCGGGAAGGCGGCTACGATTGCGGCTTTGCCTTTGACGGCGATGCCGACCGCTGCCTTGCCTGCGATGAGAAGGGCCAGGAGCTGGACGGGGATAAAATTATCGCCTTAGTTGCCTGCGATATGAAGGAGCGGGGCCGTTTGGACGGCAACACCGCCGTGGTTACGGTAATGTCCAACCTCGGCTTTATGAAGTATATGGAGAGCCAGGGCATTACCACCGCCCGCACCGCCGTGGGCGACCGTTATGTGCTGGAGGAGATGCGGGCCAAGGGCTACGCCATTGGCGGCGAGCAGAGCGGCCATGTGATTTTGCTGCACCACGCCACCACCGGCGATGGAGAGCTGACCGCCGGCAAGGTGCTGAAAATGCTGGCCCGCAAGCGGAGCCAAAACCCCGCGACCTGCATGAGCGAGCTGAACGCCGTGTACACCAAATACCCCCAGGTACTGCTGAACCTGGTGGCCGATAAAGCCCAGAAGGCCGCCTACAAGGACGATGAATACATTGCCGGCTACATTGAGAGCCAGCAGCAAAACCTGATGGGCATGGGCCGTGTGCTGGTGCGGGTATCGGGCACCGAGCCAAAAATCCGCGTGATGGTGGAAGGGCAAGACCAGGAGGCCATCCAGCAGAGTGCCGACCGCATTGCCGAGATGATTCGCCAGCGCATCCCCGGGGTAGAGTAACCCGGCGCGGCCCGAAATCTCACATAAGCCCCATAAGCCACCACAAGCACCCGGAAGGCTGGATATGGAAATATTCACAATTATTCGCTAAGATAGGAAGGTAACCGCTATGCGCTCCGCAGAAAATTGGCAGGACTATGAATTGCTGGATGCGACCGAGCATAACCGGCTGGAACGGTGGGGCAAAACCTTGCTCATCCGCCCCGACCCCCAGGTGATTTGGAAAAACGACCGCGCCAGCGCCCTTTGGGCCAAGGCCGATGCCGTGTACCACCGCTCCACCAAGGGGGGCGGCAACTGGGAATACCACCGCACCCTGCCCGCCCGGTGGAACATTGGCTGGGAGGATTTGACCCTGATTGTTAGCCCCACCGGCTTTAAGCATACCGGCGTTTTCCCCGAGCAGGCGGTAAACTGGGCATGGTACCGCGAAAAAATTGCCAAGGCCGGGCGCCCGGTGCGGGTGCTAAACCTGTTTGGCTACACCGGCGGTGCCACCCTGGCCTGCCTGGCGGCGGGGGCCACCGTAACCCATGTGGATGCCAGCAAGGGGATGGTTGCCTGGGCGCGGGAAAATGCCGCCGCCAGCGGGCTTTCGGCCCGGCCCTGCCGCTGGATTGTGGACGATTGCGCCAAGTTTGTGCAGCGGGAGCTGCGCCGGGGCAGCCGGTACGATGCCATTATTATGGACCCCCCCAGCTATGGCCGTGGCCCGGGTGGCGAAATTTGGAAGCTTGAGGATAATATTTACGATTTAATTACCCTTTGTGCCAGTGCACTTAGCGATACACCGCTGTTTTTTGCCATCAACAGCTATACCGAGGGGTTGAGCCCCGCCGTGATGGAGTATATTTTAAAAACCAACCTTGGCCCCCGCTACGGCGGTGTGACCGATTGTGATGAAATTGGCCTGCCGGTATCGGCTACAGGCGGGGTGGTGCCCTGCGGTGCAACCGCAACCTGGCAGAAAGAGTAGAGGGAACGCTTATGGAACAACCAATGCTGCGTGGGCAGGAAGTAAAGTTTCGGTACGAGCCCGATAGCCCCACCTGGGCGGTGGACGGGGTGAGCCTGGATGTACAAAAAGGCGAGTTTGTGGCGGTGCTGGGTGCCAACGGGTGCGGAAAATCGACCCTGGCAAAGCATTTTAATGCCATATTGCTGCCCGAAACCGGCACCGTGCTGGTGGAGGGGATGGATACCCGCATTGAGGAAAAGCTATACGATATCCGCCAGCGGGTGGGGATGGTTTTTCAAAACCCGGATAACCAAATTGTGGCAACCGTGGTGGAGGAGGATGTAGCCTTCGCGCTGGAAAACCTGGGCGTGCCCACCGAGGAGATGCGGGGCCGGGTGGATGATGCCATGCGGATGGCCGGCATCTACGAAAAGCGGGAGAAAGCCCCCCACAAGCTTTCGGGCGGGCAAAAGCAGCGGGTGGCCATTGCCGGGGTCATTGCCATGCGGCCCGACTGCCTGGTGCTGGATGAAGCCACCGCCATGCTCGACCCCCGCGGCCGGGAGGCCGTGATGCAAACCATCCGCCGCCTAAACCGGGAGTTTGGGATATCGGTGGTGGCCATCACCCATTACATGGAGGAAGCCGCCCAGGCGGACCGTGTGCTGGTGATGAGCGGCGGGCGGATTGTGATGGAGGGCACCCCCAAGCAGGTGTTCAGCCAAACCGCCCGGGTGCGCAGCTACCGCCTGGATGTACCCCAGGCAGCCGAGCTGCGGGACGAGCTGGTGAAGGCCGGTTTGCCCCTGCCCGAGGGGATTATTACCCCCAACGAATGTGCCGAGGCACTGTTTGCCCTATTGCGGGAGCCGGGCAGCTGCCAATAAACAACACACCCCAACAGGGCGGGAACATCACCGGCCAGGCCGGGATATATCCCGCAGGGAGGAAAAAAATTGTCTGATATTATACGTGTAGAGCATTTAAGCTATATCTATAACCCCGGTATGCCCGATGCCACGGCGGCGCTGAACGACATCAGCTTTGCCATTGAGGAGGGCGATTTTGTGGGGGTCATCGGCTCCACCGGCAGCGGAAAATCAACCCTCATCAGCCATTTTAACGGGCTGAACCGGCCCACCAGCGGCAAAATTTACGTGGCCGGGCGGGATATGTGGGCCGAGGGCGAAAACCTGCGGGATTTTCGGTTTTTGGTGGGGCTGGTTTTCCAGTACCCGGAATACCAACTGTTTGAGGAAACCTGCGCCAAGGATATTGCCTTTGGGCCAAAAAATATGGGCCTGAGCGAAGCCGAGATTGCCCGCCGTGTGGCGGAGGCCGCCGCCTTTACGGGGCTGGATGCCGCCCTGTTGGAGCGCAGCCCGTTTGAACTTTCGGGCGGGCAAAAGCGGCGGGTGGCCATTGCCGGGGTTATGGCGATGGAGCCCCGCATCCTGGTGCTGGATGAACCCGCCGCCGGGCTGGACCCTGAAGGCCGGGATACCATCTTATCCCAAATACAGGCCTACCACAAAAAAACCGGCATCACGGTGGTGCTTGTCAGCCATTCGATGGAGGATATTGCCAAGTACGCCAACCGTGTGCTGGTGATGGACCGGGCCCAAATTGCCATGTACGATACGGTGGAAAAGGTGTTTGCCCGCGCGCCCGAGCTGCTGGCCTTGGGGCTTTCGGTGCCACAGGTTACCAAAATTTTCCTCCGCCTGCGGGAGCTGGGGTTAGATATCCCCACCGACGTATACACCACCCCCTATGCGATCAAAACCGTTTTAAAATACTGGCAGGCCCACCATGGCCCGGCCCCCACCACGGAAGGGGGCTCGCCCCATGCTGAGTGATATTACCATTGGCCAGCATTTCCCCGGGGATTCGGTGGTGCACCGGTGCGACCCACGGCTTAAAATCATCGTCACCATCGCCTACATCGTGGTGCTGTTTATGGCGGCTAACCCCCTGGGCATTGCCCTTTCGCTGGGGCTGCTGGCGCTGCTGTACGGGGTGGCAAAAATCCCCTACCGGCTTATTTTAAAAAGCCTCAAGCCCATTTTGCCGGTCATTTTGTTCACCTCCATCCTCAACCTGTTTTTCATCACGGGGGAGGGCACGCCCCTGTTCCACTGGTGGATTTTTACCATCTACCCCGCGGGGGTGCGGTATGCGGTGTTAATGTCAGTGCGGGTGGTGGCCCTGATTGCGGGCACCAGCTTGCTCACCTACACCACCAGCCCCATTGTGCTGACGGATGCCATTGAAAGCCTATTGCGCCCCTTTGCCAAGCTGCACCTGCCGGTGCACGAGCTTGCCATGATGATGACCATTGCCCTGCGGTTTATCCCCACCCTGATTGATGAAACCCAAAAAATTATGAACGCCCAAAAGGCGCGGGGTGCCAAGCTGGATAACGGCAAATTTACCGAGCGTATCCAGGCGCTGATCCCCATTTTGATTCCGCTGTTTATCAGCGCCTTCCGCCGTGCGGACGAGCTTGCCATGGCCATGGAATGCCGCTGCTACCATGGGGGCGAGGGCCGCACCCGGCTCAAGAACCTAAAATTTACCAAAACCGACCTGCTTTGCGGGGTGGTTGCCGCCCTGCTGCTGGGCTGCGTTTTGGCAACCCGGCTGCTGGTGCCCGGCCTGTAAGGGGGGGTGGGATGAACATTTTATTGTGGATTGCCTACAAGGGCACCCGCTACGCGGGGTTCCAGGTGCAAAAAAACGGCGTTACCGTCTGCGAAACCCTGCAAAACGCCATGCAGGCGGTGCTGGGGGTGCGGCCCGCTGTAAAGGGCTGTAGCCGCACCGATGCGGGCGTTCATGCGCGCCAATTCGCGCTCAACTTCTGGTATGATGGTGCCGTGCCGCTGGCAAAGCTGCCGCTGGCCTTCAACGCCAACCTCCCGCCCGATATCCGGGTGCTGGCCGCCTACCCGGTGGCCGAAAGCTTCCACGCCCGGTACGCCGCCCACAGCAAAACCTACCGCTACCGCATCCGCAACGGCGGGTGCGATTCGCCCTTTGATGCCGAATATACCTACCGTGTGGCCCCGCCGCTGGATATGGCGGCCATGCAGGCCACCGCCGCCGCATTTGTAGGCCAGCACGATTTTATGGCCCTGTGCGCGGCAGGTTCCGCCGCAGCGGCCCACGGCGATACCGTGCGCCAAATTACCCGCTGCCAGGTGGCGCGGGCCGGGGCGCTGTACACCATCACCGTAACGGCGGATGGCTACCTCTACAACATGGTGCGGATACTGGCGGGCACGGTGCTGGCGGCGGGCCTTGGCAAGTTTGACCCAGCGGGGGCAGCCCCCCTGCTGGCAAGCCGCAACCCCCAAAAGGCAGGGCCGACCCTGCCGCCCCAGGGGCTGTTTTTGTGGCAGGTCGATTATGGGGATGCCGCCCTTGCCCCACCCGATTTGGATGGGGATGGGGCAGAGGATGCTTCGGGGGCGGAAACGGTGCCCGAAACCGGGCTGGAACCGGGGCTGGAACCGGGCGGCGGCGCTTAAACCGCCTGCGGCAGGGCCGCAAGGCCCCCGGTAAGCCGAAGCGCTTGCCCAAAGCCCAAAACGCAAAAAAACACGAACACCATAGCCGGAAGGGGGTGCAGCCATGTTTGGCAAGGAAGAAAAAGAACGCCAGGCGCGGCTGCAACGGCTGCTTGCACGGGATCGGGGCTTGCCCCCGCCCGATGCCGCGCCCACCGGCCAGCTGCCCCCCCTTACCGGCCTGGGGGATTTTGGCAAACCCGGCACCCCGCCCGCCGCCCGCCGCCCGGTGGCCAAGCTAAAGCAGTTGAGCGCGCTGCAAAAAAAGCAGCGCCGCAAACGGTGGGGCATTTTGGCGGCGTTGGCGCTGGTGGCCACCGCCCTGGTGGCGGCGGCAACGGGGGCGCTTGGTTCCTCGCTGGCGCTGCTGGGTGATATGGTGGATTCTATCTACCTATCGGTCAACACCAAAGGGGTAGAGTGGCCGGTCAGCACCGGCATCAGCCAGCCCCTGCGCATGGAGGCACTGGCCGGTGGCTTTGTGGAGCTTGGCAACGAGGATGTGGCCGTCTATGCCGCGCATGGCGGCAAAATACGCGCCTTCCAGCCCGGGTACGCCCGCCCTGCCCTGGCCGTGGGCAACACCCGGTTTTGCGTCTACAACCGCTCAGGCACCGAGCTGCGGGTGGAAAGCCGCACCAAAAACCTCTACACCAAAAATTTTAGCGAGGGGATATTGCTGGCCGCCATGAGCAACAACGGCTCCACCGCGGTGGTTACCCAGTCCAATCGGTACGCGGCGCAGGTAACGGTGTACGACCCACTTTTTCAAGAGCGGTACAACTGGTACCCCACCCAAACCGATGGCACCCCCTTCTCGCTGGCGTTTGCCTCCGATAACCACCGCTTTGCGGCGGGGTGCCTATCAGCCCAGGGGGGGCAGCTTTGCACCACGGTGTTTTTGATGGATACCCACACCGATACCGTAACCGCCAGCTACACCGCCACCCCCGGCAGCATGATTTTGGAGCTGCACTGGCTTTCGCCCACCCGGCTGCTGGCCGTGTTTGATAATTACGCCGCCATCATAAACCCCAACACCGGGGCCGAGGCCGCCCGGTTTGATTACGGCGGCAGCACCCTAAAAAGCGTGGCCGTAAGCGGCAAAAACACCGCGTTTTTGCTGGCAAGCCGCTCGGGCAGTGTGCTCAACCTGCGGGACGATTCACTGGATGCCTTAGCCCAGGTGTTGGTGGGCCAGGCAAACGCGGTAAGCTGCGCGGGCACGGCGGTGTATGTGCTGGGCGATGCCACCGTGCGCCGCTACCAGTTCGATGGCATTTGCAACTGGGAGCAAACCTTTGATAGCCGCCCCCTGGCCGTGCTGGATGCCGCCAAAACGCTGGTGTTTACCGGGGTGCAGGTTTCGCCCCTCACCGCCCCGGCGGGCAGGTAGCCACGCACCATACCGTGCCAAGCACCCGGGGCAGCCATTGCCGGGGTGCCACGGCTGCTTTTTATAAAATAGGGCCGCAGGGCCTGTGACGGAAAGGGAAGGAATATTTTGCAATTATCCGTAGGAATGATCTGTGATATCGCGCTGGTATGCCTGCTGCTGTTTGTGGCATTTCGGGGCAGGCAGCAGGGCTTTTTGGCCGGGCTTGCCGGGCTGGTGGGGGCGGTTGCCGCCGTGATCGGCGGGGTGTGGGCCGCCCGCACCTGGGCGCCGCCCTTATACCAAAACCATATCGGCACCGCCATTGCCGCCAAGGTGGGCGAGGTGATCACCAACCAGGGCGATAACGCCCCCGCGCTGCTTGCGCAGTACGCCGCCTTTTTGCCCGAGGAAACCCGCACCCGCATTGCCGCCGCGCTGCAAAACGCAACCGCCGCCGCCAACAGCGATATTGCCCGCCAGGTGGCCGATGCCCTGCAACCCCTGCTGGAGCCCGCTTTGCAAATGCTGCTGTTTTTGGTGGTGTGCTTTGTGATACGGGCGGTGTTCCGGCTGATAATCGGCCTTTGCCACGCCTTCAACAGCCTGCCGGTTTTGGGCGGCCTCAACCAAATTTTGGGGTTTGCCTTCGGCTTTGTAAACGGCATACTGGATTGTTGGCTGGTTTGCCTGGCGCTGTGGGCGGCAACCGCCATCACGGCGGGCCGCCTGCCCTGGCTTACAGGCACCACCCTTTCGGGCAGTATGCTCTATTCGTTCTTTTCACAGCTTAACCCGCTGCTGGTACACTACTAATACTTGGTAAAAACCGGCCAAAACCGGCCAACGACAGGAACGGCGCTAACCCGCCGATAAGAGGGGACTGGACTTTATGTTATGTATTCGCTGCAAAAAACGCACCGCCGTTGTGTATGTGCAACGGCTGGAAAACGGCAAACCCATCCAGGAGGGCTACTGCCTGACCTGTGCGCGGGAACTGCACATCAAGCCGGTGGACGACATGATGAAACAGTTTGGCGTA